>PNJY01000173.1 GCA_013822125.1 Erythrobacter sp. | reverse complement strand
GAAGGGCGCTCTGGTATCAGCGCAGCGGCGCTAGCTGGCGATGCTGTAAATGCGAAGCTGGTGGCGGCCCAGCTTACATTAGCGGGCGATATCCGAACCGCATATTGGCAATTGGCCGGTGCGCGTAGCGCAGTTGAGATTGAACAACAGCATGTTGCGATTGCACGCGTTGAAACCGAGCAAGTTGCACGATTAGTGCAAGCCGGTGTGCAGGCGAGGCGGGAGTTATTGGTTTCACAGGCGGACCTTGCTGCTGCCATGGGAAGACTTTCCGCTTCCGAAAGCGATCTGGCCGAAGCGCGGGCATCGGTTGAGGGATTGATCGGTGATGTGCCGGACATATTTGGGGATGAAGACCTATCGCCAAGCACAGATATCGAAACCCACCCGGCGTTGCGCGCAGCAGAAGCGAACGCCAAGGCATTGGAAGCCAACGCCGCATATGCGCGGTTTGGCACGCGCCCTAGAGTTGAGGGAACTATTGGTGTCCGTCGTGAGCGTAACGATCCGCGTGGCAATTACGAAGATGCATTGCTCGTGGGCATTGCGGTGCCGCTCGGTCGCGATCAGCGTGCGATCGCCGATGCGCGGTGCGCGTGCCGAAGCCTTGGCCGCTGTTGCCGAGGCGGCGCGGTTGCGGTTGCGGTTGATCGCAGACCAGAGAGCTGCATCGGTGCGCCTGTCAATTGCAGAACGCGCGCTTGTCGATGCCGAGATGCGGCAATCTGCGCTGCGTGAGGCGCTCATGCTGACCGAAAGAGGCCGAACGGAGGGCGAGATTGGCTATATCGAATATCTACGTGCGCGGCAGGCACTGTTCGATGCAGACCGCGATTTAGGAGCCGCCCGCATTGCGAAATCGGCGGCGATTTCTAACCTCAATCAAGCAATGGGTGTTTTGCCATGATTTTCAGATATTTCATGGCATCCATTGCCGCTGCATTTTTGTTATCCGCACCATATTCCTCACACGCGCACGGCGATGAAGATCACGGAACTGCGGCAGCTGTCAGCGCGCCGGCTGGAACAACGCCCCGAATTGAGGCGCGAACAGCTACATTGGAGCTCGTTGCAGCGGTTGATGCCGACGACATGACGGTCTGGATTGATGGATGGGCTGACAATGCGCCGATAACCAACGCAAATCTAAACGTCACAATCGACGGCCAAAGCAAAACAGCAAAATTAGCGAACGGTGTATACACCGTGTCAGACCCCAAATTTGAGGCCGCAGGAACGCATCAGGTGGCTTTCCTTGTGACGCGCGCCGGAGCGGTCGAGTCGTTATCGGCTGAATTGAAAATTCCAGAAGCAGAAGCATCGCTATCAAGCGGTGGATGGACCTATTGGATCGTAGCGGCGGGCGTTGCAGTGCTGGTTATCGTTGCCTTCATCTTTTGGCGCTCGCGTAAGGCGGGCGCAGCTTTGATTATGCTCGGGTTGGGGTTCTTTTTCATGCAGCCCCGCGCCATTCAAGCGCACGGCGATGAAGATCATGGCGCGCCAGCAGCGCCCGACACCTCCGCTGGTGGCGTGATTGGCGGCGGAGATGCCGCAGCGCGGCTGCCAAACGGCGGCGTCTTTGCACCCAAGACCGTTCAGCGGATCATCGGCCTGCGAACAATTATTACGACGGACGGTTTTGCTACACCGTCTGCCAATCTCACCGGCCAAATCATCGCTGATCCGCGTCGCGGCGGTCTGGTGCAAAGCGCGACCGGGGGACGCGTCAGTGCAGGCGCATCTGGAATTGCGGTCATCGGACAATCGGTGCGTGCTGGACAGATATTGGCAATCATCGAACCGCCGCTTCAGGCGATAGATCGTGCATCTTTATCACGCGAGTTGGGCGATCTCGATCAACAAATCGCGCTTGCCGCCAATCGGGCGACCCGGCTTCGTCGGCTTGAGGGCGTGGTGCCGCGCCGTGAAATTGAAGAGGCATCAATCACCCTGCGCGGCCTGCAATCGCGTCGCGCAGGATTGAGTCAAGCGACATCGGCGCGTGAAGTGCTGCGTGCCCCCATCAGCGGTGTCATCTCGGTAAGCGGTGTCCGCGTCGGTCAGGTCGTTGCTGCACAAACTACGCTATTTGAAATTGTCGATCCGTCGCGTCTCTATGTCGAAGCCAATCTGTTCGACCGCCGCCCTATATCGGCTGGAGCAAGCGCGGTTGGCAAGACTAGCGACGGCGCGACATTCAATCTGGTGTTTGAAGGCGCTGGCCTTGCCGACCGGGGGCGCGCGGCACAAGGCCTTTTCCGTATTGTCGGTGCGCCGCCACGTTTGCGCATTGGCGAAAGCGTAACGATTGCGGCACCACTGGGCGAGCAGGTCGCAGGTGTCATTGTGCCGCGTGCTGCGCTAATCAGCGGTTCAAATGGGTTGACATCTGTGTTCGTCAAAACGCGCGCCGAAGGCTTTGCCTTGCGCAACGTGACCACCGCGCCTGTTGACGCTAGCAGTGTCGCGATACTCTCAGGGGTTAAAGCAGACGAGCGTGTGGTGACAATCGGGGCAACTCTGCTCGGCCAGGTTCGCTAAGCATGTTCGACGCCATCGTCGCCTTTTCGTTGCGCAACCGGATACTGGTCCTGTTTGCAGCGATTGCGCTGGTTGCGATGGGGCTGGTGTCGGCAAGCCGGCTGCCGGTTGACGTCCTGCCCAATCTCAATCGTCCAGTCGTAACAATACTGACTGAGTCGCCGGGCCTCGCACCACCCGAAGTCGAAACTTTAGTAACCCGCCCAATTGAAACGTCGATGAGCGGTGTTCCCGGGGTTGAACGGGTTCGGTCGGTTTCCGGCATCGGACTTTCAGTGGTCTACGTCGAGTTTGACTGGAGCGAAGACGTCTTTCGCGCACGCCAACAAGTGGCAGAGCGGTTGACGCTCGTGCGCGAGCAAATACCGCCGGGAACAGTTCCCCAGATGGGTCCGGTGACGTCGATCATGGGCGAGATCATGCTTGTCGCCATCCCTTATGGCAAAGCCAGCCCGATGGAAGCGCGCGAGATTGCTGATTTTCAGATCCGACCCCGCCTGCTCACTATACCTGGCGTTGCACAGGTTATCCCGATTGGCGGCGAAGTGAGGCAATACCGCGTGTCGCCCGATCCGGCCGCAATGGCGGCGCAGGGTATAACGCTCGACCAGATTGATCGGCAGTTGCGCGAGTTCGGCACCAACAGCGGCGGCGGTTTCGTCGATCAGTTTCAAAAGGAGTATCTGATCCGGGGCGTAGCGCAGACAACACGGATCGACGATCTACGCGCGCTGGTCGTTGGCGAAAGTGCGAACGGCCCTGTGCGACTTTCGCAGGTAGCCTCGGCCGACTTTGCGGCCGGTTTCCGGCGCGGCGAGGCCGGTTATGACGGCGCGCCAGCGGTGGTGATTGCCGTGCAGAAGCAGCCAACCGCAGATACAATAGCGGTAACAACGCAGGTGGAGGCTGCCCTAAAGGAAATAACCGCGACTCTGCCGGACGGCATTAGCGCCGACAAGGTCCAGTTCCGCCAAGCCAATTTCATCGAAACGTCGATTGGCACGCTTCAGAAAGTTTTGATCGAAGCTGCAATCGTCGTGGCAATCGTCCTTTTCCTGTTTCTCCTCAACACCCGCACCACAGCAATTTCGCTTATATCGCTACCGATATCGATTTTAATCACGGCCATTGTGTTTTCCATTTTTGGCCTGTCGATCAATACAATGACGCTGGGTGGACTGGCGATTGCGATCGGCGAATTGGTAGATGATGCCGTCGTTGACGTGGAAAATGTGTTTCGGCGTTTACGCGAGAATGCGGCATTGCCCGAACCGAAATC
>PNJY01000172.1 GCA_013822125.1 Erythrobacter sp. | reverse complement strand
GCCCCGCCTTGAAGATCGTCTGCGCGCGGTTGACGCTGTCCAGCTTCTCGCCCGCGCGGTGGATGTGGTAGCGGATCGTGGCGTGCGACCGGTTGAGGATCATGCTGATCTCCTTGTCGGTCTTGCCGATCGCCGCCCAGCGCAGGCACTCGACTTTGCGCTTGGAGAGCACGCAGTCTGACGGGATGCGCCGCTTGGTGCGGTGGGCCTGAACGTAGCCGGCGACAAAGCACCGCGTCACCATCGCGAACAGCGCGCCATATTCGGCGAATTCGGCCGAGAGGTCTTCCTTGTCGCGGTCCATCGAGATGAAGCTCGAGGCGCTGATCTGGCCGAAGGGCAAGTGCACCGGCACCACGATCGCCGCCTTGCACAAGGCGCGCTTCTCGAAATCGTTCATGTCGATCTCGGCGAGGTAGTGGTTGCGCCAGCGGGTGTAGAAACCGTACTGGTTGACCCAGAAGGGCTCGCTTTCGTAGCGGCACGCGCGCGGCAGGGGCGAGTGCAGCGCGAGGCGGTGATCCTCCCACCAGCGCGCGCCGTCATCCAGCCAGCGGAAGATGTCGGCGTTGAGGATCGTGCCTTCCGCATCGACCATCGGCTCCTTGGAGGAAATGTCGTCGCACACCGCGATCTGCATCCCCCGCTCCTGCGCGATCCGGGCGAGATTCACGGCGGCATCGTGGATGTCTTCGGGGCAGGTGATGGTGACCTGTTCGAGCAGCAGATCGAGCGATTCGCGACCCTGCGGCGTGCGCAGTTCGACAACATTGGTAGCCATTTGGCGCCCTTGCTCCTCTCTTTGTTTTCTGATTCGGAAGACTACCGCAATTTTTCGGAATGTCCTCACACTTTACGTAGGGGAATCGCGGCCACGCGGGGGCTAGCGAAAGAGACAGGGAGACTGGGCAGGCATGGCATTTGCGGGCGCGAATTTCGGAAGTGTGCTGAAGGCGCTGGCGGGGGCGATCCCGGCGGAGCGGCCCGCGCTGGTGCACGGGAGCCGGGTGGTGACCTGGGGCGCGTTCGACGCCGTCACCGACCGGATTGCCGCCGGATTGCGCGCCCGCGGCCTCGGGCCCGGGGACATCGCCGGGCAGATGCTGCGCAACACGCCCGACTACATGCTCGCCTATTTTGGCTGCGTGAAGGCGGGGCTGGTGCCGGTCAATGTGAACTACCACTACAAGGCGCGCGAGCTGGCCGACATTGTCACCCGCTTCGGGTTGAAGGCGCTGTTCACCGAGAGCGATTTTGCGGACATTGCTCGCGAGGCGATGCCGGCGGGCACGCTGACGGTCGATGTCGGGGGCGGGGAATGGGACGCGCTGTGCCACACCCCGCAGCCCGCAGGCTTCGCCATCCATGATGACCCGGAGGCCCTGTTCCTCACCGCGACCGGCGGCACCACGGGCATGCCCAAGGCGGTGATGTGGCCGATGGATCAGGCCTGGGGCGCGTTCAATATCGGCGTGTGGCAGCGCCCGCCGGGCACCCCGCCGCTGATGGTCGCCAGCCTCGAGGAGCAGGTCGCGCAAGCCGCCGCGATCGGCCCCGAGCATCCGGCGAGCACCTCGCCGCTGCTGCTGCTCTCACCGCTGATGCACGGCGCGGGGCAGTTTACTGCGGTGATCCACCTCTTGAAGGGCGGCACGCTGGCGCTGCTGCCGGGGCCGAAGTTCGACGCCGATCTGGCCCTCGATGAAATCGCGCGCCTTGGTGCAAGAGGAGCGTTCATCGTCGGCGACGCCTTCGCGCTGCCGCTTGCCGACCGGCTCGATGCGCGCGGGGACGGGGCGCAAGTGCTGGCGTCGCTGCGGAGCATCACCTCCTCGGGCGCGGTGTTCTCGCCTGCGTTGAAGGCCCGGCTGATCGCGCATGCACCCCAGTTGATGATCATCGACGCGCTGGGTTCCTCGGAAAGCTCGGGCACCGGGATCGTCATCACCACCGCAGCGGGATCGTCAGGCGGGGGCAAGTTCCAACCCCTGCCGGGCCGGGAAACCAAGCTGTTCGACGAGCACTTCAACGAGATCCTCCCCGGCACGGATGGCGTTGGCATCGTTGCGCGCACCGGCCCGCTGCCGCTGGGCTATCTCGGCGAGGACGAGAAAAACGCGCAGACCTTCCCAGTGATCGGCGGCCAACGCTGGCTGATGACCGGCGACCGCGCGCGCTGGGCAGCCGACGGCACCCTCGAATTCATCGGCCGCGACAACATGTGCATCAACACCGGCGGCGAGAAGGTCTTTCCCGAGGAGGTCGAGGCCGTGCTGATGGGCCACCCCGCGGTCAAGGACGTGCGGGTGGTGAGCCTCCCCGACCCGCGCTTCGGCCGCAAGATCGTCGCCGTGGTCCAGCCCGAGGGCGCGGCGGATGAAGCCGCCCTCGACACCCACGCCCGCGCCGGGCTGGCGGGCTACAAGATCCCGCGGCTCTATCTGTTCACCGAGCAGTCGCTCCGCCTCAATAACGGCAAGCCCGACTACAAGACCGCGCAAGGGATTGCGGATTCGGCAGGGTGAGCGCGTCCGGTTTCAGGTGCTCGCCTTGCAGGGGTGAATGACCGGGAGTGGGTGGTTTCCTGCCATCCCTCTCTCGTCGCCCCGGGTTTGATCCGGGGTCCCGCTTCGCTTGACCGCCACGCAAGTGGCCGACGTGGGTCAGGCGATGGCGCAACGCTTCAGCTTGAACACATCGCCCATGCCGATGGCAATCAACGCTTGCGCCATCGCGTCGCTCATGAAAATTTTATTGTAGATGGCCGGGTCAAACCACAGGTCTGGACCATCCAATACGGTACGCGAAACGACAACGTCCCCGTCTTCCGACCAACTATTGACCTCCCATTTTTGAAGTCCGGTTTCGTGGTGAACCGAGAATTTAATAACATTCCGGCTTTGCTCGGGCAAAACTGTATTCTTGAGGCAGCCAAAGTTCAGCAGGAAGAACTCACCCGGATAAGGCGTCTCCAGATCCGCCTTGAAGACCGTGAAGGGGATCAACCCGCCTTCGCCCAGATCGAAACGGGCGAGGGTGTCAGCGAGCTTGCCCTTCACACCATAAAAAGGCCCAACCATGAAGATGTCTTTGATTTTTTTGAACCGCTTTTCATCCCAAACAGCTTCTGCCTCTGGGAATTCCGATCGAGCGAGCGCAGAACCTTGCATATGACGGATCGAATTCGCCTGCATTTCTGGAGGCGAGAGCGGTAACTCCAGTGAGGCCGGGTTCCAGCGATGTCCATAGAATTTGGTCCGCGACCCTTGCTTCATACCAATGTCATAATTGCTAAGCACGCTGCTCACCCAGACTAGGCCGCCGGCCTCTTCGGGCGCAGCCTTGCCATGATCCATATCCGACCCGCCAAGCCATTTGCCGAACACCATCGCGCTATCCCCTCAATCCGATTTATGCGTCGCTTCGCTTGACTTCTGCCTACTTGCGGCAGCCCTTCACCCCGATACCAGCGTCGTATCGCCAGTCCGCTGGCTACAGGAAGCAGTCCTTCGCATAAATTCATGACCTTATTCTTGACGACCAACCGCGAACTCGGCGCTCGAGAATAAAGCTGGACCCCGGATCAAGTCCGGGGAGACGGGATGGCGACAATGGGGTCGGTAGCCGATCGGCAGGAATTTTCCATAAGGCACGCAAAGCCGCCATTCAGGGCCCGACCTGAGCAGTGACGGCTGTCGGCCCAGACCCGGCCATTCACACAGATGCCGTTGGACGTCCGGCTCAGCTAAAGACTGCCGCTCGCGCAAGCGCCGCCTGTGGCAAGGCGTCTGACATCAATCTGGCAGTAATGAACATGGCGAGCCTTGTTCGTTACTGGGTCACATCGCCCGCTTCG
>PNJY01000171.1 GCA_013822125.1 Erythrobacter sp. | reverse complement strand
TCCGGCATTGTGCCTTGCATCGAGCAGATCGAACAGGATCGGCTTTAGCGAATGATCGGGGCAGGCTGGATAGCCGGGCGCGGGCCTGATGCCGCGATACTGTTCCTTGACCAGCGCCTCGTTGGTCAGTTGCTCGTCGGGCGCATAGGCCCAAAGTTCCTTGCGCACATGCTGGTGCAGCCGCTCTGCAAATGCCTCGGCAAAGCGATCCGCAAGCGACTTGAGCAGGATGTCCGAATAATCGTCGGCATGGGCCTTGAACCGCGCCAGATGCGGTTCGATGCCGTGGATGCCCACGGCAAAGCCGCCGATCCAGTCGCCATCGGGATCGATGAAATCGGCCAGCGAGTAATTTGCCCGGTCGCGGCTCTTCTTCACCTGCTGGCGCAGGAAGGGCAGGACGACATGCTCTTCGCGCTCCGCGAGGTGAACGGTGACATCATCACCATCGCGCGCACAAGGCCACAGGCCGCACACACCGCGCGCGACCAGCCATTTTTCCGCGACGATCCTGTCCAGCATCTCCTGCGCATCGGCAAAAAGGCTGCGCGCGCTTTCGCCCACCACCGGATCGTCGAGGATGGCGGGGAAATTGCCGTGCAGTTCCCATGCGCGGAAGAACGGCGTCCAGTCGATATATTCGCGCAGATCGGCGAGCGGCCAGTCCTTGAACGCATGCACCCCCGGGTGCGCGGGGGCGGGTGCCTTGTCGGCGAAATAAGCATCGTAGAAATTGGCGCGGGCCTCGTCGAGGCTCAGGAGTTCGCTTGGCGTCCGGCCTTCGCGCGCGTCGCGCACATGCACATATTCGGCCGCGGTTTCACCGACGATCGCATCGCGCTGCGTATCGGACAAAAGGCGGCTGGCGACGCCCACCGCGCGGCTGGCGTCGAGCACATGGATCACCGGGCCGTGATAAGCCGGATCGATCCGCAATGCGGTGTGGACCTTGCTGGTGGTCGCCCCGCCGATCAGCAGCGGCAGTTCCATTCCGGCGCGCTGCATTTCTTCGGCCACCGTGACCATTTCGTCGAGCGACGGGGTGATGAGGCCCGAAAGCCCGATCATGTCGGCCTTGTTGTCGTTCGCTGACTTGAGGATGTCCTGCCAGGGGACCATCACTCCCAGGTCGATCACCTCGTAGCCATTGCATTGCAGCACGACGCCGACGATGTTCTTGCCGATATCGTGCACGTCGCCCTTCACGGTCGCCATCACGATCGTGCCCTTGGAACGATCGGCAAGGCCGCTGGCTTCCTTCTCCGCCTCGATGAAGGGGATGAGATGCGCCACCGCCTTCTTCATCACACGGGCCGATTTGACCACCTGCGGCAGGAACATCTTGCCGCTGCCGAACAGGTCGCCGACCACGTTCATGCCGTCCATCAGCGGCCCTTCGATCACTTCGATCGGGCGCGCGAACTGTTGGCGCGCTTCCTCGGTATCGGCAACCACATACGCGTCGATGCCCTTGACCAGCGCATGTTCAATCCGCCGTGCAACCGGCCAGCCGCGCCATTCCTCGGCCTCCTTCTCCGCCCTGGCATCGACATCCTTGTAGCTTTCGGCCAGCGCGATCAGGTTTTCGGTCGCGTCCGTATGGCGGCACAGGATCACATCCTCGCAGGCCTGGCGCAGCGCGGGATCGATCGTGTCATAGACGTCGAGCTGCCCGGCGTTGACGATCGCCATGTCGAGCCCGGCGGGGATCGCGTGGAAGAGGAACACCGAATGCATCGCGCGGCGCACTGTTTCGTTGCCGCGAAAGCTGAAGCTGAGGTTGGAAAGTCCGCCGCTGGTGCTGGCATGCGGGCATGTCGCCTTGATCTCGCGGATCGCCTCGATGAAGTCGAGCCCGTAGCGGTCATGCTCCTCGATACCTGTCGCCACCGCGAAAATGTTGGCATCGAAGATCACGTCCTCGGGTGGAAAGCCGATTCCGGTCAACAGCTTGTAGGCGCGCTGGCAGATTACGACCTTGCGCTCTTTCGTATCGGCCTGACCCGCCTCGTCGAAGGCCATGACCACCACCGCGGCGCCATAATCCATGCATTTGCGCGCCTGCGCCAGGAAGGCTTCCTCGCCCTCCTTCATGCTGATCGAATTGACGATCGGCTTGCCCGAAACGCACTTGAGCCCCGCCTCTATCACCTCCCATTTCGAGCTGTCGATCATCACCGGCACGCGCGCGATATCGGGTTCGGCGGCGATCAGCTTGAGGAAGGTTTCCATCGCCGCGCGCGAATCGAGCAGGCCCTCGTCCATGTTGACGTCGATCACCTGCGCGCCGTTTTCGACCTGATCGCGCGCGACCTCGACCGCGGCGGCATAATCGCCCGCCATGATCAGCTTCTTGAACCGGGCCGATCCCGTCACATTGGTGCGTTCGCCGATATTGACGAAGCGGGCGGTCGATTGGCCCGGCATCACGCTGCGATCGTGAAGGGTTCGAGGCCGGCCAGCCGCATCTGCGGGGCGAGTGCGGGAATGGGGCGCGGCGGCAGCCCCTCCACCGCCTTGGCGATCGCGGCAATGTGGCCAGGCGTAGAGCCGCAGCAGCCGCCGAGGATATTGACCTGGCGCGCCTCGGCCCATTCGCGCACGAGGCTGGCAGTGGTCTGCGGCTCCTCGTCATACTGGCCCAGTTCATTGGGCAGGCCGGCGTTGGGATAGGCCATCAGCAGGCAATCGGCGATCTGCGCGAGCAGTTGCACATGCGGGCGCAATTGCTGCGCGCCGAAGCTGCAATTGAGCCCGATGGCGATCGGGCGCGCGTGGCGGACCGCATGCCAGAACGCTTCGACGGTATGGCCTGACAGATTACGCCCCGAAAGATCGGTCAGCGTGAGCGAGATCATCAGTGGCACATCGCGGCCAAGATTGCGCTCCAGCTCTTTCACCGCCATGATCGCCGCCTTGCAGTTGAGCGTATCGAACACGGTTTCGACCAGGATGAAGTCGGCCCCACCCTCGATCAATGCGGCGGCCTGTTCGTGATAGACCTGCTTCACCTCGTCGAACGTGACCTCGCGAAAGCCCGGGTCCTCGACCTGCGGAGAAAGCGACAGCGTCTTGTTGGTCGGCCCCATCGCGCCGCAGACGAACCGCTCAACCCCGTCGCGCTCGCTCGCTTCATCGCAGGCCTCGCGGATCACGCGCGCGGCGGCAAGATTGATCTCGCGCACCAGATGTTCCGCCCCGTAATCGGCCTGGCTGATGCGATTGGCGTTGAAGGTATTGGTGGCGAGCACGTTTGCGCCAGCGGCAATGTAACTGTCGCAGATGCGCCGGATGATATGCGGCTGGGTCAGATTGACCAGATCGTTATTGCCCTTCTGGTCCCGCGCAAGGGCAAGTTCGCCGGCATAGTCCGAAGCCGAAAGGCGCACCGCCTGGATCTGCGTGCCATATGGCCCGTCCTTGATCAGGATGCGCTGCGCGGCGGCGGCCAGCAGGCGCTCGCGCGCGCCCAGCCCTGAGCCTGTCGAATGGGTCATGCTGCCTCTCCGGTCGGACGCTTGCCAAGCAGATGGCAGATCGCATAGGCCAGCTCTGCCCGGTTGAGCGTATAGAAGTGAAAATCGCGCACCCCGCCAGCATAGAGCCTGCGGCACAGTTCGGCGGCGACGGTGGCGGCGACCAGTTGCCGCGCCGCGGGCCGCTCGTCCAGCCCCTCGAACAGACCGTCCATCCATGGCGGAATGCGCGCGCCGCACGCACCGGCAAATTTTCGCGCCTGCATCACGTTGGTCACCGGCAATATGCCCGGCACCAGCGGGGCATCGATCCCGCTTTTCGCCAGAGCATCGCGGAAGCGAAAGTACGTTTCGGCCTCGAAGAAGAACTGCGTGATCGCGCGCGTCGCCCCGGCATCGAGCTTACGCTTGAG
>PNJY01000170.1 GCA_013822125.1 Erythrobacter sp. | reverse complement strand
TTCTACGAGGAGCACGGCGATCCCAATGCCGAGGCGATGTTGCTGGTGATGGGCCTCGGCGCGCAGATGACGCTGTGGCCGGACGAGCTGGTGGCCGCCCTCGCTGCCGAGGGGTTCCGGGTGATCCGCTACGACAACCGCGACATCGGCCTCAGCCAGAAGATGGAAGGCCAGCGCGCGCCCTCGCTCCCCGTGCAGGTGCTGCGCAAGAAGATCGGCTTCCCCGCCAAGGTGCCCTATACCCTCAAGCATATGGCCGATGACGGGATCGGAGTGCTCGATGCACTGGGGATCGCGCGCGCGCATGTTGTCGGCGCCTCGATGGGCGGGATGATCGCCCAGCTGATGGCGATCCACCATGCCGAGCGGCTGATGAGCATGACCTCGATCATGTCGACCACCGGCAACGGCAAGCTGCCTCAGGCCGAGCCTGCTGCGATTGGCGCCTTGACCGCGCCGCTCAAGGCCATGGACGAGGAGACGCTGGTGGCACACGGCCTCAACATCATCCGCAATATCGGCACGCCCGACAGCGCAGAATTCCCCTTCGACGAGGCGCACCACCGCGCGCGGGTGCTCGCGAACATGCGCCGCTCGGTCTACCCGGCAGGCCTTCCGCGCCAGCTCGCCGCGATCATCGACGACGGCGACCGCACCGCGCGCCTCGGCGCAGTGCGGACGCCGACGCTGGTGCTCCACGGCGAGGCCGACCCGCTGGTCAAACTCCCCGGCGGCGAAGCGACTGCGGCAGCGATTCCTGGCGCGCGGCTGGTGACGATCCCCGGCTGGGGCCACGACCTGCCGCTGAAACTGGTGCCGCGTCTGGCGAGCGAGATCGCGGAGCATGCGCGCGGGGGTTAGGAGCGCCCGCCTTCGGGAGTCTGGCGGTCAGCGGGGATCGATCACAGGGGGTGGAGAGCGGCCTGACCGCTTTTGAGGCGTCGGCAAGGAAGCCCGTTCGTCGGATTGTCGTTGCAATCGAACGGGTTCGTGTGGCTCGCCCCGACACGCCCTGCTTAGGCTTAGCCGCTGAAAACGGGGTGACAATCCATGAAGCTGCGGTGGAAAATACTGATCGGCTTGCTGCTGCTGCTGATCGTCCTCGTCGGGGGAGGGGCCATCTACATCCTCACCAGCGAGCCGCCGCCCGCAAGGATCGTCGCCGCCGGACCGACCGGTCAGCGGATCGACCGTGACGGGGTTTTCGGAAACTATTTCCCCGCCTCCGGCGAGGGCCTGCGCCCTGCGATCCTCGTTCTGGGAGGGTCCGAAGGTGGCCTCGCCACCGACGTGACCCGGCAGGCGATCGCCTTGCAGGAACGCGGCTATCATGCCCTGCATCTGGCCTACCACAACGCGCCCGGAAAATCGGCGAAGCTCAAGAACATCCCGCTCGAGGATTTCACCAGGGCGCTCGACTGGCTGAAACGGCAGAAGGGCGTCGATCCTGATCGGATCGGGGTGATCGGCTATTCCAAGGGCGCCGAAGCGGCCTTGCTGGTCGCGACCCGCTATCCCGGCATCAGGGCGGTGGTCGCAGGGATGCCGACGAGCGTGTTCTGGGACGGCATGTCGCCCGAAAACTTCGCGATTTCGAATGCGAGCAGTTCATGGTCCGAAGGCGGCAAGCCCGTGGCAAGCCTGCCCTATGGCCTGCCGGGCGAGGGGCCCGGCATGCTGGCGGTCTTCGACAAGGGCCTCGCGCGTCTCGCTGAATTCCCCGATGCGGTCATTCCGGTCGAGCGCTACAAGGGCGAACTCCTGCTGGTCTGCGGCGAGGCCGACATCCTGTGGCCAGCCTGTCCGATGTCCGAGCAGATCGTCGGCCGGGCGAAGGCCAAGGGCGCTCCGGCGGTGAGCCTGCTCCGCTACCCCGACGCGGGCCACGGCGTGATGGGCATCGCCGCCGGCGAGGAGGACAAGTCGATCAGGATGTTCGCGCAGATGGGCGGCACGGCCAAATCGAACAACGACGCGCGCCGGGACAGCTGGGGCAAGATCCTCGCTTTCTTCGACGCGGCGCTGTCCCGGTAGGCAAGCCGCTGGAGCCGGTCGCCGACACGCGAGGGTAATGTCATTGCCAGCAAGAATGCATTTTTGGACCTCGCCACCGCAGTAATCCGGCCAAGCCTTTGACCGACCCCCGCCGTCCGGATAATTCAAGTAATACAATGAGGACAGGAACATGATCTTACGGTTCACGGTAGCTCTTCTATTGATGACGACAGGTTGCCCGGGAATGGTCAGCGCTCAGAGCTATCAGCCGTCATTTCGGCCCGATGCGCTGGAGGACCGTCCCGCCGGTCGCCCCAATGAAGTGCTCGTGGTCGGTTCCCCCCACCTTTCGAACTTGCCGAGCGGCTTCACGCCGGACATGGTTGAGCCAATCCTCCAGCGACTTGAGAAATGGAGGCCAACTGCGGTTGCAAGCGAGAACATATCCGGCCTCCAATGCGACGCCATGCGTCGCCAGGGCGAACGACACGCGGAGGCGGTCGAGGCCTACTGTTATGACCCTGCCGCTGCCGGCCATGCTGCCGGGCTCGACGTGACAGCCGCCAATGCGGAGGCTGAGCGAATGCTGGCAAATTGGCCTGCAACGCCGTCGGCAGCGCAGCGGCGCCGTCTCGCGCTGGTCTTCCTGGCCGCCGGAGAACCGGCATCGGCAACAGTGCAATGGTTCCGCCTGCCCGTTGCCGAACGCCGGGTCGACCAGGGCCTGACAAACGAACTTGTGGCCTATCTGCAAGCGCAACTGACGCGGAAAAGCGAGACCGAATTGATCGCAGCGCAGCTTGCCGCAAGGTCCGGGCTGGAGCGGGTCTGGAGCGTCGATGATCAGTCGTTTGCAGGCGGACCTGTCGATGAACAGGCCTATGGCGAGGCCATAGAGCGCGCGTGGGACAATCCGGCGAACAAGGCCCGCATTGCCGCGGATCAGGTACTTTACGCTGGGATCGGACAACCCGATGGTCTGCTCGACATCTATCGAGCGCTCAACGCCCCGTCATTGGCCGCTCTGGCTTACGAATCTGATTGGGGTGCGGCGTTGGTGGAACCATCCGAACAGGCCTACGGGCGCCGCTACGTTGCGTATTGGGAAACACGCAATCTGCGAATGGTGGCCAATATCCGCGAAGTTCTTGGCCGCGCTCCGGGGACACGATTGGTCACAATCGTCGGCGCGTCGCACAAAGCCTATTACGAGGCCTATCTGAACCAGATGCGCGACGTCACATTGGTCGATGTATTGCCCGTGCTGCGTTAGAGCACTTCCCGAACCGGATTGGTCGGGAAGTGCTCCAGCGTCAGTCGGATTTGAGCATTCTCGATTGACGAGCAGCGCGAAGATGCCGCCCCGCCAAATGTTGCGGCCCGAAACTGTTGAGCAGGCTTTGGAGCACCGGGTCGACGGTCACCAATGGCAGCGATGGGGCCGATAGCCGAATGGCGGCTATTTGTGTGAATTTGTCGGAAGCTGCCGTCCCTCCAGCCATTCCCGCGAGGTGCGGGCGCATTCGCGGGCGCGCTCCACAAGATCGGGGTAGGCATCGCGCAAGGCCGCCGAGCGCTCCTCCACCGCCATGGGCAGGTGCGCGGGCAGGGCGTCGACCATCGCGGCGAGGGGGAGGCCGCCGTGCCCGAGCGGCATCCGGCGGTTGATCGCGTCGTCGATGATCGCGTCGAAGTTGCTGGTGTCGGGCCCCTCGGCGGGGGCGTCGCAGGGCTGGCAGTAGCTCAGCCATTCGCGCGGGATTGCCGCCAGATCTTCCGCCGTCCCCCCGGAGCGCGCCCAATGGAGCGTGTCGACCAGCAGGGCCTTGGCCTCGCCTTCGGTCGCCTCCAGCACGGCGCGCGCCATCGCCAGCGTCTTCACCTCGGTGAAGATGCCGAATTCGAGATTGACCCT
>PNJY01000169.1 GCA_013822125.1 Erythrobacter sp. | reverse complement strand
GTCGCTTCGATGGTGCCGGCGATGTGAAAGCCGGGGTTGTCGAGCGGCTTGCGCGTGACGAGATTGACCGTGCCCGAAATGCCGCCATCGACCATGTCGGCGGTGACGTTCTTGAACACTTCGACCCGGCCCAACAGTTCGGGCGATACATCGTTGAAGCTGAGCACGCGCCCGCCGTTGGCGGAAAAGATGTCGCGCCCGTTAAGTTCCGAACGGACGAAGGGCAGGCCGCGGATGACGACCCCTGTTCCTTCGACCGAGAAGCGGTCAGGATCGGAGGTCTTTTCGAAGCGGCCGATATTTACGCCGGGAACTCGCTGGAGCGCTTCGGCAACCGAACGGTCGGGCAGGGCGCCGATGTCTTCTGCGGTGATGGCATCGACGAAGGTATCGGCGTCGCGTTTGATGTTCTGCGCATTCTCCAGCGAGGCGCGGTATCCGGTTACGACGATCTGGTTGCCTGGAGCTTCCTCGACCTTCTCTTCATCGTCCGCCCCGGTATCCTGGGCATGGGCAGGCGCGGCAAGCATGGCCGCGAGCGCGAGGCCCGATGCAGAACTGAGCGCCAGCAGCCGACCGACGGATTCGACTCGAAGTGAGTTGATGCGTGACAAGTTACCCTCCCATTTTCAAGCGCTTGTGATTGACCGCACGGGCCGGTTTCGCGCTTCTTGTCGATATTCATATGCGAAATTGTGATCGTTCACAATAGCGAAAATGAACGTTCACAATCGGGTTGCCTCCGCGTGCTTTTCATGCAAGTTTCAATGCAGGAGAGTGCATGGCGATCAACCGCATCATTATCGTCGGTGGCGGCACGGCCGGGTGGATGGCGGCGGCGGTACTTTCCCGCCTGAAAGGGGGCCGACCGCTCGACATCACTTTGGTCGAATCGGAGGCGATCGGCACCATCGGGGTCGGCGAAGCCACCATTCCTCCCTTCGTCGAGTTCAACCAGCTGCTCGAAATCGACGAACGCGAAATGCTCGCCGAAGTGCGGGGCACTTTCAAGCTGGGTATCCAGTTCGTCAACTGGGGCCGCCAGGGCGATAGTTATATCCACCCGTTCGGGGCCTATGGCTACACGATGGGCGGCATCTCGTTCCACCAGGTCTGGCACCGTTTCCGCCAAGAGGGGGACAGGCGTCCGCTCCAGGCTTTCAACCTTGAAACCATGGCCGCTTTCTTCGGCAAGTTCGCGCGGACCCAGGATTACCAGCGCGACGATCTGCCGCCTATCAACTACGCCTATCACCTCGATGCCGGACGTTACGCCCGGTACCTGCGCAAGTATGCGGAAAAACGCGGAGTCGTGCGCGAGGAGGGCCGCGTCACCGACGTGGCGCTGCACCCCGAAACGGGTTTCGTCACCTCGATCAGGCTCGCGAGCGGTGAGGAAATCGCGGGCGATCTTTTCATCGATTGTTCGGGCTTTCGCGGGCTGCTGATCGAGCAGGCGCTGCATACCGGTTATGAAGACTGGAACCATTGGTTGCCATGCGACCGGGCTGTGGCCCTGCCCTGCGCCCGTGACGATACCAGCCCGCCGCCGCCGTTTACCCGCGCCACCGCGCATTCGGCCGGCTGGCAATGGCGCATCCCGCTTCAGCACCGCACCGGCAATGGCCACGTCTATTGCAGTCAATACATGAGCGACGATGAAGCGCATGCGATCCTTGTCGCCAATTTGGCGGGGGAGCCGACCGCGGACCCAAATTTCCTGCGCTTCGTTACCGGACGACGCAAGAAATTCTGGAACAGGAATGTGGTGGCGCTGGGGCTGGCGGCCGGCTTCATGGAGCCGCTCGAATCGACTTCGATCCACCTCATCTACACAGGCATAAACAAGCTGGTGGCGATGCTCTCGCTCGACGGAATCACGCAAGCGCAGGAGGACACCTTCAACCGCCTCACCGCCCGCGAATATTCCCGGATTCGCGACTTCCTGATCCTTCATTACAACGCCACCGCGCGCGACGATTCGGAATTCTGGAACTACTGCCGCACCATGCCGGTTCCTGAAACGCTGACACACAAGGTGGCGCTATTCCGGTCCAACGGGCAAATCTTCCGCGAAGAGGACGAACTGTTCACCGAAAGCAGCTGGACCGCGGTGATGATGGGCCAGGGCATCGAGATGGCGGGACACAATCCCGTCGCCGATACGCTGGACCGGGCCAAGACACGCAAGGAGTTCGACGAAATGGAACGGTCGATCCGGCACGTCGTCGAGCACATGCCCGGCCACGGCGACTACCTCAAATCATACTGCCCGGCGCCGATGTAGGGTCAGGCGACAAGCGCGCGCTGGTCTTCCATCCCCATCGAGACGAGCAGCTGTTGCTCCGCCTGGCGCTGCTGGAAATCCGCCTTCGATGCCATGGAGCGCCAGTTGGCCAGGATCAGCGATTGCGCCACCGCGCCACCCAGCGTGGTGCCGGGGCCGGTGACGATGAACAGATCGGGCGCGAATTCGCGCGCGGCATTTGCGATGGCGCGGGTGAAATCGTAAGGTTCGACCACCTGGTGCCCCAGCGTATAGTCCCACAGCGCCGCAGTGTCGCACGCGCCCGGCCACCATACATGCCCGCGCCCGTCGACCAACGGCAGCACCGGCTGGCCGAAAAGTTCGGGCGCAAGCCTCACCCGCCCCGCTTCGGCCACGGGCTGCTGGAGATGGCAGTGAAAACCCGCATGGTTGGCCAGCCGCATCGGAAACCGCCCTTGCAGCGGGGGCACCGCAGCCTCGAACGCGGCGAGCCCTGCCTCGTTCCCGGCCAGCACAAGCATCCCGCCAAGGTCGATCGAGAGCGCGAGCACATGCCCCTCGCGCGTTCCGATTTCGCCCGCCAATGCCAGAAGTTCTGCTTTGCGCGCAGTATCGGGCAGCCAGTCCTCGCCCATGTAGGGGTAAAGCACCTGCCCGCCGATCGCATGTTCGTGCATCAGCGTGCCCATGGTGTTGGCGAGCGTGAAGCCGTCCTCTGCCTGAAGCGCCCCGGCGCAGGCGAGCGCCGAATACCAGCCCATCGAATTGCCGGTGACCGCGACCACCTCGACACCCTGCAGGCTGTGAAAATCGCCCAGCGTCGCGGCATAGATCAGCCCCGCGGCATTGTCGCCGCGCGTATGCACCGCGGCTGACCAGCGCTCGGCCCCGTCAAGCTCGCTCAGGGTGGGCTGGCCGGCGGTGCGGCGCATAGCGTCGAACCGCGCCATCAACGCGCCATCGCCGAAATGCCGGCCAAGCACGCCAAGCTCGCCCTTGTTGTAGGTGCCGCGGCCAGGGCACACTACGACGGCGGTGCGCACGCGGCTCATTTCGCGCCCCTGACCAGCGCCTTGGCGGCGGCGACAATGCCATCGCGCGAGGGCATGGTCGCGGCATAAGCGGGCCCGGTGGCGATGAAGCTGTCTTCGGCGGTGATCCGCGCCAGCGGCACGTCACTAACCTCGTGGAAGTGCGCCATCAGCGCCTCGGCCACACCGCCCGAATGGCGCGTCTCGTCAACCACCAGAATATGGCGCGCACCCCGCACTGCAGATGTCAGCGCCTCCTTGGGCAGCGGCGAGAGCCAACGCATGTCAATTACTCGCGTGGCGATCCCTGCGCGCTCCAGCTCAGCCTGCGCCTGGCACGAAAGGTAGAAGCCGTTGGCGAAGCTGACGATCGCGAGATCCTCGCCCGTCCCGCGCACACCCACTTCGCCCAGCGCGATCCGTTCCGACCGCTCGGGGTAGAGGCGCATCCAGCCGCCGTCCTTCTCCTCATGCAAGTCACGCATCGGATAGAGCGCGATCGGCTCGAGGAACACCACCAGCCGCTGCTCCTCGCGCGCCAGCCGCACGCATTCGCGCAGCATCCGCGCGGCATCCGCCCCGTTGGACGGGCACGCGAGTATGAGGCCAGGAATGTCGCGCAGCACCGCCACCGAATTGTCATTGTGGAAATGCCCGCCGAACCCCTTCTGGTATCCGAGA
>PNJY01000168.1 GCA_013822125.1 Erythrobacter sp. | reverse complement strand
CGCCGTCCATGTGCAGGCCCAAACGCCGCGCCCTGGCAAAATCGCCCAGCGCGGCGAGCTCGTCGGCGTGGTAACAGCGCCCGTATTCGCTCGCCTGCGTGATCGCGATCGCATGCGGCTGGACCTGATGCACATCGTCGCGGATCGGGTCGATCAGCGCGGATATATCTGCGGGGGCAAGCTTGGCCCCTTCACCCGATGCGAGCATCAGCTTGGCACCGTGGAGGTAAAACCCGGGCGCTCCGCCTTCATCGGCCTCGATATGCGCTTCCTCGTGACACACCACGCCGCCATGCGGCGCGACCATCGTGCCCAGCGCCAGGCAGTTGGCGGCTGTTCCCGTCGCCACCCACAGGGCGGCGCAAGGGCGGCCGAACAGATCGCTGAAACGCTCGTCAAGCGCAGCGCTGAGCCCGTCGCCATCATAGGGCACATCGGCATGGTCGGCGGCTTGCAGCGCCTCCCATATCCGGGGATGAACGGGGGCGGCGTTGTCCGACAGGAACAGCTTCGGCTGGGTCATGCAACGCGCCTTAGCGCAGCTTGCACGATCAGGTAAGCGCGGAAAAATCGCGCTCGGCAATGCTGGCGAGCACCGCATCCTTGAGTTCCCGCGCCCGCTCAAGCGCAATCCCGCGAATGGTGAAAGTGCCCCCGGCGAGGCCCAGATGGAGCGTGGCATAGCGGCGTCGCCGGGCGATCGGCCCCTGCGCGATCTCGACCGATTGCAGCTTGACGCGCTGCGCGATCTGGACGCTGGGGGCGAGCAGACCACGGACCGAAACGATCTGGCTGCCGTCAAGCGCATGGCGGCGGAACCGCCAGGCATAGAAATTGGCCGCCGCCGAACCAACCGCCAGAACCAGCGGTATGAGCACGAACGGCGCGGGCGCGAATATCGCCACCGGTATCGCTGCCAGCAACCATGCCCCACTTTTGAGCGCGATGCTGTCAAAGCGGTAGCGCGTGCTGGTCCGGTGCCAGTCGAGCCCCTCGGCAGGGGGCGCGAAGCCGGCAATGCGGATGATCGGTTCCAGCTCCTCGTTCTTGGCGAAGGGCGCGACGACGTGATTGGACGAACCGCTATCCTGCGCCAGGCTGACGAAGGCGAGCGATTTCCAGCCGAACCGGCCACGGACAATCCCGGTCGATATGTTCACCGCCTGTACCCGGTGCAGCGGCATCACCACATCGGTGCGCGTCAGCAGCCCCCGGCGGCGGCGAAATCCGCGCGAAGTGCGCTCGAGCCGGAAGCCCCAATCGCGCAGGTAGGTGCGGACCATGCCGGTGGCCGAGCCGGTGAACGCAAGTACGACAAGCGCTGCGATCACCGCAAACACCTGCGCCATCGGGCCAAGGCCGAGAATCCATTGCTCCTGCAGCGCAAACACCTGCTGCCACAGATCGGGGTCCCAAGCTTCGATCCCCATGAATGTCTCGGCATATTGCGCCGCGCCGCCCAGCACTGCGAACACCGCCAGCGAAAATTCGAAAAAGCCGAATGTGGTGAGCCTTCGCCTGTCCATGGCGAACAGCAGCTGCGCCTGCTCATCCGCGTCGCCCGCGTCATCGGTAGTAGCGTTGGTGGCTTCACCCCCGGCATCGGCGACCGCTTCGCCGGTGCGCCGGGCGCGCACAAGCCGCCGCAGCGCCTCACCCTCTTCGCGCGAAAGATAGGCCAGCTTGAGCTCGTCCTTGCCGCCCGCGCCGGTTTCAAAGCGCAGCTCGACCAGTCCGAACAGGCGCGGGATCAGCTTCTGTTCGAGGCTGACGTCCTGAATTCTCTCGTACGGGACCGAGCGCGCCGCGCGGCTCAATATCCCGCTTTCAACCCTGATGTCGCTGGCACCGGCAACATAAGTCAGGCGCAGCCATCTGAGCCAGGCGATGAAGAAATTCACGCCCAGTACCGCGACGACCATGGGAATGATGAGCAGCAGTTTACCCATCTCGCCTTTATCGAAGATAGTGACCGCTCCGATTGCGAGCGGAACCGCCATCCGCGCGAGCTGCGACACACCGTTTACGGCAAAGCTGAGCGGATTGGTGCGCCTGTGCCCGGCGGGCATGGCCGCACCGTGGCGGGCGGTGACGGGCACGCTCGCCACGGCGGAAGCTGGAGTCTCCTGGTTCGCTTCGCTCACAAGGTCTCTTGCCGGATGTGTGCGCGGATTTCCTCGCGCATGGCGCGCGCGAGCCCCTGTTCGAGCCCCGGCAGATGGACCGAAGCATTATGCGTGCCAGCCGTGTACAGCGTGAGAGTGGCGAGGCCATAATAGCGTTCGAGTGGCCCCTGGTTGACATCGATGTGCTGGACCCGGCCAAATGGGACCACGCTGTCAGACCGGAACAGGATGCCGCGCACGACGCGCAGCAAGTCCGCGCCCATCACATAGCCACGCGCATGGTGGCGGCGCAGCGGGACGCGCACGATCGCCAGCAGGGCGATGAGCGCCACCGGGCCGAAGATCAGCCCCGGCGGGACCAGATCGGTGCCCTCCAGAACCAGCGAGGTGATAACAAAGGGGATCGCGATCAGCGCCGCCTGGATGCGCAGCAGCTTGACATGGTTGGGATGCAGGCTGGTGAGCGCATCCTCGGCAATGCTGCCATTGGTGGTGACGGCGTCGTTGTCCATGCCGTCTTACATGCGCAATACGCATGATGCCGTCAAGCAACCCCGCTCAAGTAGCATAGCGGTAGCGGAGAAATAGGTTTCTGTCGGTGTGTGTCGCCTCCCGCGCTTGCGCTTGGGAGTTTCGACCGAAATCCATCCCCCGGATGGATTTCCGTTGTCGAAACTGGTGCTGCTGGGGAGGATTGAACTCCCGACCTCACCCTTACCAAGGGTGCGCTCTACCACTGAGCTACAGCAGCCGACCAAAAGGTCGCGCGCCTATTGTCACGCGCCTGCGCAATGTCAAGCCAAGCTTGTGGCCGAGCTTGAGGATCGCAGCGTTTACGGGCAAGGCGTTTCTTATGGGTGAAGAACGCCGCAACACCATGTCGCGCGAGGAGAGGCTGGCCGCCAAGCTGCGAGAGAACCTGCGCCGCCGCAAGGCGCAGGCGCGCGCACTGGATCAGGGCGAATCATCGACCGATCACGCGCATGCCCTTCCCAAACGCGAGCCGAATGGCTAACCGGCGCGCTCCTGCCAGCAATCGGAGCCGATCATGCCCAAACTGATCCTGGTGCGCCATGGCCAGAGCCAGTGGAACCTCGAAAACCGCTTCACCGGCTGGTGGGACGTCGATCTGACGGAAGAGGGCGTGGCCGAGGCGCGCGCGGCGGGCGCGCTGATGAAGGCGAAGGGCGTGCTGCCTACCTACGCCTTCACCTCGCTCCAGACCCGCGCGATTCGGACGCTCAATCTCGCGCTCGAGGAATGCGGGCGGCTGTGGATCCCGGTGGTCAAGGACTGGCGGCTCAACGAGCGTCACTATGGCGGGCTGACCGGGCTCGACAAGCAGGAAACCCGCGACCGGCATGGCGATGAGCAGGTGCATATCTGGCGCCGCAGCTTCGATGTGCCTCCGCCGCCGCTGGAGCCGGGCAGCGCCTACGATCTTTCCACCGATCCGCGCTATGCCGGAGTCGAGGTGCCCGCGACCGAAAGCCTCAAGCTCACCATCGCGCGCGTGCTGCCGTGCTGGGAGGAACTGATCCTGCCGCAGCTGGCGCGCGGGGAAACCGTGATCGTCTCGGCCCACGGCAACAGCCTGCGCGCGCTGGTCAAGCATCTGTCGGCAATTTCCGATGATGATATCACCGGGCTCGAGATTCCCACCGGCCAGCCGATCGTCTATGATTTCGAGCCCGACGCTGCGGGTATATTGCAGCCGGGCGAAAGCTATTATCTCAAGGACAGCTGAGGGGGCAGGGGCAATGGGCGGCAAGGTAGCCATCGTGATGGGAAGCCAGTCGGACTGGCCGACCATGAGCCACGCCGCCCGCTTGCTCGAGGAACTCGACGTGGCGCACGAGACGCGGATCGTTTCGGCGCACCG
>PNJY01000167.1 GCA_013822125.1 Erythrobacter sp. | reverse complement strand
GGAACTGCCTTTGGGTGCATTTCCGCGAAGTGCCGCTTTAGCTCAGTCGGTAGAGCACATCATTCGTAATGATGGGGTCAGGTGTTCGAGTCACCTAAGCGGCACCACCTATTTTTCTTTTTTATATTAATATCTTAAGTGGTATCGAGCAAGCTTGGATTGTCCCGACAATTCCGGCGTTTGTCGTGCTCGACTTTTGGAACCGGGTGCCTGGAAGCGTCTCTGACACCACCAGTCTGCGCAAATCTCCGTGTAGTTCTCTAACCCCCGAAAATCGAGCCACCAGTTGCAGATGAATTTGTCGGGGAATCGGGCTCAGGAAAACCCGAGAAATTCGCGCTGCTCAGACCATTTCAGAGGCAGTTGCGCTGCGCGAAGAAGCCGTCGCCCGGTCAGCCCGGCCGGGTGCCGACATTCGACAATCGCCGAGATGATGTCAGGAGCGAGCCAACTTATTCTGAGCAGCTGCCAGAGATATCGCTTGCTGTAGCCAGCTACGCGTCAGGTGCGTGAATTGATGAACCGACCAAATCCCGGCGCAGGCGGTGGAAAAGCTCTGTGCGGACGTCGACGCTGTTCACGGCTTGAATTCCTCAACCACAATCTGGCCAACGGTCTTGTCCAGCCACGCCTTCGTTTGGTGTTCGCGAAGGCCCTTGGTCGCGAGCCCGGCATCCTTGAGCAACTGCTCAAGCGATACGAGCCTGTCCTTCAGACCAAGCTTAACTGCGGCGCGCAGGCTAGCTTTGTCAGGGCCGCACAGAATCCAGCCATCCTGGCGCATATGTGCGTGCGCCCACAAATCCTGTTCACCGGCGTCGAGGGCCATGCCATCGAGCTGCGTGTAAAGTGACGCACGCTCCAGCGGGGTCACCTGATGGATCGTCAAGCGAGCTATGCTCTCCATCAGTTCCGTGCCGTTCGGCTTGCGGCGGAAATAGCTTCCCGCTTCCCCTTCAACCTCGGCAACCGTTTCAAGCTGACCATCATACGCGCCCAGCAAGCCGTTCCAGACCCTCAGGTCCACGGCATCGCCGATGGCGTTATTGTCCAGCAAGACGGAGCCTTGGAAGCGGGCCATGGGTCATAGACTTTCCGGCACCGACAGCTGATGTGCACGAAACACGTCACCCAGTTCATAGACCTCAATACCGAGCTGACGAGCGGCACGACGGCGAGAAACAAATCCCCGGTCAATCGCCTTGCCAATCACATCCATAAAGGCATGGGAAAATGGCGGCGGCGCTTCGCCCTCCCCGCGATCCCGACCGTTATTGCGCAGCAGATCGTCGGCAATGCACAGCACTATGGCCTTTGTCAGTAAGCCTAGGACGAGCAGACGCCACTTCAGCGCCTGCGCCGTTACCAGCAACTCGTCAGCCACCGCATTGACCCGGGCAGTCAGTTCCTGTGCACCCATAGCTGTCCATTGGCCGAAGCGCTTGATCACTTGAGCGGGCATGAGCAGCGCCGCCGCAAAATTATCAGCCAATTGCTCTACGCGATTGCGTTTGCGACCGAAGCCAATTGCATCTTCGCTGTAGTCAGGCGGCATTTCATCCCAGGTCATGATATGGAACAATTCGTGCGCCAGATCGAAATGGCGCCGCCCGGCGACCTCATTGCGATTGACCAGCACCGCGTCGAGTTCGGGCAGACGGCAGGCCGCGCCTGACACCCCTTCAACCGCATCGACCATCAGGACGAGGATTCCGAAATCACGCTCCATTGCTTCAGGAAGGCGCGCTGCAGGGACATCACCCAGCGCCAATTCCTCAGCAACGCGCTCGCCTTCAGCCATCGCGTCCTCGTAGCTCGATTGCTTCGTCAGCGGCAGTTTAGGACGCCGCAAGAGTGCATGCCGCCCGACGCGCGGGGCTTCGTGCCGGAACATAGCGATCCAGCTGCCCGCCATCGCCTCGTAGGCCTTAAGCTCAGCCACTGTGCGTCCGGTCTGCCGCCAGGAAAATGCGCCCTCGCCCACAATGCGATAGGGGTCGGTGAAATAGTCCATGTCGACGCGCAGCTTCTCGACCAACGTCAGCAATTCATCAGCCTTCACCTTGCGTTCGCCGGTTTCGATGTTGGAGACGATCTGGCGCGACTTTAGGCCAAGCATTTCAGCCACGGCATCCTGATCGATACCGCGTTCATCGCGCAGCGCCTTTAAGCGCTTTCCTATGAGTGCTGTAGACATGGGGACTCTCCGGTTGGTGGTGTCCACCTAATCTTGCATATTAAGAAATGCAAGATTTTATTGCGGCACCTCTTCAAGCATTCGCAATGTGGCGGAATCCCGGAACTGATAGTCATTTCCTTGTGCCAGATACTGGCAAAACAAGTCGGCGAGCTGGCAGCCAAGCGCCGAAACTCCCGAGCGCGAGCGCGGGAGGGGCAGGAGTCGGCCCACTCCCCCCAACTCTCGCGTTTGCCGCTGCAAAACATATTCTACGTGCCCGGCTCCATTTACAGATATAAAAATATCTTTATATCCTTGTCGGTGTGAGCATCGAAGCGATCATCCGGGCCTTGGCCGATCCTACCCGTCTGCGCATCATGCGCCTGTTGGGCACGATGGAGCTCGCGGTGGGCGAACTGGCGCAGGTGCTGGGGCAGAGCCAGCCGCGCGTTTCGCGCCACATCGGCATATTGTGCGACGCCGGGCTTGCTGAAAGGCGGCGCGAGGGTAGCTGGGTTTTCCTGCGCGCGCCTTCCTCGTCTGACAACGCATCGCCGCTCGCCGAAGCGGTGGCGCGGCTGCTCGCCGCGGCCGAACGCGAGGATGCGCAGTTCGCCCGCGAATGCGACGAAGATCGGCGCAAGCTTTCGGCAATTCGCGCGGCGCGCGAGAAATCAGCCGAGAATTATTTCGCTCAGCACGCGGGCGAATGGGACGACCTGCGGCGCATGCACAGCCCCGACCGGCTGGTCGAGGAGGCGCTGGTCGAGGCGCTAGGCGACGATCCGCTCGGCAAGCTGCTCGACATCGGGACCGGCACCGGTCGCATGGCAGAGCTCTTCGCCCCGCGCGCGCAGCGGATCGTGGCGCTCGACAAGAGCCTGGACATGTTGCGGATCGCGCGCGCCAAGCTCCAGCATCTGCCTACGGAGGACGTCGAGCTGGTCCAGGGCGATTTTCTCGCCCTGCCCTTTGCCGCAGATCAGTTCGACACGGTGCTGCTGCATCAGGTGCTGCATTTCGCCCAGGACCCGGCGCAGGTTCTGGCCGAGGCGGGGCGGGTCATCAGACCGGGCGGGCGGATCGCGATCGTCGATTTCGGCGCGCATGATCGCGAGGAACTGCGCGCGCGCCACGAACACGTCCGGCTCGGGTTTGGCGACAGTCAGATCAAACGCCTGCTGGGCGACGCCGGCTTTGTTGCCAAGCCTCCCGTTGCGCTCGACGGCGGCGAGCTGGTGGTCAAGATCTGGATCGGTCAGCGGCGCGGCACCGCGATGACGCAACAACAACGGCAGGAACAGCGCGCATGAACCTGTTGCGGGATAACATTCCAGCGGAACCGGACGCGCTGGGCCAGCCACTGTTCGCCGCGCTGCCGGGCGATCTCAATGTCAGTTTCGAATTCTTCCCGCCCAAGAGCGAGAAGATGGAACAGCAGCTGTGGAGCGCGGTCGAGGAATTGAAGCCGCTGGCGCCCGGCTTCGTCTCGGTCACTTATGGCGCGGGCGGATCGACGCGCGAACGCACGCACAACACGGTGGCGCGAATCATCGTCGAGGCGCAGCTTCCCGCCGCCGCGCACCTCACCTGTGTCGATGCCACCAAGCGCGAAATCCGCGAAGTCGCCGAACGCTATTGGGAGGCCGGTGTGCGCCACATCGTGGCGCTGCGCGGCGATGCGGGCGAGCCGGGCGCGCGCTTCGCCCCGCACCCTGAAGGCTATCGCAACGCGGCAGAACTGGTGGCGGGGTTGAAGGAGATCGCCGATTTCGAGATTTCGGTTGCCGCCTATCCCGAAGTCCACCCCGACGCTGCGAGCGCCGAGGCGGATATAGATAAT
>PNJY01000166.1 GCA_013822125.1 Erythrobacter sp. | reverse complement strand
GATGCTGATGGCGTGGGCCTCGCAGCAACGAGGGGCATCAAACCCCTTCAACCCTAGCGATCTCGGGGCGAAGTTGCTTGCCTGGTGGGACGTCGAGGATGCTGCGTCGTTGACGCTTTCGGGATCGCAGATTTCCGGCTGGCGCGACAAAGTTACCAGTACGAACCTAGCCCAAGCGATCGGCGGAAGTCGCCCAATCTATCAGGCGACGGGCTTCAACGGACGTCCTGCCGCCTTTTTCGACGGAATTGACGATATGCTGGAGATCGCGTCGGTTTTCCTGCCGACCGTTGCCGCGCATGCCGAGGTCTACGCGCTTGTCGATGTCCCGCTTGGCAGTGCTGACGCGACCGCGCGCAACACGTTCGCTTGGGGCAACACGTCAGCCGGTTCAGCCGGTGCACGGCAGCTTCGGCGCAGCGTGGTTTCAGGGGTCAGCCGGTGCGCAGCCCTGATCGGGACCGGCACAGCCACGACCACGGTGACGCTCAGCACCGCTGCTTTCGAAGGACGAAAGTTGGGCGAGCTAATCACTTCGCCCACGACATCCACGGTAACGGTTGGAGGTAGCACAACCTCAGCAGCGATTGTCCCGAACACGCAAACTTCGCGTACCCGCATCGGCGCGAGCGTCACGACGTCGCCCAACACCTTCTGGCTCGGGACTATGAACAGCATTATCGTCACAAGCGCGCTAACCACCACCGAGCGCGCCAATCTCAGGACTTTTCTGGAAGGGAGACTATAACATGCGTGAAGTATTGCTTTGGCCGGTAGGCAAGGAAACCG
Organism: Erythrobacter sp.; assembly: GCA_013822125.1. Classification (GTDB taxonomy): domain Bacteria; phylum Pseudomonadota; class Alphaproteobacteria; order Sphingomonadales; family Sphingomonadaceae; genus Erythrobacter. The sequence goes on along the minus strand of PNJY01000166.1, from coordinate 3,251 downwards.
AAGCCCTCGCCTACGCCGACTTGGCCGACGCCGCCTTTGCGGCGCTTTCCGGCAACCCCGAGGACGTGTGGTGCCATCGCGATCGCTTTGATCGCAATGGTCAGCAGGTCATGGCCTATTTCGGCCCGACGGGCGGCGAATGGAACGGTCAGCCGATTGTCGAACCGGCCAACTGCCTCGCCGCGCGCGCGGACGCGTGCTCGTCACGACGGTCGATTGGCCGGAAGAAGAATAAGCCCTATCCCAAACCTCAAAACAGGAGAACAAGACATGGAAAAGCAGAATTCGCCGGCATGGTTCTACGGCCCGAACGGCGCAGCCAAGATTTTCGACAATCCCGAGGACGTGCCGGCAGGCTGGCAGGATCACCCGAGCAAGGTCGGCGCAGCGGCGGTGCCGCTCGAAAAGACGCCGCCGACCAATTCGCAGCCGACGCCGACCACGCCCGACACCGAAACCGTCCAGATCGACGCCCACGGCTGGCCTTGGACGGCAGAACTGCATGCCGCGAGCAAGAGCATGACGAATGCCGGCCTGTGGCGCATGAAGGTCGGTGCCAGCCGGCCCGCGCCGAAGGAAGGCTACCCGAAGTCGACCGCTGCGGATATCGGAGCCCCGCCGCTCGATCTGTAATTTCCGGCTTCGCAAGGGAGTACCAATCATGAAAAACTATGGTAAAGGCGGCATGTCCATGAAGGGCTCGATGGGCTCGAAGGGCAAGATGGGCTCGAAGGGCTCGAAGGGCAAGATGGGCGGCGGCAAATCGATGATGCGCCGCACGACCGCCCGCCGCAAGTAAGAGGGAGCGCTTCGCGTGACTGTAGTTTCGTCGATCATCAACGATGCTTTCCGTGAGGGGAATATTCTTCCGCTCGCGAAAGCGCCGACGGACGCACAGGCCACCGAAGCGCTCCGCCTTCTCAATCAGCTTTTTTCCTCGATCTACGGGGACGCCGCCGGCGAGGCGTTGCAGGATTGGCCGCTCGGGAATTTCGGGCGCGAGAGCCCCGAATATAATCTTGGATGGTCGGAATATCAGGTCGACCGGCCCACGATCAATCAGCGCCTCCTAGCACTGAATGAGGAGGCCAGGACCGTCTATTTGTCGCTCTATCCGCAGGACGGCTCCCGTATGGGGATCGTCGATCCCTACGGTCGACTCGAGTCGTTTCCTGTCACGCTTGACGGCAACGGTCGCACGATCGAGGGAGCTGCCACGCTCGTGCTCAACACCAACGGGCTCTACCGCGAGTGGTTCTACCGCGCCGATCTCGGCAACTGGATGCGGCTTACCGGCATCGGCCTCACCGATGAAATGCCCTTCCCCGCCGAGCACGATCTTTTCTTCGTGCTGCTTTTGGCGATGCGGATTAACCCGCGTTTCGGTCGCTCGATGGATCAGCAAAGTGAGCGTGTTTATATGAGCGAGCGCCGCAAATTCGTCGCTCGATATCTGCAATCAATGCCCCTCGAAATTCTCGATGATATTTCGTGGCCGTTCCTCTCGTTGCAGAGTTACGACCAGCAGCGGGAATTCTCGTCCAACCGCGCCTTCAATCGCGGCGGGTATTTTTGGAGGCCGTAACATGGTCGACATTCCGCTTGCTCGCAGCGACTATTTCCGTGGTATCGCTGCGGAAGCGCGCATCCAAATGCGCAACCGCTACTTCGAGCAAAACCCTGTCCTGACGGACACCCAAACCGCGCTGATCGCACGTCCTGGGATGCGTCGGTGGCGCGAGATCGGCACAGGCCCCATCCGCGACGTCTATAACCAAGCCGGCAGCTTTTCGGACGCTCTTTTCGTGGCGTCCGGAGAAAATCTCTATCGCATCGACGTCGACGGAACTGAAACGCTTGTCGGAGCAATTCCCGCGCTCAGCGACACGTCGAGCGTCCAGATGGTTGCGACCAGCAATATCGGCACGACGCCGCAATACTTGTTTCTCGCCGCGGGCTCGTCGCTCATGTGCTATATTGAGAACGGCTTTGCCCGCGGCGTGATCACCGGCACGCCCGCCAACACCGATGTTGTGCGCCTTGGGGCAGTCTATTACCAATTCACCAGCGGTAGCGTCGACGCCGGCACGCCTGCGGGAACCGTCGCTAACCCGTGGCTTGTAGCGCTCGGGATTTCCGCCGCCGAAGCTTGGACCAATCTTGGCGAAGCAATCAACGCGATTGGCGCAGCCGGCACAGGCTACAGCACCAACACCGTCGCCAATCCTGACGCGCAAGCGACAGCTTACACCGCCACCGAAGTTTTCGTGAGGGCCAACGCAGCCGGCGTGCTTGGTAACGGCATCCCAACGACGGAAACCGGCGCGAATATCGAGTGGACGCAAGGCGCAACCTTGACCAATGGAGGCACCCCGAGTTGGTTTCAGGTGCAGACGCCCGACGATGTAGGGATCATTAGCCTCGGCTATCTTGCGTCCTACGTAATTCTCGTGCCGGCGCAAGGGCAAGGCATCAACGGGCGATTTTTCTGGATTGATCCAGGCGAAACCTTCATCGATCCTTTCAATTTTGCCACCGCCGAACGTGCGCCAGACCCGATCTCGGAAGTAGTAGTATTCGGGGACCAATTCTGGCTTCCTGGAACGACCACGACTGAAGCGTGGTATTTCAGCGGCAACGAAGAAAGCCCCGTGCTGCGCGTGCAAGGCGTCGTCTATGATCGAGGCGCATGGCAAGGCACCGCGCTTCAAGTCAAGGAAAGTATGATCCTTGTCGACAACGAAGGGGCTGTTTTTCAGATCGCAGGTGGGGTAAACCGCATTTCGAGGCCGGATATCCAAGAGCGCATCCGCGAGGCCATTCAGCGCCAAAAGCTATGAGGAATTTGACCATGTCGATCCAATGGGCAGATGATTTCAGCCGCTACGGCTTGAGCACGCCGAGCCGCGCCGCGCTTCTCGCAGGCTTGCCTTATGCCAATCTCGGAAACATTGGCAGCATCGGAGCCGGCACCGTCACAGAAAGCCCTGATCCCAACGATGACGGGCGAGCATTCCAGATCGGCGCGAACGGCAACAACTGGCCACTCGATTTCCGCATCGCCCTTCCTACAGTCGTCAGCGGCACCGCAGGCGTCGCTTTCCGCGCGTGGCTTTCGGTGCTGCCAGGGAGCGGTACCGCGCGGCCTGCCCTGGTAGGTTTTCAGCGCTCCGACGGGAACTATCTCGTCTATGCCCGTATCGAGCAGAATGGCGCGATCACCATTCAGGCCCGCGTCAGCGGCGCAATTA
>PNJY01000165.1 GCA_013822125.1 Erythrobacter sp. | reverse complement strand
CCCCAACCCTCCTTAAATCACAACCTCAAATCTGTGCCATTGGTGCTGACGGGGGACACTCTGGAGCCATGCCTTTGCCATTGTCAAAGATCAACACTTCGATCCAGTCGAGCCCTGTCCTTCGGCAGGCAACGGAAACCACACAGCCTTCATTCGGCTCGTCGAATGCCTCCATCGCATTTCGCAAGAGATTGACGACGGCAAGAGCAATCTCTGGGGCGCAGACCAGCGCGGCTGTATCTGATGACCGAGGCTCAAGCAGAAGTTTGATGCCACGGTTGTCGAATTCAGCTTGCACCAGGTTCACCTGATCCCTGACGATCTCTGCCACGTCGGCCATGGCATAGTTGCGATCCTTGTTTGTTGTCAGGAGGCGGATATTGTCGATCAGTCTCGCGGCTCGGTCGACATTGTTTTCGACACCGGCGACGGCGCGTAGTGTCTCAGGCGCACCCTCGCATTCGATGGCGGCCCAGTTTCGTGCCGCTCGGGAATAGGTCAAAGCTGCCGCGATCGGTTGGTTGATCTCGTGGGCGATGCTCGCTCCTAGCGCTTCGACAACCGAAATACGGTTAAGCTGAATAGTCCTCTCGCGTGCCTCGCGCCTCGCATTTTCAATCTCTATCTCGGCCTCGAGTGCTGCCATTTGAAGCCTGGCCGCGCCGAGTTGCTCGATTAACATGCCCCGTACTGTCAGGACGAGATGCTGCAGCAGCAAGCCTGCTGCGCTCAGAACCAAGGCGTTGATCATAAACGGTTGCGGTGCTGGGCCGCCTGCCACCTCGATGACCCGTACGGACTGCGCGGCGCAGGCAAAAACTGCGCCGAAAACGGCCAGGTTCATCGCCAAAACCACGTATAACTTGAATACGATGGCATTGATAACGAAGTACATTACTGAATAACATACTGTTATAACCTTTATCGAGAGGCCAAGTACGAAAACATCATGAATATTTAGGGCTATATATGAAGAATTAAATATTATAATAGCGAATGGTAAAATATAATATTTCTTGAGATATACGCCTAAAGAGCAGAGGCATAAGGTAACGAATACGGTAGATGTGTATATCGAACCAAATGATAATTCTCGATTAAAAAGCGAGTGCCGCTCATTTATAAATAGGAGTACGAAGCCAATTGCGATTGCTATCTGAGCGAAACTTGAAATCTTCCTGTTGGACAGAAGTCCACCCCATTCCGATTGGGTCAGAATAAGGTGCTGCTCCAGCCGCGTCATGGCTGATGCCGATATGTGTTGTGCAGCATTACGAATGCGCCCAGATTCTTTCCTTGGATCTTGGATCGTATGTTGCGTCGATGCACTCGGACGGTCGAGGGACTTAGATTACGGTTGGTGGCGACTTCCTTCACCTGGAGACCGGCCGACAAGTCGTCCAGAACTTCGCGCTCTTTTGGCGACAGGAGTAGAAGGCTGGCCTTGTAGTCGTTGCGGATCCGGTCGGCTTCCTCGGTCTGTTCTGAACGGGCCATTGCGTCGGCGACCGCGTCGATCAGCTGCTGCTCGCGGAATGGCTTGGGCAAGAATTCGGCGGCGCCAGCCTTCATGGCCGCTACAGCCATCTCGATATCGCCGTGCGCTGTCAGAAAGATAATCGGGATCGTGCGCTTTGCTTCGCGAAGCCGCCGCTGGATTTCCAGGCCGCTTACCACCGGCAGGCGCACATCAAGGAGAACGCACCCTGAGGCGCCCGCCTGTGCCCGTTCGAGGAAGTTCATGGGCGCGGTAAAGACCTCGACCTGATACCCTAGCGAACGCAGCAAAGATCCAATCGATTGGCCGATATCCTCATCGTCATCGACGATGAAGACAGTCTTTCCTTCCACGGAGACCTCCCCAGTCCTCAGCGTGATTGCCTCGTCGTAATTGACCAGATCGAGAGCTGCCAAGTTATGATTGGCGATCTGTTCATTTGCCCGAAGCTACCTTGGGGCATCGCCACCTTCAAGCTGGCGGTTTGGTTCCGGGACCTGGTTGTCACCCCCTTTTTCGGCAGCGTTAGCCAAGCTTGCCGTCGGGGTGAGAAGCAAACCGCATTTTCCGCAGACTTCCGCCGCCAAGAGGGAAGGGGGCTGCAGCCATCAGAAAAGCTACAATACATTACAATGCCATGCAGAGTGAACTTCACACGTGATATCGCATTAGTTGCAGTGTCGATTGCCACCACCCAAGTGGCCGGCTGATACTGGCGCGATGGTCTCGGGAGCCCCGACTGGTCGAGAGCAGTTAGCAGCGGGGTGGTAGCCGCAGACCGAACCCATCTCGCTGCCGGGTTGTGATCTGTTGCCAACCTTAGCTGCTAATAAATGGGGGCCATGGCCGCCGGCCAGCTATCCGATGTTCGGGCGAAGATCGGAAAGTGGCTGCATCTTGCGTATCTTGTGGGGGACTCCGATCACTTGGTGAGGCATTCGGGCGCCGCGTTAAGGCGCGTGTCATTCTAGGCCGGAGAAATGGAGCAGGGGCATGGTCTGCTGCGGTGCGGGCCGGAACGCAGCTGTCAATTCTGTGCTGCTGATGGACGCAGAGGCCCGTGACCCGACAAGGCAGCGAGCTATACCGCAAAGGACATAGACTGCGTGACGTTGTGCACCGCGGTTCTCGTGGTCGACTGCATAGCCCTTGTAGTAGCGCTTCAGCAGACCAGCGCTGACCAGTTCGGATACTGCACGGCTGAGATTGGTCTTTCCCGACGCGCGCACGCGCCGGTGTACCTCGTCGTTAATCATACGCTCAGCTGCGTTCGGGTCGGCGGGGAGGAGTTTCTGTCTTGCGAGATCGGAAGCGACCCTTTCAGTGAGCGCACGCCTGCGCGGAGAACGCATTCCCATGGGAGTGAGGCTATCGCAAAGAAAGTCGCGCAGGGTCAGCTGTTCCTGGCTCCGGCGAATGAAGGGGCCTGCTTCACCCTCGGGGCTGGCGACCTCGGCTATCAGGCTTAGCACCATGAAAGCGTATCGTGGGCGCGAACTCGTCCGGGCCAGGCAGTCCAGCAAGAGCGAGATCTCGGAAGGCTGAGGGCGTGATGAGGTCCGGAACATTACAGGATTCAAATAAGCACAAAGAGTGACTCTTGTGAATCCCTCTTCTTCAACCCTGATGCGGGGGCAAAGCTTTGTCGTCTGTGACACTTTGCCCGGCGGTAAAGTGTCACACGCGATTCTTTTTACGGTCAGTCGCTCCAGATAAGCGCGTCACATCTCGCCAGTGTACCAGCTATCGCGTGATGGCCGCGACGCATCTGCCGCACTCATCTGGCGGATCGATCTCTATGCGCGCCAGCGATTGAATGCAGCCTGGCCCAAGGAGTCCATTGCAGAGGGCGCATTTGATCGAGGCTACGACCGATATACCGACTGGCCGCGTTAGTCTTCACAGGACGATCGCCGTTGGCTGCTAGCCAAAGGTATTGTCGTGAATGGGATTTACGTGTCCGGACGTATCGGCGAACCTCGCGGGGGTGGCGTCAGTCTTTCTCGGGCGTGTCGCGCAGAGCCTGCAACTTGTCGATTGCAGACGAAAGGTCGATCGCCGGGAAAAGCAGCCCCAGCTCATCGCAGACAATAAGCGCCGCCTCGGCCAATGCTATGGCACGATCAATGGATTGGACCCGAGTTTCTGGCGACGTTGTCATCTTAAGTTTTTATCCCAGATATATGATATTCGGGAATCGCACCTTGCGGCAAGATGAATTAGGTTAATGTTTGGCTTATGAGCCCATCCCGGCGGAAGAAACCGGCATGCAAATATCTGGCGTCCCAATCTGCTACATTCAGGCCTCGCCCACTGAAGGGGGCGGGCAAAATGCATTCCCCTCTCTGTACTGCTGCACAGCCCAGTGGCCAAATGACTGTGGCACGGGGATTCGCAGCGTCAGAGCGTCAAGCCCCAGACCCGCATCAGACCGCGCCCGCTCAAACCTCGTCGCACTCGCTTCCAGCCTTGTGCAAGCTGGATCCCGCTGCTCTTAAAATCATCGCGGCTCGATACCGGCGATCACCTCAGACCCCGAGCCTGTCGCTCGCAAGGCATGACCGCCCGGTAGGCGAGGGAAGGATTGTCCAGCTGTTCGGGACCTTTCCCAGCTCGATCGCACATAAGCGCCTCAGCTTACA
>PNJY01000164.1 GCA_013822125.1 Erythrobacter sp. | reverse complement strand
CTTCGAATCCGATGAACATCGACAAATCAAGGGCAATATCTACCTCGCCAAGGTAACAAGGGTCGAACCGTCGCTTCAGGCGGCATTTGTCGAATTCGGCGGCAACCGCCACGGCTTCCTGTCCTTCAATGAAATCCACCCGGATTATTACCAGATTCCGAAGGAGGATCGGGAGGCATTGCTGGCCGAAGAAGCCGCTGCCGCCGAGGAGGAAGAGCGCCTTCGCGCCGAAGATGACGACGATTACGAAGACGACGGCGGCGCCCGCGGCGACGAATATGGCGCCGAGGACGAAACCGGCACCGACCTGGACGGGAACGGCGTCGAGGAAATCGACACCAGCGAAAAGGACGAAGTCGCCATCATCGAAGACGGTCACGTCGACAATGGCGACTATGACGACGACGAAGATGGCGAGTATGCGGCTGAACGCTCCGACCTGAACGGTGCGGACAACGCCGGATACGCCGAAGACTATGGCGATGCAGGCGATGGCGATGTCGACAATGGCGTTGAAGGCGAGGATACGAATCGTTCGCGCCGTGAGCATGGCCGCAAGGGGCGTCGCCGCCAGGGTTCTGGCCGCAATCGGGCCAAGCGGGCCGACGAGGCGCGCGAGCGCCGCATGGCGCTACGCCGCCGCTACAAGATCCAGGACGTCATCCAACGGCGGCAGGTGTTGCTGGTCCAGGTGGTCAAGGAAGAACGCGGCAACAAGGGCGCGGCGCTGACGACCTACCTCAGCCTTGCGGGTCGTTACACGGTGCTGATGCCCAACTCCTCGCACGGGGGCGGAATCAGCCGCAAGATCAGTTCGGCGAGCGATCGCAAGCGGTTGAAGCAGATCGTTTCCGATCTGGTCCTGCCCAAGAGCATGGGCCTGATCGTGCGCACCGCAGGGCTCAGCCGGACCAAGCCCGAGATCAAGCGCGATTTCGACTATCTCGCCCGGCTGTGGGATGAAATCCGCGAAAAGACACTGTCATCCTCCGCGCCCAAACTGATCCATTCGGATTCGGACCTGATCAAACGCGCCATCCGCGACATCTACAACCGCGACATCGAAGAAGTGGTGGTCGAAGGTGATGAAGGCTACCGGTCAGCGCGCGAATTCATGAAGCTGCTCATGCCCAGCCACGCAAGGCGGGTGAAAGCCTACACCGACCCGGTGCCGCTGTTCCAGCGTTATGGCGCGGAAGACCAGTTGCGCGCGATGTATGATCCGGTGGTCCAGCTCAAATCGGGCGGTTACCTGGTCATTAATCCCACCGAAGCACTGGTCTCGATCGACATCAACTCGGGCCGTTCGACCAAGGAGCACGGGATCGAGCAAACCGCGCTCAACACCAACCTTGAAGCGACGAAGGAAATCGCCCGCCAGCTGCGCCTGCGCGACATGGCAGGCCTGGTGGTGATCGACTTCATCGACATGGAATATGGCTCCAACGTCCGCAAAGTCGAAAAGGCGATGAAGGACGCGCTGAGGAACGATCGCGCGCGTATCCAGGTCGGACGGATTTCAGGATTCGGCCTGATGGAAATGAGCCGCCAGCGCCTGCGTACCGGGGTGCTGGAAGCAACCACGCGCCACTGCCCGCACTGCGACGGAACGGGGCTGGTGCGCACCGCGTCGAGCGCCGGGCTATCGGCCCTGCGCCTGATCGAGGAAGAGGCCGCGCGCGGCAAGGGTTCGATGATCCGCCTGGGCGCGAGCACCGAGGCAGCGGTCTATTTGCTCAATGCCAAGCGGGCCGACCTGGCCGAAATCGAGGCTCGCTATGGCGTAGCGGTGGAAGTCATCCCCGAGGGCGAGGACGAAGGCGCCAAGATGACGATCACCAGCTCGGGTCCGCGGCCGAGCCAGGTTCCCCAACTCCGCCCGATTATCGAGGATGTCGCGGAGATCGACGACGAGGACGACTTCGAGGAAGAAATCGAAGAGGCCTTCGACGAGGAATCCGGGGCCGACCGGGAAGAAGAAACAGCCAGGAAACGCCGCCGCCGCCGTGGTGGTCGCGGTCGCAACAAGGAAAGGCGCGAACCCTCACAATCGCAGGACGATGGCGAGGAAGAGGAGCCAGGTTCCGCCGACCGGACGCAGGCTGCACCCGAGGACGTTGGCGAAAGGCCGAAAAAGCGCCGTCGGCGCGGCGGCCGACGCAGGCGCAAGGACCGGGGCGAAGGCGAAGTTCGGGAAGGTGCGGGCGAGCAGTCCGAGTCAGATTACGCCGATGCCGATGAAACCGGCCCGGCTCAGGATCAGGCCATGGACGCAGGTGAAGCGCCAGCCGAGGCTGGCGAGCAGGCCGCTGCGCCAAAGCGCAAGCGCGCTCCGCGCAAGGCCAAACCGGCCGCCGAAGAGTCTGGAGCGTCCGAACAGGCTGAAAAGCCCGCGAGCGACGGGGCAGATACTCCGAAGCGCAAGCGCGCGCCGCGCAAGGCCAAGGCAGCTGTAGAGGCTGACCCAGCCGACGCCCCTGAACCCGAAGCTGCTCCTGCGGAAGAAGCTTCGGCGGTGACCAAGGCCAAGCCTGCGCGCAAGAGCGCTGCGGCCAAGCCGAAGAAGCCAGCAAGCAAGGCGAAAGCCGCCGCTGCGGGCAGTACCGAGGGCGAGATGGCTGTCGGCGGCGAAGCTGTATCCGTCAACGATGCCGACAGGCCGGAAAACGGGGAAGAGGGCCGGCGCGGCTGGTGGCAGCGTACCTTCGGCGAGTGATCGAATTCGACGGCGCAGGGCCGGGGCGTCACGCTCCGGCCTTGCGCGCCACTCCCCACTCCATCCATCCGGCGAAGCGCGGCGTTCCGGGCATGTAGCCCTGCCCCAGCGGCTCGACGTCGAACCCGGCTCCGCGCAGCGCAGAGCCGATCGGACGGGTCAGATGGCATCCACCCGCAATCTGCTTCCATACCGGCTCGATCCGCTGCTGCCAGCGCTGCACGCCCGGATCGGGCGCGCGGCCATGCTCCAGAAACAGCATCCGCCCACCCGGCTTGAGTATCCGCTGGATCTCCGAGAGCACCCGTTCGGGGTCCTCGACCGAGCACAGTGTATAAGTGCAGACCACCGTATCGAACTGCCCTGAGGCAAACGGGATGTCCTCTCCCACACCCTCGCGGATCTCGCATTCCCAGCCTTTTTCCCGCTTGCGAAGGCGTGCTCCATCGAGCAGCCCGGCATGCGGATCGATGCCCGAAAAGCCTGTAACCGCCGCTTCGTCATAGAATTGCTGGTTGAGGCCGCCGCCACAGCCGAGTTCGAACACCTTGCCACGTGCCAATGGCACCACCAGCGAGCGGCGCTTCATGATCTGCCCCTGGCTGCACGCCAAGGTAACGAGGCGCGGCATCACATGCCGGTCATACCATTGCTTGAACCCCATGCTCGCCTCGTCAAATCCGGTAGAGGCCCAGCCTATCGCAACCCAAGGCAAAGGGAATGAAATTCTGCGCAATGCAAGGCCAAGGCTTGACTTGCCCTTGGCGCAAGAGGCGCTAGATAGGTGCGCAACGCAAGAGGACCCAACCACCATGGCCACCTTCACCCTTCCGAAAAACTCGCGAATCAGGAAGGACGGAAAACGCCACTCTGCCCCGGGCGGCGGCCGCATCAAGCGGTTCAAGGTCTATCGCTTCGATCCCGACAGCGGTGAAAACCCGCGCTACGATACCTTTGAGATCGATCTCGACCAGTGCGGGCCGATGGTGCTCGACGCGCTGATCAAGATCAAGAACGAGGTCGATCCCACGCTGACCTTCCGCCGCTCGTGCCGCGAGGGGATCTGCGGTTCGTGCGCGATGAACATGAACGGCAGCAACGGCCTCGCCTGCACCACCGCGATCGAAGACCTTTCGGGCGAAGTCCGCATCACTCCTCTGCCACACATGGAAGTGATCAAGGATCTGGTGCCCGATTTCACCCATTTCTACGCGCAGTATTCCTCGATCCGGCCCTGGTTACAGGCTGTCAGCCCCACCCCCAGCGGCAAGGAACGCCTGCAAAGCCCCGATCAGCGCGCCAAGCTCGACGGCCTTTACGAATGCATCCTGTGTGCCTGCTGTTCGACCGCGTGCCCGTCTTACTGGTGGAATTCGGACAAGTTCCTGGGTCCGGCGATTCTCCTCCAGGCCTATCGCTGGCTGGCTGACAGCCGCGACGAAATGGCGGGTGAACGGCTCGATGAGCTTGAGGACCCGTTCCGCCTCTATCGGTGCCAC
>PNJY01000163.1 GCA_013822125.1 Erythrobacter sp. | reverse complement strand
ATGCGCGCCTGCAACTGCCCATCATCGGTCAGGAGCAGCAGGCCCTCGCTGTCCTTGTCGAGCCGCCCCGCCGGATAGACGCCGGGCACATCGACATAAGCCGCCAGAGTATCCCTGCCACCCTCGACACCGCCGCTGAATTGCGACTGCACGCCAAACGGCTTGTTGAGCAGGATCAGGCGGGAAATGAGCCTACGCCTCCAGCCGGTAATCGCTGAACCGGTCGCGCAGGTCCTTCTTGCTGATCTTGCCCGTGGCGGTGTGCGGAATGTCGTCAACAAACTCAACCGCATCGGGCAGCCACCATTTGGCGACGAGCGGCTTCAGATGCTCGATCACGTCTGCGGAGGAAAGCTGCGAGCCGTCCTTTTTCACGACGAACAGCACCGGCCTTTCGTCCCACTTGGGGTGATAGATGCCCACTGCCGCCGCCTCCGCCACATCGGGGTGCCCCATCGCCGCATTTTCGAGTTCGACCGAACTGATCCATTCGCCGCCGGATTTGATCACGTCCTTGGTCCGGTCGGTCAGTTGCAGCGTGCCATCGGGGTGGAGAATGCCGACATCGCCGGTGTCAAACCAGCCCTGGGCATTGACGGCGTCTTCCTCCGCCTTGAAATACCGCTTGATTACCCACGGCCCGCGAATTTGCAGTGCGCCGCTGCTCACCCCGTCACGCGGGAGCTCGGTCACCATATCGTCGAGATCGACCGTGCGCAGCTGCACGCCAAAGATCGGGCGCCCCTGCATCGCCGTTTTCGCCACCCTTTCCTCGAAGCTGAGGCGCTCCCAATCGCATGTCGGGCCGCCAACGGTGCCGATCGGGCTGGTTTCGGTCATGCCCCAGGCGTGCTGGACGCGGGTACCGTTCTTCATCAGCCGCTCGATCATGAAACGCGGTGCGGCCGAACCGCCGATCGTGGCGGCCTTGAGCGGGGGCAGCGCAATCCCCTCGCGGTCGCAATACTGGAAGTGCGCGAGCCACACCGTGGGCACCCCCGCACTGTCGGTCACCCCTTCGCGCAGCATCAGGCCGTGCAGCACGGCGGGATCGTTGACCGCGGAAAAGACGAACTTGATCCCCGCCATCGCCCCGGCATAGGGCAGGCCCCAGCTCGCCGCATGAAACATCGGCACTACCGGCAACATCACGGTAGAGGGGCTGAAGTTGAAGGTGGACGGCTGCAATCCGGCAACCGCATGCAGTACGGTCGAGCGATGTTCATAGACCACGCCCTTGGGATTGCCGGTGGTGCCGCTGGTGTAACACAGCATGCAGGGGTCGGTTTCCTCGCCCCCGACCCAGGTGAAATCGCCGTCCTGCGTCGCGATCCAATCCTCGAAAGCAATGCCATGTGCGCCGCTGTCATAACAGACGTAGTGCTCGACCGTGGGCCAGCGCGGCTTCATCCGGTCAACGATCGGCTGAAATGCCGCATCGTAAAGCAGCACCCGGTCTTCGGCATGGTTGACGATGTATTCGAGCTGGTCGTCGAACAGCCGCGGGTTGACCGTGTGCAGCACCCCGCCCATGCCCGCCACGCCATACCAGCTGACCAGATGGCGCGAATGGTTCATCGCCAGGCTGGCCACGCGATCACCCTTCCTGATGCCCAGCGCCTTCAGCGCCTGCGCCATTTTCAGCGCATCTGCCCTGATCCCGGCCCATGTGGTGCGCGTCTCGCTGCCATCGGCCCAGCGCGTGACGATTTCACGCACGCCAGCCTCGCGCGCGGCATGGTCGATCACATGCGAAATGCGCATGCTCCAGTCCTGCATCGCCCGGTGCATCAAACTCCCCTTCAGACTATCTTGCTCTTTGGATCATCATGCCCAGCCATGCCGTGCTTGGCAATCGCCAGCATGCCCGTTCGCAAACTCAGGCGACGAGCCGCAGGCTGGCGCGGGCGGCCTGCGGGCGCAATTCGATCCGCGACAAGCCTTCGATCGCGGCGAGCCGTTCGGCCAGATCGCCATCGAGCCGGTATCCGCCGCGCAGGCGGATTTGCGGCTGGTGCGTGTCGGAAACCTGAAGGCGCAGTATCACTTCGCCTTGCGAGCCATCGGGGGCCCCGAGCTCAAGCTTGAGTTCGAGCAGCGCCTCGGCGCTCGCCACGTCGATGTGCAGCGCCATCGACGTGCTCCCGGTCACTTCGTCGAGCGGGCGCGCGCCGCGTACGGTGATCCGCGGCGGCTCATTGGGGCCAGGGCTATCCAGCTCGACATTGAGCAGCACACAAGTGCCGCCCTGTGCCCATTGCTCGAACCGGCCGACCAGCGCCTCTTCGAAACATGCGGCAGTAAACTGCCCCGACGGATCGGAAAAAGTAGCGCGCACAAATATCCCGCCGCGTTTGGTGCGCGCCTTCACGACGTCCTCAACCATCGCCGCCATGACCGCCGAGGATCGCGTGCCCGGCGCCCCGCCGCCTTCCATCAGGCTCTGGCAAGTGCGCGCGCCATTGGCCGAGGCGGTCGCCCAGAACTGCCGCACCGGATGCGCGGAGAAGTAAAATCCGAAATTCTCCCGCTCGCGGGCCATCGTTTCGGCACGGCTCCATGCCGGAGTATCGACCATGCGCAGATCGCCGTTAACCTGCTGCTCACCGCCGAACAGACCGCCCTGCCCGCTGGTGCGCTCGCGCTCTGCCGCATCGGCAAGCGCCAGCAACAGATCGGCATTGGCAAAGTTAGCGGCCCGGTTCGGGTCAAGCCCGTCGAGCGCGCCTGCGCAGGCCAGCCCTTCAAGTTGACGCCGGTTCATTGAGCCATGCGGCAAACGCTCGAACAGATCCTTGAGGCTGGCGAAGGGTCCGTTCCGCTCACGCTCGGAGGCGATCGCCTCCATCGCCTTTTCGCCGACATTGCGGATGCCCGCCAGTGCATAGCGCACCGCATATCCCTCGTCGGTCTGTTCGACCGTAAAGCGCGCCTGCGACCGGTTGATGTCGGGCGGCAGCACTTCGATCCCACCGCCGGGATAGCGCCGCGCATCGTCCACGAAAACGCTGAGTTTTTCCGATTGGTGCATGTCGAAGCACATCGATGCGGCGTAGAATTCGTGCGGATAATGCACCTTGAGCCACGCGGTCTGATAGGCGAGCAGCGCATAGGCGGCAGCATGCGACTTGTTGAAACCGTAACCGGCGAACTTGTCGATCAAGTCGAACAACTCGCCTGCCTGCCGCGCGTCGATGCTGCTGACCCGCTTGCAGCCTTCGACAAAGCGCTGGCGCTGCGCATCCATTTCCTTCTGGTCTTTCTTGCCCATCGCGCGTCGCAGCAGGTCGGCATCGCCCAGCGAATAGCCGGCCAGCACCTGCGCGGCCTGCATCACCTGTTCCTGATAGACGAAAATGCCATACGTCTCGGCCAGGATGGGTTCGAGCAGCGGATGCGGATAGGCGATTTCAGCCTCGCCGTTCTTGCGCCTGCCGAACAGCGGGATGTTGTCCATCGGGCCGGGGCGATAGAGCGAAACCAGCGCGATGATGTCGCCGAATGCAGTCGGTTTGACCGCCGACAGCGTACGCCGCATTCCGTCCGATTCGAGCTGGAACACGCCCACGGTATTGCCCGATTGCAGCAGCTCATAAACCGCCGGATCGTCCCAGCTGAGTGTGCCCAGATCGACCTCGATACCGCGCAGCGCCAACAGGTCGGTCGCCGCCTTGAGCACCGATAGCGTCTTGAGTCCGAGGAAGTCGAACTTCACCAGCCCGCTCGATTCGACATACTTCATGTCGAACTGCGTCACCGGCATATCCGAACGCGGATCGCGGTAAAGCGGGACCAGCTGCGCCAGCGGCCGGTCGCCGATCACCACGCCCGCGGCATGGGTGGAGGAATTGCGCGGCAGGCCTTCCAGCTGGAGCGCCAGATCGACCAGCCGCCTGACCTCGTTATCGTTATCGTACTCGCGGCGGAAATCGGCGACGCCGTTGAGCGCGCGCGGCAGCGGCCAGGGGTCGGTGGGGTGGTTGGGCACCATCTTGCACAGCCGGTCAACATGGCCATAGCTCATTTGCAGGATACGCCCGCAATCGCGCAGTACCGCGCGCGCCTTCAGCTTGCCGAAGGTTATGATCTGCGCGACGTGATCGTGCCCGTATTTCTGCTGGACATAGCGGATCACCTCGCCGCGCCGCGTTTCGCAGAAATCGATGTCGAAGTCCGGCATCGAAACGCGCTCGGGGTTGAGGAAGCGTTCGAACA
>PNJY01000162.1 GCA_013822125.1 Erythrobacter sp. | reverse complement strand
CGCGGGTGCGGACAGGATTGGTCAGCGCCTCGGGCGGGCTTGCAAGCAGTGTATCGACAGAAATGACGCCATCCCCCGTTATCGCGGATCTCGGTTGCAAAACTCGCTTAGGCGTGATCCCGAACGCCGGCGGTGATGCAGCAAAATTTCATGCAGCAGCGCGCACGGGCAAGAATATGCCACGCACAATGCATGAGTCGATAACGACCTTGCCCACAAAGAGTTCCGCGCTTTTCGCCGCGCCGATGCCTCCGCCTGCCTTGCCAAGCCGCGCGCGAGGAGGGTGTAACCCTTTTTCAATCACGCTTGGGCTACTGCGGGTAACCGTCGTCAGACTCTGACGCCGCCACAGCAAGGACGAGTATGCCGCTAGGCTTCCGCAAGACCCTGCGCGAAACCATGAACCCCGCGCCCGATCGGCGTGCGGTGGAGCGCACCAGCGCGCCTGATCGTTCGGTGGTACTCAGCGAGGTCGAGGAACTCGGCATCGGCATGTTCTGGGCGACCGACGCGGACGGCAATCTCAGCTTTCTCTCGAGCCGCGCGCTGGCCGATCTGGGCGTCGGCGCCGCAGACCTTATCGGCACGCCTCTTACCAGCGTGTTCGACGATATCGAGCAAGAGGCTGGTGCCCCGACACAGCGCAGCCTCGCCTTCAAGCTCAAGGCGCGCTCCAAGCTCGACGAACAGATCGTCGCGCTGACCGATGCGCATGGCAGCACCCGCTGGTGGCGATTGAACGGGCGCCCGCTGCTCGATGCGGCCGGCAACTTCCGCGGCTATCGCGGCAGCGCAGTCGATATCTCGGCGCAATATGCCTACGAGACCCAGGTCACGCGGCAATCGCAGGTCGACGAACTGACCGGGCTCGCCAATCGCCGCAAACTGAACGATCGGCTGACCGCGATGCTGGCGGCGTTCCGTGCCAGCCAGCGGTCCTGCGCGCTGATGATGCTCGATCTCGACCGCTTCAAGCAGGTCAACGACACCATGGGGCATCCGGCGGGCGACGAGCTGCTGAAGCAGGTCGCCACCCGCCTGCAATCGATCGTCAAGGACGCAGGCGAAGTCGGGCGTCTGGGCGGGGACGAGTTCCAGGTGCTGCTGCCCGACATGGACGACCGCGGCACGCTGGGCGAGCTGGCCAACCGCATCGTCCAGTCGGTCTCGCAGCCCTACCAGATCAACGGCCGCCGCGCGATTATCGGCACCTCGGTCGGCATCGCCATCGCGCCCTATGACGGGGTCGAGGCCGAAGAGCTGACCCGCGCGGCCGACATGGCACTCTACTCCGCCAAGGAGACCCGCGGGGGCACCTTCTGCTTCTTCACCAGCGAGCTGCGCGATGCCGCTTCCAGAACCGCGATGCTCGGCGAGCGGCTGCGCGACGCGGTCGACAAGGGTGAGCTGAAGCTCGCCTACCAGCCGCTGGTCGATCCGGTCACCAACGAGGTCAAGTGCTTCGAGGCGCTGCTGCGCTGGCACGACGCGGAAGAGGGCGACATCAGCCCCTCCCGCTTCATCCCGATCGCGGAGAACGACGACCTCATCATCCGTATCGGCGAGATGGCGCTGAAGCGGGCCTGCATCGACGCGCTCGCCTGGCCCGAGACGATCCGGGTCGCGGTCAATGTGTCGGCCAAGCAATTCATCCGGCCCGGCTTTCGCAAAGCCGTGGCGAGCGCGCTGCAGGCTTCGGGTTTGCCTCCCGGGCGGCTCGAGCTCGAAATCACCGAGAGCGTATTCGTCGGCGATCTGGAAACGGTCGATGCGATCTTTCGCGATCTCAAGAAGCTCGGCGTGCGTCTGGCGCTCGACGACTTCGGCACCGGCTATTCCTCATTGGGCTATCTCAAGCACGGGCACTTCAACAAGATCAAGATCGACCAGAGCTTTGTGCGCGGGTGCACCGAGAACGGCGATATCAACCCCGCGATCATTGCCGCGATCGTCGCGCTCGCCAAGGCGCTTGGCATGGAGACCGTCGCCGAGGGTGTCGAGGCGATGGACGAGCTCGCGCTGGTCAAGGAGCGCGGCGCGGACCTGGTGCAGGGCTATATCTACTCACGGCCGATCACCCAGGACGAGGTGCTGGTCCAGCTCGCCGAGGGAAGCGCAACCTTCCGCCCCAGCGGCCCGCCGCGCCACCGGGCCGAGCGCATCACCATCTTCAAAAAAGTCGGCCTGATCCACGAGGACCACTACTACGACGTGATCCTCAGGAACCTGTCCAAGACCGGTGCGCGCATCACCGGGCTTGCCGGGGTGCCGGTCGGCACCGACGTGGTGCTCGATCTCGGCCACGGACAGCTGGTGGTGAGCAAGGTCGTCAATGCCACCGAGAACAGCCAGGGTCTCAAATTCGAGACCAAGCTGATCAGCGACGGCAGCGGCGGGTTCATGACCCGCCACCGCATCTCGCCCTACTCGCTCGCCGAGGCGGGCATTCCGCTCGCCGCGCTCGGCGCGGGGGCCTTCCCGCTCGCCAAGTGGCGCGAGGCCAACAAGACGGTGCCACGGTTCGTCCAGCTCGACATCTGACCCTTGATACGATCTGCTGGCAAGGGCGTTGCCTTGCTTGTGGCAAGCCCCGCCGCACGCAATGGCACCGCTTGGGTCACGAAAGCCCGGCTGATTGCAGCGCCGGGCTTTCGTTCGCCAAGAGACCAGGTGCGATCAGAATGCGAAGCGCACCTTCACACGTCCCGAATGTGCAGAGTAACCCTCGTTGAAATCACCAAGATAGCCAAGTTCAAGCGCAAAATTCTGCAAGATATTCACCGCAGCACCGGCGGCGAGCTCGAACCGGTCCGCCGACCGCGCCGGAAGCGCGACGTTGAAGGTCGGCAATTGGCTGGATGACAACACGACAATGCTCGCATCATCTTCAAGATCACGGATCACCGTACCCGAGATGAAAGCATCAACCCCGCCTTCAAGGGCCGCACCCAGTTCGATGCCACCGCGCAGTTCGACGAATTCGGCATCTTCCTGCGCGATCAGGAAACCAAATCCGCCCGATTCGCGCGTATCATCGAAGCTGATGCTGGCATAGTTGACCCCGATCGCGGGAACGATCCGGACATTCTCATCCGGCAGCAGGTCATATCCAACGGTTGCCTGAGCGGTGTAGCCGTCGAAATCGGTGGTAGAGGCAATCGTGCCAAGGAAACCGGAACGCAGTGCCTCGGTCTGACCGGTCAGGTAACTGGCCTCGGCATTGATGAACCCGCGGCCCGCGAACCTGGCACCCAGATAGCCGCCGATCTTGTAGCTTTCGGTCTGCGCGGTGCCCGATGCAGTGCCGCTGTAGAGGTCGGTGGTGTCGATATCAGCATAGCTGCCCAGCACACCCACCCGCAGGGTTTCTCCCACGCCAAGATCGAAGCCGGCAGTGAACACCAGTTGGTCGGAATCGTAACCCACAGCGCTCAGCGCCCGCGCATCCTGATCGGCTCCGCGCGCCACAATCTGTCCCCACAACCTGCTGCCTTCGCCAGCCAGGTGACGGTTGAGCGCCTGAGCGGCGACATTCGAAGTTTCAAAGATTTCACGCGCCGTCCCGTCGTTCAGCGCTGGGAGACCGCTCACCAGAGACTGTTCGAAGGTCCCAATGTCGCCGATGGCGTTCAGCGCATCGAAGTTCGCGGTGCCGATTGTTCCGGCCGTGACGCCCCCCGCAATCGCATTGCTGAACGCGGCAATGTTGCTGTCGTTTGATCCCGCAAGCGGGCTGAAGGCATTGACCGCCACGCTCAGCGAGCCGAATTGCGGGACGTAATTGATCAGCAGGTCATTATCCAGGATCACAATCTGCGCCCCGGCATCATTGAACGTGCCTGTTTCGGCAATCACGGTGACCGTCTGACCAACGAGGTCGTTGTCAAGCGGCGTCGCGATTTCGATCACCGCACCTTCTGCCAGCAAGACGTCGCCTGAGACCGACAGGCTATCGACCCCGAGGCCAAACCGGACCACCCCATCGAACGTGACGTTGCCAGTGAGGCTGCGATTGCCCGAAACGGTGAGCGCTGCGGATTGGCCGAGCGAAATCGCTTCAAATCCGACGATGCGGTCAGTGTCGAGAATGCCGCTCAGGAAGGCCGCGTCGACACCCGTGCCGCCATCGACAACGCCGGTAATGCGGGACAAGGAGCCCGCCAGCATGAAGGTATCATCGCCTGCCTGCAGGCCGACATTGCCATTGACCAGCGCACCTGTGCCTT
>PNJY01000161.1 GCA_013822125.1 Erythrobacter sp. | reverse complement strand
GGCCGCGATAATCGGCTATGTCGAAACGCTCAACGATGTCGAAAATGAACTCGATTCAAAGACATCGAAGCGCTTTCTCGATACCATTCTGCGCGAGGCGCGGCGGCTGCAAAGCTTGGTCAGCGACCTGATGTCGCTTTCGCGCATCGAGGCGGAAAAGCATGACCGGCCGAACGCCGTGGTCGACCTTGCTCCGCTGGTGGAGCGGGCCGCCCGCGATGTCGCCGGGCAGGACCGCGCGGGCAGGCTGAAGCTCGCACTGGAAGCGGACCCGTTCATCCTTGGCGATCACCAGCAGTTGGAGCAGATGGTCCGCAATCTGGTCGACAACGCCTTCAAATATGGCGCAGCAGATACCGACGTGACCGTCCGGCTCGAAATCGGGCCGAACGGCAACGCCAAGTTTAGCGTATGCGACCAAGGTGAAGGAATTGCGCCCGAGCACATCCCGCACCTTACACGGCGCTTCTATCGCACCGATCCTGGGCGCAGCCGTGCCTCGGGCGGAACCGGACTGGGTCTCGCCATCGTCAAACATATCGTGGAACGCCATCATGGTCGCCTCGACATTGCCAGCGAACTGGGCAAAGGCACCTGCGTTACGGTGCGTATTCCGGTTCTGCCGGACAAGCACGACACGTCGTCATGAAACTGTCATATTTCTTGAACATCGATCAACCGACAGATTTGAAATCCGATTGCCATGTTTGTGTGTGAAGGCCGATCTCCACCGCAACCGAAACCGGCCAATTCATCACCTGAGGTACAGCCAAAGCCTTGTTGACGCCGATCACCCTCCTTCTGATTGCCTGCGGCCTGGGTTTGATCGGCTGGTTGGCTGGCCGCGCCCGGGCGTGGAGCTTTCAACGCGTCAACGGTGCACGCGTGCTGGCCGCGCGCCCAAACTACCACGGCTGGTATGTGGCGCTGTGGGTACTGGTTCCTGCGGCAGCTTTTGTCCTGGCATGGTCGCTGATCGCGCCGCAACTTGTCCTGCAATCGGTGCTGGCATCGGACGCGGCGCAAGCCCTGCCTCAATTCGGCATCGAGCGCGACGCGATCCTGTCCGAAGCGCGCGCGGCGGCAAGCGGCCAATCGGCGACTTTCTTCAATCAGCAGGCGCAGGCGCTGGTCGCGCCCTTCAAGCAGGCCGCATCGCGCTATGGCCTGATCGGACTGGTCACGACGCTTTTGATAGCCTTTGCATGCGGGGTATATGCGTTCATGCGGATCAGGCCCGAATTCAGGGCACGTTCGCGGGTCGAACGGGTGGTCATGGCGGTCCTGCTCGTGGCCTCCATGGTAGCGATCCTCACGACATTCGGCATATTCGTCAGCCTGGTGTTCGAAACCGTCCGCTTTTTCGGCATGGTCAGCCCGGTAGATTTCCTGTTCGGGACATACTGGGGCCCCGATCCGATGAGCAGCGCGAGCGCTGTGGACGGATCGCGTTATGGCGCGATTCCTCTGTTCTGGGGCACGATCTATATCGGCGCGATCATCGCCATGATCGTCGCGATCCCGCTCGGCCTGATGAGCGCGATCTACCTCACGCAATATGCCGCGCCGAGCATGCGTGCCTGGCTGAAGCCTGCGCTTGAGATACTCGCGGGGGTTCCTACCGTCGTCTATGGCTATTTCGCCGCGCTGACCGTGGCGCCGGCAATCCGCGATGCCGCGCTCTCTGTCGGCATCAGCAGCGCATCGAGCGAGAGTGCGCTGGCCGCCGGCCTGGTGATGGGGGTGATGATCATACCCTTCGTTTCCTCGATGGCGGACGATTCTATCGCCGCCGTTCCTCAGGCCATGCGCGACGGCAGCCTGGCGATGGGCGCCACCACGTCGGAAACCATCCGCAAGGTCATCATTCCCGCTGCGCTGCCGGGCATCGTCGCAGGCGTCATGCTGGCAATCAGCCGCGCGATCGGTGAAACCATGATCGTCGTCATGGCGGCAGGTGCTGCCGCGAACCTCAGCGCCAACCCGCTGGAGGCGATGACCACGGTGACGTTCCAGATCGTCGCCATGCTGACCGGCGAAGGCAGCTTCGATCATCCCGCCACGCTGAGCGCGTTTGCCCTCGGATTTGTGCTGTTCCTCGTCACGCTGGGCCT
This sequence comes from Erythrobacter sp., assembly GCA_013822125.1. GTDB lineage: Bacteria > Pseudomonadota > Alphaproteobacteria > Sphingomonadales > Sphingomonadaceae > Erythrobacter. Next base: position 2,180 of record PNJY01000161.1, on the reverse strand, counting down.
CAATTTCATTGCCCTGCGCGTCGTCAAGCGGTTCAGGGAAGCCTATGAGTAAGCCTGCACCACTCACCGCCCGAACCGATGCCTTCGCCCTGCGGCTGCGCAAGCGCTATGCCGCCGAGCGGCGGTTCAGGCTAGCGGGCCTTTCGGCGGTCATGGCGTCGGTTGCAGTGCTGATCTTTCTGCTCGTGACGATGACGCTCAACGGCATCGGCGGCTTTCAGCGGGCCGAACTGGCAGTGACGATCGATTTTCCCGAATCGGGGATCGTGGCCAATCCTGCGGCAATGAACACCCCCGGGGCTCTCCAGACGCTCGAGATCCAGGGCCTGCCTCAAGTCGTGAGTTTCTACGCCGATGAATCGCTGGGGCCGGAGGCAGCCGGTGAACTGAGCGAGCATGCATGGCGCGAAGTGGCTGCGGCGCTGATCCGTGATCCCGAACTGGCGCAGGGTACCCACACGTTCGACCTCGCGGCCAGCGCCAGACTGGCAGCCGCGCTCGATGGCGAAGGGACGAGCGACGAGCAGGCGCTCGCTCTCAAGTTGCAAGCAGAGAAGAAACTGGCGCAAAACTTCGACTCGGGCTTCCTGGCCCGGTCAGATGCCACCGATCCGCAGGAAGCAGGCATCTGGGGAGCGCTCAAGGGGTCGATCCTTACGATGATCGTGACCTTGCTGATGGCCTTTCCTATAGGCGTTCTGGCTGCATTATACCTCGAAGAGTATGCGCCCAGGAACCGCTGGACCGATCTGATCGAGGTTTCGATCAACAATCTGGCGGCCGTGCCTTCCATCATCTTCGGCTTGCTGGGTCTCGCCGTGTTCCTGTGGATATTCCCCAATTACCGCTCGGCTCCACTCATCGGCGGTATGACGCTGGCACTGATGACCATGCCGGTCATCGTGATTTCCGGCCGTAACGCGATCAAGGCGGTGCCGCCATCTATCCGCGATGGTGCGCTGGCAATCGGAGCCTCGCCCATCCAGGTGGTGTTCCACCATGTCCTGCCGCTGGCGCTGCCGGGCATTCTGACCGGCGCGATCATCGGCATGGCCCGCGCGCTGGGCGAAACCGCGCCATTGCTGATGATTGGCATGCGCGCCTTCGTGGCCAGCCCGCCCGACGGCTTCACTTCGCCCGCCACCGTGCTGCCGGTGCAAATCTTTCTGTGGTCTGACGAAATCGATCTCGGTTTTGTCGAACGGACCAGTGCGGCTATCATCGTCCTCCTGATGTTCCTGCTGTTGATGAACGGCCTGGCGATCTACCTGCGCAACAAATACGAGAAGAAGTGGTGACAGTCATCCATCCCAATCTGGAGCCGGTCGAGGCAAAGATGCGAGCGGCGAACGTCTCGGTCTATTACGGCGACAAGATGGCGATCGACGATGTCTCGATCGACATTCCCGCGCGCTTTGTGACGGCCTTCATCGGGCCGTCGGGCTGCGGCAAATCGACTTTCCTGCGTACGCTAAACCGGATGAACGACACCATCCCGTCAGCCCGTGTCGAAGGCACGATCGAACTCGACGGCGAAGACGTTTATTCCTCGAACATGGACGTGGTCCAGTTGCGGGCCCGGGTAGGCATGGTGTTCCAGAAGCCCAACCCTTTCCCCAAGTCGATCTACGACAACGTCGCCTATGGCCCGCGCATTCATGGCCTGGCCGAAAGGAAGGACGAACTCGACGCGATCGTCGAAAAATCGCTGCGCCGCGCCGGGCTTTGGGACGAAGTCAACGATCGCCTCAGCGATTCGGGCACCGCGCTTTCGGGCGGGCAGCAACAGCGCCTCTGCATCGCCCGGGCGATTGCTGTCGACCCGGAGGTGATCCTGATGGATGAACCGTGTTCGGCGCTCGATCCCATCGCCACCGCGCGGATCGAGGAACTGATCGACGAACTGTCCGACCGTTATGCGATCGTCATCGTCACGCATTCGATGCAGCAGGCTGCGCGCGTTTCGCAGAGAACCGCCTTTTTCCATCTCGGAAAGATGGTAGAGTACGGTCACACTTCCGACATATTCACCAATCCGATCGAAAAGCGCACGCAGGATTACATCACGGGACGTTACGGCTAATGGCAGAACACACGGTCAAGGCATTCGATGCCGACATCACCCGGTTGCGCGGCCTGATCGCCGAGATGGGTGGTCTGTCCGAAGTCGCAATCCAGGA
>PNJY01000160.1 GCA_013822125.1 Erythrobacter sp. | reverse complement strand
TCTTGTGGGCCGAATTAGGGGGCTAGAATAGCCATGGATAGGAAAAAGCTGGTTTTGCTGCTTGTTGCGCTGGTCGTTGCGGTCGGCACGGCATTTGCCGCACGGAGCATGTTTGCCGGGGCCTCGTCGCCTGAAGCACAGGCTGTCGAGGCCGAAGCCAAAGGCCCCAAGGTATTGGTCGCACAACGCGCCCTGCCCGCCGGGACGATCATCACCGCCGATGCGCTGGGATTCCAGAAATGGCCGGAAGAGCTGGTCAAGGACGCCTATTTCATCGACGGCGAATCGGACATCAACCAGTTGCTGGGCACCGTTGTGCGCCATCCGGTTACGGCAGGCGAGCCGGTGACCCAGGGTTCGCTGGTCAAGCCCGGCGATCGCGGCTTCCTGGCTGCGGCGCTTGGCCCGGGCATGCGCGCGGTGACTGTGCCGGTCTCCGCCAAGACCGGCGTGGCCGGCTTCGTGTTCCCGGGCGACCGGGTGGACCTGGTGCTGACGCAGACTGTTTCCGGCGATGACGGCCAGGCGCTGCGCGCCGCCGAAACCGTGCTGCGCAACCTGCGCGTGCTGGCGACCGACCAGTCGACCGAACAGACGATCGTCGATGGCAAGACCGTGGTCAGGGCTTTCCGCACCGTGACGCTCGAAGTGACTCCGAAGATCGCCGAAAAAGTCGCCGTGGCGCAGACCATCGGCACGCTCAGCCTGGTGCTGCGTTCGATTGCCGACAATCAGGTCGAACTCGATCGGGCGATCGCTTCCGGCGATCTGGTGGTTCCTGAAAACGCCACTCGCGAAGAAGAGGAACGGCTGCTGCGCACGGTGATGAACCGTCCGATCGACAAGGGTGCAACCTACAGCACCGGTGGGGACGTCTCGCGCTTCCAGCGCAGCACGATGCCGCCGATCGGTGCCGCTTCGGCTCCTGCCGCGGGTTCGCCTGCCGGCGGTGCCACTCCCGCAGCGGGTTACACCGGTCCAACGGTGCGCGTCACGCGCGGCAAGAACACCAGCGAAGTGCCGGTGAGCACCAGCGTGGGTCGTGTCGTCGGCCAGCAGGCTGCCGGGGTTCGTGACGGAGGCCGGACCGTTCCGGCGGCCAGCGCGGCCTTGGTCCGCTGAGGGGGAGGACATGATGAAAGACGCGATCAAAAACAGGGGCAATCACATGAACCGCCGCCTTACCGCCAAGATGCTGCTTGCCAGCCTGGTCATCGCACCGCTCGCCGGTGTCCCGATGGCCACCGTTACCGCGCAGTCGGTCTCCTCTCCGCAAAGGGAGATCGTGATTTCGATCGGCCGCGGCGAACTGGTAACCGTTCCCGGCGCGATGGCCGATGTTTTCATCGCTAACGATCAGATCGCGGACGTGCAGGTCAAATCGCAGCGCCAGCTCTATGTGTTCGGCAAGGCCGGTGGTCAGACCACCATCTATGCCAGCAATGCAGGCGGCGACGTGATCTGGTCGGCAAATGTCCGCGTGGGTTCGAATATCGACAGCATCGACCAGATGCTGGCGTTGGCGATGCCCGAAGCGAACATTGGCGTTGCCACCATGGGCACCAACACGGTGCTGCTGACCGGCACCATCGCCGCGCCCGAGGATGCAGCCGAGGCCGAGCGTCTGGTGCAGGCCTTCGTGGGTGAAGAGAGCAACGTGATCAGCCGTTTCAAGATGGCGACCCCGCTGCAGGTGAACCTTCGCGTGCGCTTTGCCGAGGTCAGCCGCTCACTCGTCCGCTCGATCGGCGCGAACTTGCTGACCGTCGATCAGACGGGCGGCTTCAAGTTTGGCGTCACCACTGGGCGCGCCTTTGCGCCGCAATTCACGCCGGGAAGCCCGGCGGGCCTGGGTGTGGGCGTAACAGAAGGTCCCGACGGGAGCTCGGTGGTTACGGGCAGCGCCGGCGGCACGACGATTGGCGCGTTCGGCAAGTTGCTGGGCCTCGATATCGGTAGCGCGCTGGACCTGGCCGAACGTGACGGTCTTGTCACCACGCTTTCGGAACCGAACCTGACCGCGCTTTCGGGCGAAACGGCAGAATTCCTGGCGGGCGGCGAATTTCCGATCCCCACCAGCCAGGGTCTGGGCTCGACCTCGATCGAATTTCGCAAATTCGGGGTCAGCCTGACCTACACGCCGACCGTGCTGGCCAATGGCCGCATCTCGCTGCGCGTCCGCCCCGAGGTTTCAGAGCTTTCATCGCAAGGCGCGGTTTCGGTCAACGGCTTCCAGATCCCTGCACTGACCATCAGGCGGGCCGAAACCAGTATCGAACTGGGTTCGGGCCAGAGCTTCATGATCGCGGGCCTGATGAGCAACAGTGCGCAGAACACGATCGACAAGGCACCGGGCGTGGGCGATGTCCCTATCCTGGGCAACCTGTTCCGTTCGCGCTCGTTCCGCAGAGGCGAAACAGAACTGGTGATCGTGGTCACCCCCTATCTGGTGCAGCCTGTCAACGACAGCGACATCAAGCTTCCGACTGACGGTTTCCGTGCCGCCAACGAGCTCCAGTCGTTCCTTGGATATCGCGAGAACGACGGCGTTTCGGGCGAAGTGCGCCCGGGGCCCACGGCCAGCGACAAGGATGCCCCGCCGCCTGTGGTAGGTGCGTATGATCCCGCTGCCATCGTGCCGGGCAATCAGCCGACGCAGCGTGTGGCAGAGGACAAACCCCGCAAGAAGGAGCGCCGCGCAGAAGCCGCGACGCCCGGCTTCAGCTTCTGATGAGAAAGGTGAGAATGATGCCTATTGCAACTCATGGCAAACTGGCGGGCGCTCTTGCCCTCTCGCTCGGCCTGGCGCTGGGTGGATGTGGCGGCATGCCGACCAACCAAAGCCTCTACAGCACCAAGCAGCCGGTGGTTGAACGCAGCAATTTCGTCTTCGACGTGCAGACAGGGCAAGGCGGACTGGAGATTTCCGAGCAGCAGCGCCTCGCCAACTGGTTCGAAGCGATGGAGCTTGGTTATGGCGACCGGGTTTCGATCGACGATCCGATGGCGAGCAAGGCAACGCGCGACGCGGTGGCACAGCTGGCCGGCCGTCACGGCATCCTTGTCGAGGAAGGGGCACCGGTCACCTCCGGACATATCGCGCCCGGACAGGCGCGGATCGTTCTGACCCGTTCGACCGCTTCGGTTCCCGGCTGCCCCGACTGGTCAGCCAAATCCGACCTGAATTACGGAAACGCAACCTATCCGGGTTATGGCTGTGCCGTGAACAGCAACCTGGCTGCGATGGTCGCCAATCCGCAGGACCTGCTCGAAGGGCAACGCGGCACGGGTGAAACCGTGATCATGAGCTCGAACAAGGCCATCAGCAGCTATCGCGAACAGGCCCCGACCGGGAAAGACGGTCTGGGTGCATCTGAGACCGGAGGTAAGTAAGTCATGAATGCTCCCTGGAAATCCGGAATGTCGGGCACCCGCGATCCGTTCTCGGCCTATCTTTGCGATGACGCCGCACTCGACGTGCTGCGTCCGGTCGTGATCGAACTCGGCTGGCAGCCGGAGAAATGCAACAAGGGCGGGCTGCGCAACGCGGTGCAATCGCTCTCGGTCACCGCCAGCCCCAACATCCTTATGGTCGATCTGTCCGAAAGTGGCGATCCGATCAACGACATCAACGGACTGGCCGAGGTTGTCGAGCCAGGCACCGTGGTGGTGGCGATCGGACAGGTCAACGACGTGCGCCTTTATCGCGACCTTCTGGCCAGCGGTATTCAGGACTATCTGCTCAAGCCGCTTTCGGCCGGGCAGGTGCGTGACGCGCTCAACAATGCGCAGACGGCGTTCATGACCCCGCGCAGCAGCGATGGTGAATCGGTGCGCAAACATGTTTCGACCGCCGTCATCGGTACGCGCGGCGGCGTCGGAGCCTCGATGCTGGCAACGTCGCTGGCATGGCTGTTCAGCACGCAGTACAAATCGCCGACCGCTCTGCTCGATCTCGACGTGCATTTCGGCACCGGCGCGCTGACCATGGATCTCGAACCCGGCCGCGGATTGACCGATGCGATCGACAATCCAAGCCGGATCGACGGGCTGTTCATCGAACGGGCCATGACCCGTGCGAACGACAATCTCTCACTGCTTTCGGCCGAAGCGCCGATCAACTCGCCACTGATGACCGATGGGGCGGCCTTCGTGCAGCTTGAGGAGGAATTCCGCCAGGCGTTCGAAATGACTGTGGTCGATCTGCCGCGCAACATGCTGATCAATTTCCCGCATGTGCTTGCGGACATCAACATCGTCCTGCTGACGACCGAGATGACGCTTGCCTCGGCGCGT
>PNJY01000159.1 GCA_013822125.1 Erythrobacter sp. | reverse complement strand
TGCAGCGCCCGCCGCCAAGACGCCCAGCCTGCCCCCAAAACCGGCAATGCGCGCAGGAACGGAGGTGACGGCCGCCAATGCCTCGCCCCAACTCAACCCCGTGGCTCCGGGAATCTTGCCCAGCGCCACCAGGTTGCCCGCATGCTGCGCCAGATGGTGCATGTTCTGGATGGTCGCGGAATTGACCGCCACGATCACCCCGGCACGCCGCATACGGCCGATATTGCTCTGCGTCGCGGCAAGTTGTTCGAAGCTTTCGGGCAGGTCCTGCAGGCTCTCAGCGATCACCGGCACCTTGGCCGAGGCAATCTCGTCCGCTACCAGCCAGCCCTCGCTGGCACCCACCAGCACCAGATCGAGCGCGGGGAATTCGCGCTTGAGCGCCAGAACAGCGCGCAAGTCTGACGCCCGGTGCGCCTCGACGAACAGTTTCTGCCTGCCCGCAACCACCGCGCCCAGCGCTTCGGCATCGGCACGCGTGAGCAGGTTGCCATCGCCCTGCCAGCGCCCTGCGGCAAAATCGCGCGCCTCGCGCAGCGCGTTGCGCAGTTCGACATGGCTGGCGCTGCGGCTGCCGCCCGCAATCCGTGCACCGGCCTCCGAAAGCGTCACAAACTGGAACGCACGCGCTCTCGTGATCGGCTGTGGATCGGCGCCGGTATCGATCACCGCGCCCTGTCCGGCAAAGATCGATCCGCCGGGGTTGCCGGTCACGACCGCGCGGGTCACGCCGCGGGCACGCCCGACCAGCACATGCTGCGATGCCGGGTTGATCGCCGTCGCAATGTCCAGCGCGGCGTTGAAGCGCGATTTTGCCGCACCCGCATCGTTGCTGGGATCGACCGCGCCGACATCTATCAGGCCCAGATCTGTGACCGCTGCGACCATCCCGGGCGTTACCCATTTCCCGCCGGCATCGATGACAATGTCGGTCTCGAACCCCGCAGCCTCCGAACGCGATCCGGCATAGGCGATCTTGCCGCCTTCGACCACGACGACGCCGTCGGCGATCGGTTCGCTTCCGTCGCCCGTGGCAAGCGTGGCATTGACGATCACCACGTCCTGCGCCGCGGCGGGAGCGGCAAGCGCGAGCGCCAACGCCAGCACCGGCGCGGCCGGGCAATTGCGAAGCCGCCTCATTTCACGTCTCCTTCACCGGGCTGGCCGAGCTCGAAATCGCTCACCGGGCGGCGTTTCGGGTCGAACGCGTCATACATCAGCGCCCCGTCGATCCAGACCTTCTCGGGCCGCGAATAGACCGACAGCGGATCACCGTTCCACAGCACCACGTCGGCCATCTTGCCCGGCTCGAGGCTGCCGGTCATCGTCTCGATCCCCATTGCCCTGGCGGGGTTGAGGGTGAACCAGCGCACCACTTCGGCATCGGGAATCATGACACCCATGCGTCTGCCCGCCGCCTGCGCCTTGGCCGCTTCCTGGTTGAGCCGCTGGATGCCGTTTGCATCGTCCGAATGGATCACCACGCAGGCGCCCTGATTATGGATCAATGCGGCGTTTTCCGGAATGCCGTCATAGCTTTCCATCTTGAAGCCGTACCAGTCGGCCCAGACCGCCGAGCAGATATCGTTTTCCTTGAGCAGATCGCCGATCTTGTAGCTTTCCACCGCATGATGGAACGCACTGACGCGGTAGCCCATCTCCTTGGCCATATCGATCACCAGCGCCATTTCATCGGCGCGGTAACAATGGTTGTGAACCAGGATCTCGCCCTCGAGCACACCGGCCAGCGTTTCCTTGGCCAGATCGCGCTTGCGTTTCTCGTCCTTCATGTAGGCCATGGCATCGAGCCAGGCCTGCCGGTTGACCGCGAAATTGCCCATGCGCGTCGACGGCATCTTGCCCTTGCCGCCATAGACGCGCTTGGGGTTTTCGCCGCAGGCCATCTTGAAGCCATAGGGCGCGCCGGGGAACTTCATGCCCTGCACCGTGCGCGCGGGCACGTTCTTTAGCGTGACCGACCTGCCGCCCATCAGGTTGGCCGAGCCGGGCAGGATTTGCAGGCTGGTGACGCCGCCATTGGCGAGCGCGCGGGTGAAGCCCGGGTCCTGCGGCCAGACCGAGTGTTCGGCCCAGACTTCGGGCGTCGTCGGATCGGTCGCCTCGTTACCGTCGGAATGCGCCTCGACGCCGGGGGAGGGATAATCGCCCAGATGCGAATGGACATCGATCACGCCGGGGGTGACGAACTTTCCCGCAGCATCGATCACGCGATAGCCCTCGGTCGCAAGACCCGTGCCGATGGCCTCCACCTTGCCGTCGCGCAGCAGCACCGTGCCGCCCTCGATCCGGCCGCCCGCGCCATCGAACACGGTTGCGCCCACCAGCGCGGTCGGCTCACCCGGATAGGGCCTGTAGGTCGAGGGGAAAGGCGGGCTCTGCTCGGTCCCGTCAGCGGCAGGTGTTGCGGCGTCCGGGGTGCTGGCGACCTCCTCTCCCCCGCTGCCGGTGGCCGAGCAGGCGGCAAGCGCCAGCGCGCTCCCTAGCCCTGCGAAAACGCGATTGACGCTCACTATATGCTACCCTTGTGCTTATAGAAGTGATCGGAAGTCGAAATTCCTGTCGTCGTGTCCGGCCAGGCTACTGCGCACCCGGCGCCGCATCGTCGCGCAGCGTATCGAGGTGCATCCACCGCTTCACGATTGGGCTGACCAGCAACACTGCAACGGCCGCGCCGATCGCGATCCAGCCGAACATCTCGTAGATGTCGAGCAGACCCTGCTTGCTCAGTTCTCCATCATGACCGCCAGTAGCCTCTCCGATCTTGCCCGCTACGAAATTACCGACGGCGGTCATGTAGAACCATGCGCCCATGATCAGCGAAGCGAGATAGGTCGGGGCCAGGCGGTTCATCGCGCTGAGCCCGACCGGCGAAAGACAAAGTTCACCAGTTGTCGCCAGCAGGTAATACAGGAACACAAAGATCACAGGCGTCATGGCAGCAATGCCATAGGCTTCGGCGCCCCAGACCAGCACCAGATTGGCAAGTCCCATCTGCGCCAATGCCAAGCCAAACTTGGCCGGTGCCGAAGGTTCCTTGCCGCGTTTGCCCAGATACTGCCACAGAGCCGCGAAAACCGGCGCGAAGATTATGATGTATATGGGGTTGATCGACTGGAAGATCGAAGCCGGTACTCCGCCGATATCGACGAAGCGGTCAGTAAACAGGTTCATGGAACCGCCGGCCTGCTCAAACAGGCCCCAGAACAGCGGATTCAGACTGATCAGGAACAGGATTGCGAACATGCGCTCGCGCGGCTCCTTGGGCAGTTTGAAACTCTCGTATAGAACATAGCCGAGCAGCGCGAATCCCGAAATGGCCAGCAATGTCTGGATCACATCCTGATACTGCACCAGCGCCCAGATCACCGCGACGGCGGCAATTCCGATGGCGTAAAGTGTCAGTTCTTTCTGCATTGAAATCGGTGCCGGAGGTTCGCCCGCACCGCGCAGGGCCTTCTTGCCGAGAACGAAGACGACGAGGCCCGCCAGCATGCCGATCCCGGCGAGACCGAAACCAAAACCCCAACCAATGGTCTGGCCGAGATAGCCCACCATGATTGTGCCGATCGCAGCACCGACATTAATGCCCATGTAGAAGATGGTATAGGCGCCATCGCGGCGGATATCGGTGAGCTTATAGAGCTGGCCGACCATCACCGAGATATTGGCCTTGAGGAAGCCCGAGCCGACGATGATGAAAGCCAGCGCGGCCCAGAATACGTTTATGGTCGGGTCATCCTGTCCGCCTACGCCTTCGACTGCCATCAGGCTGTGCCCGATCGCCAACAGAATGCCGCCGAACAGCACCGCCTTGCGCTGTCCCAGATAGCGGTCCGCGAGATAGCCGCCAAGCACGGGGGTGATGTAAACCAACGATGTATAGGCACCATAGACAAGGGCCGATTTGCTGTCGCCGAACAGCCAGTGCTGGGTCAGGTAGAAGATCAGCAGCGCGCGCATGCCGTAATAGGAGAACCTCTCCCACATCTCGGCAAAGAACAGCATGTAGAGGCCCTTGGGATGGCCGGCGAACTCCGGTTCGCGCTGGATGGCGATCTTCGCGCCTATTGTCAGGAAAGCGACCAGAACGACCACCGTGATCGCGGCGATCCAGTCACCCTCGTTCCAAAGCCCCATTTCCTTCATTGAATGCTCCCCATGATCGCTTCTTTTCGGCCCAGCGGACGTGGCACGCGCGCAACCTAACGCCTCAATCGCCGCTGTGAAGCCTTAGTTTCAGCCGCAACCGGATTTGGGCGAATTTCCTGCGGAACTTGACGCGCATAGCTGTATTATGGCACTGATGCACCATGCGAGAGATCCGATGAACCAGAGCCGCCCCGTCTATCTCAAGTTGCGCGACCGGAT
>PNJY01000158.1 GCA_013822125.1 Erythrobacter sp. | reverse complement strand
CCGCTGACCGCGAAGGTTATGATCAATTCAGCCGCAACCCGGGCGAATTCGCGCCTGCAACCTTCCCGCCGCTGGAGGCAACGATCACGCGGATCGAGGAAGAACGTAAGGATCTGTATGCGCTGGTCGAAGGCGAGTTTGACAGCCTGACGTTCGAAGTCGGCATCCGCTGGGAAAACACCGACGTGCGGATCGCCGATCTTGGCGCGCCGGGCGCGCCTGAAATCACCACAGACTATGACAAATTCCTGCCGTCAGCCTCACTCAAATATGAATTGGGTGATGGCCGTGTCACCCTGTCAGGCGCGCGCACGCTGCGCCGCCCGCGCTTCGATTTCCTGGTCCCTAACCTACTGGAGGCGGAACTGGGCGACAATGACTTCCTCGGCAACCCACTGCTGCTACCTGAAACCGCGTGGGGCGGCGATCTGGGTTACGAACACAAGATCGGCAAAACCGGGGTCGTCGGGGTCAATGTGTTCTACCGCGACGTGTCCAACCTCACCGAAATCGCCACCGTGCTTGATGCAGGCGGCGTGCCGGTTGAAGGGTCGGAAGGGCCAGGCACCTTTGTCTTCACCCCGCGCAACACCGGCAGCGGCGAAGTTTACGGGATCGAATTCGACGCCTCGTTCAGCCTCGCCTTCGTCGGCCTGCCTGACACCGGGGTGTTCGGCAACCTCGCGCTGCTCGACAGCAACATCGCCGACGAATTCGGCAAGCGCCGCTTCAACGACCAATCCAAATATGTCTACAATTTCGGGGTGATCCAGAACCTGCCCGATTTTGGCGCAGCCTTCGGGGCGACGTATCGCAAGCAGGGCGAAGCCTTTGGCCGTGTGGTGGGCGAGGAAGTCTTCACCCGCTACGGCGCCGACCTTGAAATCTTCATCGAAAAGCGGTTCGGCGACAGCTTCACCATCCGCGCAGTGGGATCGAACCTGCTCGACAGCACCAAGGATGAAGACTTCAACAAGTTCAACACCGTTCAGGAACAAATCGACCGCGATTTCGATGAATTCGAGCTCGAAAGCGAGCGTGCCGGGCCGGTATTCCAACTGGTTGCGAGGTATGCATTCTGATGCGTTGGGGTAGTTATCTTGTCGCAATGGCTGCGCTGTTGCTGTCGGGCTGCGATACGCCAGCGATCAAAGGCGATTCGACGGTCGAAGTAAAGGCTATCGCCGAAACAGTGCCGGTGGGCACCGTCAATCAGGACGCGGCGGACGATCCGGCGATCTGGTACAATGCCGCCGACCCGGCAGCGAGCCTGCTTGTCGCAACGGACAAGAAGGCGGGGCTCTATGTCTATGGTCTGGACGGCATGGTTCGACACTTTCTTCCCGCCGGGACTGTTAATAATGTCGATTTGATCGAATTGCAGAACGGCACCATTCTGGTCGCTGCGAGCGATCGGACAAACCTTTCGAAGGCGCATATATTTCTTGCCTCACTCGACCCATCACAAGGCGAGCTTGCCGCCCTGGACCGGATCGCGGTTGGCCAGGGCGAGGGGTATGGAATCTGCTTTGGAGAACTGCATTCCGATGGCGCTATCGAGGTCTTTAGCCCGGTTAAGGATGGCACCATTTACCGCACTCTGCTGCGCCGCTTGGCAAATGGCGAGTGGCAGGGGGATACTACAAGGCTGTTCTCGGTTCCCAGCCAGCCGGAAGGCTGCGTGCATGACGGGCGCGCCGATCGGCTTTACGTGGGCGAGGAAGCGGCGGGGATCTGGATATACGATCTGCGTAAATTCGAAGGTCGACTTGCGGCGCGTGTTGATGATCGTCAGTTGGTAGCCGATGTCGAAGGATTGGCGCTTGCGCCTGAAGGTGCCGATGGCGGCTGGCTGATTGCTTCGAGCCAAGGCGACAATAGTTTCGCACGTTTTCGGCTGCCCGATCTGGAGCCTGCCGGGCGCTTTCGCATTGGTGCCGGAGAATTCGGCGCAGTCGAGGAAACCGATGGAATTGCTCTAGATAACGGAAATTTCGGGCCCCGATATCCTGGCGGCCTGTTCATCGCGCAAGACGGGCAGAATGCGCCGGGGTCACAGAATTTCAAGCTGGTTTCCTGGCGTTCGATTGAAGAGGCGCTGACGCGACGGCCGTCCATCAAAACTCCTTGCGAACGCGCATCTGATCTGGATCCGATCCGCGGCTCCCATACAGGCCCGCAGCATTAAAGGTTGCACCACGAGGCCGGACAGAAGGCAGCATCCGATCAAGTGCACTTTACCCCAATTTACCGCTTGCGTTCGCAGGGGCATCCATAGAAAAGCTTCACTGTGAAGGATCATCCCTACGGGGAAATTCCTTAATTGAAGCACTGATATAGAGCTTTCTCATATCAAGAATCCCCCGCCAGTTCGCTGGCGGGGGATTTCTTGCTTTAGTGGTGAAGAGATTTTTGGGATTTTCCTTAGTCTGCCTGCGCATCGTACCATGACACAATTCTTCCGCACGATTCATTTCGCAGTCGCAAAATCGCAACGCCAGCGAAAAGATTGATGTGTACCCGCACCCTCGAAGCCGGAAGGACAGTCCAAACGGCGACCAAGGGTAAAACAGATGAAAATTTATCTCATTGCAGGTGTTTGCTCGGTGGCGGTCATTGCTGCCCAGCCAGTATCTGCCCAGGTTGCCGACGCGACAGATGATGTCGGCGATCAGGCGGAGAACGCCGACGAGATCCTCGTCACCGGATTTCGCCAGAGCGAGGAGCGCGCGATCGAGGCCAAGCGCAAAGCCTTTGTGGTCAGCGACGGGGTTTCGGCGGACGATATCGGCCGCCTACCCGATCTTAACACCGCCGCAGCACTGCGCCGCATTCCCGGCGTAGCGGTGCGCAATGACCAGAACGAACCGCGCTTTGCGGTGCTGCGCGGGCTGGCGCCGACCTATAACCGCACCCAGATCAACGGCGCAATTATTGCCTCGGCCGATTTGGGCGGTTCGCGCACGATCCCTCTCGACGTGATCCCCTCCTCGATCGCCAGCGAGATGGCGGTGCTCAAGACCCTAACCCCTGAAATGGACCCGAACGCCATTGGCGGGATCATCAACATCAAAACCAAGAGTGCGTTCAGCGAAAGCCGCCCGTTCCTGACCGGCACGGCGGCCTATAGTCTGTTCGAACAGCAAAATGATGTCGAGCGCGGTGCCCTGTCGTGGCGCGCCAATATGACCGGGGGTACCCAGTTGGGCAGCGATAATCAGTTCGGCGTGGTGCTGGCGCTCGATTATTCGCGCCGCAATTATGACATCACCCAGTTCGAAACCGCCAACCCCAGTTTCAATGAATTCACCGCAGCCGGCACGCCGACCACGTTGAGCAGCCCGACCGGCAACGGCATCGCGGTGCCGCTGGAACGCCGCCTGTTCCTGTATAATAATGTGCGTGAACGGTTCGGTTCGGCGCTGTCGCTGGAATGGCAGGACGCCCCCGATCTCTACATGCGGCTGTTCGGCACCTTCAACCGGTTTGACGATGATGAAACCCGCCACGAAAACCGCTATCAGCAGCGCGGCAATATCACCAATCAGACCCCGACCAGCGGCACCTTTGCCCAGGCGCGCAACCAGATCGGGCTGAACACGCCGCAACAGCGTCAGGAAATCTGGAACGCGCAGTATAATCTAGCATGGGGCGGCGAAGGCCCTTTGCGCGTTGATCTGGATGCCATCTATTCGGGCGCACATGGCCGCGAACGCAATGCATCTGAAACGTTCCGGACACCCACCGGGACCGATTTTGGTTTCAATTTCGACAGCAGCGATTTCTTCTTCAACTTCTTCCCGATCAACCCCGGCAATATCTCTGATCCGGCCCGCCACATCCATGTCAGCCGCAACGAGACGCTGGGGACCGTCGACCAGGATGTGTATGAATTTCGCGGCGCGTTGACCTATGCGCAGGAGGCCGGTGCCTTTGATTATGAAGTGAAGGCTGGCGGTCTCTACCGCCGTACCGAGCATGATAGGGATCAGGACCAGACAACCTTCACCGTCGATCCGACGTCGGGCCTGGTTTACACGCTCGACGGCGCATTTTTGCGCAATCCGATGGAGGTAATCGGGGGGCAGCGATTTGACCTGGTGGTTGACCGCACCATCACCACCGCTTTCTTCAACGCCAACCGGCCATCGTTCCGCGCGGTTGAAAACAATATCGTGTCCGACTTTACCGTGGACGAGGATATTTACGCCGGCTTCCTTCAGGGCCGCGTGACCACCGGCCCGGTGACGCTGCTGGGCGGCTTGCGCTATGAACGCACCGAAACGTCGAGCACCGCAACGCGCGTCGTGAACGGGGTGATCGAACCGGCCAATGCCGATGGCTCCACCAATGACTGGCTGCCCAGCGTCCACCTGCGCTGGGATCTTACCGACGATTTCGTGTTTCGCGCAGCCTATACCACCACCATCAGCCGCGCCGATTTTGGCAGTGTGACTGCCGCC
>PNJY01000157.1 GCA_013822125.1 Erythrobacter sp. | reverse complement strand
CTAGGCTGAATCGACATTCAGCACCAGAAGCTGATTGCTGCGAGGCATAGGCTTGCCATGTAGTTTTGCGGTATGCGGTCGTATCGGGTGGCGATGCGGCGGAGCTGTTTGAGCTTGCCGATGGTTCGCTCGATGCGGTTCCTGAGCTTGTACTTCACCGGGTCGAAGGCGCGCTTTCGCGGCATGCACTTGCGCTGCGGGATGACGGGCTGGGCGCCGCCGGTCTCGACAAAATCGAGGATTGCGTAGGTGTCGTAGGCCTTGTCGGCCAGGACATGGCGCGCGGGCAGGCCGGAGAGTAGCGGGATGCCGAACTTGGGATCGCTGGCATTGCCGCCGGTCAGAATGAAGCGCACGGGGCGGCCGAAGGTGTCGACCGCGATGTGCCACTTCGAGGTCAGTCCGCCTCGGGAGCGCCCCAGAGCCTGGTCGCAGACCCCCCTTTTTGGCCGGTGGCGGCCTGCGCGTGTGCGCGAACGATCGAACTGTCGATCATCAGATACTCGTTGTCGCGATCCCGGGCGAGCAGGGCGAAGATGCTTTCCCACACGCCGGCTCGCGCCCAGCGGGTGAAGCGCTTGTGCACCGTCTTGTACTTGCCATAGCGCTCCGGCAGGTCAGACCAGCGCGCGCCGGATCGCAAAACCCACAAAACACCATTGATAAACAATCGATTATCTGCGGCAGTCCGGCCCGGATCACCCGCCTTACCCGGCAGCATCGGCGCAATCTTCTGCCACTGAGCCTCGCTCAACTCATACCGCTTGATACCCATCACAACCTCCGCAAATCGCGGAAACCTATGAATCAGACACGCAACGCTTTGGGAATCCCTGAATGTCGATACAACCTAAACTGGCATGGCGGCGAATGGCAAGATTGTGGCGGGGTTGAGTGCGACGTCAGTGCTGGCGGATGCGCCGCGCGATTTGATGCTGGTGCGGTAGTGGCTCGCCGGCGCCGTGATACGAGCCTGCCGCCGCCGTTTCTCAAGCGGGTGTGGCTGCCTGAACGTGACGAGCAGGCTTGGCCCGATTGGGTCGATTGGGACGAGTATCCCCTCAACCTGCCATTGGTGGTAAATGCCGGCTTCGATATCCGGTTCGACAATCCGGTCACGATCATCGTCGGCGAAAATGGGTCAGGCAAATCGACGCTGCTTGAAGCGATCGGACATGCCTGCGGTTTCAGCGACAAGGGCGGCGCACAAGGCATGGGGGCGGTCGGCGATTCGATGGCCTCGGGCCGGGACGGCGGCGATCTCGGGCACTTGCTGCGGACATCATGGTTGCCGCAGGTGCGCAATGGCTGGTTTTTCAGAGCCGAGACGTTCTTCGATGTCGCCCGCTATCTTGACGAGGCCGCGATGGACGCGGGCCGAGATGGCCCGAATTTTCTCCACGTGTCGCATGGCCAGGGGTTCCTCGCCTTTTTCGAGGAGCGGTTGAACAGTCAGGGCATCTACTTCTTCGATGAGCCCGAATCCGCGCTTTCGCCGACACGGCAATTCGACTTCCTCAAGATCCTGCGACGGATGCAGCGCGAGGGCAAATCGCAGATCATCATGGCCACGCATTCGCCGATCCTGATGGCACTGCCCGATGCGGCGCTGATGCAGATCAACCGCTTTGGCCTCCAGCCGGTTGCGCTCGAGGATACCGACCACTTCCGCATCTATCGCGAATTCGTCATGTATCCGCACGAGACGGTCGAGGCGATGATTGAGTAACGTTGCGCCGCAAGCAGTGACCCGGTCGTACAACAATCCGGATTATCCCGAGCTGGCGGACGAGGCGAAGGATACCGTGCTGGTGTCTTGATTTTCCGGTGACTTAGTCGCCCCGATGGTGAATAGTCGAAAGGCGCATTGGCACAGGAGGCTCAAGCAGATGGACTTTTTGTCAGCATCTTTGGCGGATGCCCGCCGCGAATATCTGCGCACCAGCACGACCGGGATGCCGATTGCCGGGTTGATCACCTGGGGTACGCTGGCGCTGGCCATGGCCGCCATGGGCCGCGATCTACCAGCCTGGGCCGTGTTTACCGCCGCCGCTGCTCCGGTGCCGCTTTCGATGCTGATCGACCGCTTGCGCGGGGTCGCGGGCATTCGCACGGAGAACAGCGCCAATCCGGTGACCCAGCTGTTCATGCAGATGATCTTCGTCGTTGCGCTGCTGATCCCCTTCGTCATCATTGCCGTGAACGAGACGAAGAACCTCGATCTGCTGGTACTGGGCTTGGCCATTCTGGCGGGCATGGTCTGGGTGCCGCACGGTTGGGGCGCGGAGGATCCGGCGGGCCTGCGCCACTTCATCCTGCGCGCAGTGCTCTGCTATGCGGCCTACCTGTTCGTGCCCGAGGCATGGCGCGGGGCAGCTATCGCCGGGGCGGCGGCGCTGACCTATGTCTATGCCATCGCCGCGATGCGCAAGCCGTCGGAGGCGGTGAAGGATACCGTGATGGTGCCGTAACAAGTAAAATGGCCGCGGTGGGGGGAGCACCGCGGCCACTCAGAGACCCTTGGCAACTTGGGTGCGGGGGTCTCAATATTCGACCGGATCGTGGCTCGGGAACATGCCCATCGTCGTTCCGTCGTCATTGCCGATCCCGAGGATGCTGAGGTCAATGCCGCCGGCGACGCCGTCGACGTCCTGCGGGTTCAACTGCTTGATACGCGCCTTCGCGCTGGTCGATGCTGCGGCGATGCCCTTAATCAGCTGTTCGCTGCCGATGCGGGCGGCCTTCTTGGTGGTCTTCATGGCGTGCTCCTTGATGCGGCCCGGTCGATGATCAAAGCACCGCTTCCCCACGCGCCGGGCCTGACGCAGGTGACGGGATCGGGTTCGGCCGCTGCGGTCCGTAGAAGGAGCGGGGCACCCGCACGGCCTTGCTGGGGTGGACACGCGTGGTGATCTGGGGGCAGCGCAGGCAGCTTGCCTTGCCGTTCTCAGCGTACCAGCGGCAGGTCTGGCGCAGCGTGCAAGCGGGCGCGACATCGACGACGGGTGCAAGCTGTTCGATGATCGCCTTGCCAAGACCGCAGGCCCCGTCGCGCCATTGCCCGCAGCCGCGGTTGGCGCAGGGGGCGGCAAAGCGCAGTGCGTGACCGGGATCGATCCCGAGCGAGCCGGGATCGAAATCCTCGGGGAGCGCGGTGTCCTTTTCAACATAGGCGACCCGGGCTTCGCCCGCTTCTTCCAGCACGACCCCCAAGAGCCGGGCCTCGGGATGCTGATGAGGAGCGCTTGGGCAATCGAGTTGCTGGTCGGTCTTCATGGCGTGAGCTCCCCGGGTCAGATCGTCGTGACCGGATAAGGCTATTTGAACCGCTCACGCGTCGCCATCGAACAGGCAGGCTAGCCGATTTGTCCTACTGAAACAGACTCTGGGCTTGCGGGGCCCTGGAATTCGGGAACATTGCTGCCTGTACATGGAGCAGAAAGACCAGTGCCTCTAGCGTCAGGCACATGATCAACCGTTACGCCCGCATCGCCTGTTTCGCTCTGGCCCTTTGCAGTGCGCCTGTCCTTGCACAGCCCCTTGCGGAGAATGAGACCCAGAACGCCATCGTCGTCACCGCCCAGCGTTCGGGCGCGCCGATGTGGATTGTCGAGACGCCGAGCGGCACCGTCATCCTCGTCGGCGAGATCCGGGCGATCCCGAAAACCACCCCGTGGGAGCCTGTCCGCCTTGAAGAGGCCACCCGCGCCGCCGACCGCGTGATCCTCGGCGCGCGGCCCAAGATTTCGCCGGGCGACATCTTCCGGCTGATGTTCTCCGGCGGCAAGCTCACCAAGCTACCCGACAAGAGCGTGGCGAGCGATTACCTCTCGCCCGAGCAGTGGCAGCGCCTGCAAGCGCTCGGCACCGCGCATGAGGAGGACTATTCGCGAAAATCCTTCCTCCTCAGCTCCTTCGGGATGCTGCGCGAGGAGCTGCGCTTCAACCGCGACACCGCCGATGATGCCTCCGACGTGGTCAAGAAGGCCGCAGAGAAAGCCGATGTCGCGATCACCCGCGCCGCGACGCTGCGGGGCGAGGACGTGATCGACAACCTCTTCGAAGCGCCCCCCACCGCCCACATCCCCTGCCTTGTCGCGGCGATGGATGCGGTCGAGGCGGGGCCGGGAATCGTCGAGGAGCGCGCCACCAACTGGCGCAGGTTCAAGATTCCCGCCGTCATGAACAACCCGCTCGAGGCCGCGCTCGGCCAGTGCTGGCCCTGGGCGGACGAGACTTTGGGCAGCGAACTCAGGACCATCTGGGTCGACCGCATTGCCGAGGCGAGCGCGGCCAAGGGCACCACGCTCGCGGTTGTGCCGCTAAGGGTGTTGGCGGAAGACGGCGGAGTGCTTGACCAATTGGACGCGCGCGGCTTCGATATCGCCGGACCCCCGTGGAAATGACCATGCGGGCCTGAGAGGACCCGCCTGACACATGCCCACCCTGACCACCCCCAGCACCGGCATCGAAATC
>PNJY01000156.1 GCA_013822125.1 Erythrobacter sp. | reverse complement strand
GTGCTCACCCGCGAGCCGATCGGCGGCAAGCCGCATGGCAAGGATGCCGGTCCGGTGGTCGCCAAGGGCGCCTTCAGCAGGGTCTGAGCGCGCGGCGAGGCAGGGGCGTCCTGCTACTGAATTTTATTTGCATCCGTCACTCCAAGGATTCCGTAACGTCTCATGCAAGCGGGAGGGGCTTGCACTCGTGACGTAACCCCCAACGGAGATCCCGCTTTATGACCCCCAAGACCACCTTCGCCGCGCTTGCGGCAGCAGCCCTTGCCGCCACCTCCGGCCTCGCCGCGCTCCCCGCCGCGGCGCACCAGCACAAGGCCGAGGCCGCCGCTGCCCCCAACATCGTGCAGACCGCAATGAGCACCGGCGTCCACAACACCCTCGTCGCCGCAGTCAAGGCTGCGGGTCTGGTCGATACCCTGTCGAGCCCCGGCCCCTTCACCGTCTTCGCCCCGACCGACACCGCCTTCGCCAAGCTGCCCAATGGCACCGTCGCGACGCTGGTGAAGCCCGAGAACAAGGGCACGCTGACCGGCATCCTCACTTACCACGCGGTAGCGGGCAAGGTGACGAGCCGCGACCTCGTCGCGCTGATCAAGCAGGGCCACGGCGAGGCGGTGATCAAGACCGTCGCCGGCGGCGAACTGACCGCGCGTCTGGCGGGCGACAAGATCATCATTACCGACGAAAAGGGCCGCGCCACCGCCGTGACGCAGGCCGACGTCATGACCTCGAACGGCGTGGTCCACGTGACCGACGGGGTGTTCCTCCCCGCCTGACCCATCTGACAAGCTGGCGCTGCCCTCCGCTTCCCCCATGCCCACCCAAGGGGAGCAGCGCTTCTTCCGACCCCGTCCGCCTTCCTCTTGGGCCGGACGGGGTTTTTGGTTTGCGCAGCAAGCGCAATGGCTTATCGGTGAATGATGAAGGTCGCCCGACACTTTCGCCTTCGCAGCGCCATCCTCGCTTCGGCGATCCTTCTCGCCCTTTCGGCCGCCGCCGCATGGCAGCTATCCAAGGCGCGCTGCATCCAACTGGTCGGCGAGGTGACCTGCCGCGTTGAAACCGAGACAAAGCTTGTCGCGCTGACATTCGATGATGGGCCTACGCCCGAAGGGGTCGATGCCGTTCTGGCAGAGCTGGAGCCTCGCGGCATCCATGCCACCTTTTTCCTCATCGGCAACCGGATGGAGAAGTTTCCGGGGCAGGCCGAACGCCTGATCGCGGCCGGGCATGAGCTTGGCAATCACACCTACTCGCACCAGCGCAACCTCGGCCGCACGCAGGATTTCTATGCTGCGGAGATCGCAAAGACCCGCGCGCTATTGCAGCGCGCCGGAAGCGACACGAAGCTGTTCCGCCCGCCTTTCGGCAAGCGGCTGATCGGCCTGCCGCTGGAGGTCGAGCGCGCAGGCTATCGCACGATCACGTGGGACGTCGAAGATCAGCCTGAAAAGTTCATCGAGCCCCGCGCCTTCGCGCAAGACATTCTGGCACGCGTGCGCCCGGGTTCGATCATCCTGATCCACCCGATGTACCGGATCAATCAGGTGGCGCGTGATGCGCTGCCTATCGTCCTCGATGGCCTGCGGTCGCAAGGCTACGAGGTGGTCACCGTATCGGAACTGCTGAAGCGCACGGGGGGCTGACCGGTTGCACCGCAGCCACCGGCTGAAAGGTCGAAGCGGGTGCGGACGAGGAGGGACTTTTGGGTTTGCGCGCAATGTGTTAAGTCCCTCCCTGTCCCGCAGGGATGGGGAGGTGGCAGCCCGCAGGGCTGACGGAGGGGTCATTGCGCAAGAGCGACCACAACTACACCCTCGCCAAGGTCCAGCGCAAAACGCCGTCGCTTCCCGAGGGGCTCTTGTGGCGCGAGTTGCGCGCCAAGGCCGGCGGAATGAAGTTTCGCCGCCAGCATCCCGTCGGCCGGTTCGTGCTCGACTTTTACTGCGCAGCGGCGAAGTGTGGCTTTGAGGTCGACGGTATCGCGCACGACATGGGCGACCGGGCGGAGCGGGATGCAGCGCGGGACGAGTTCATCGCGCGGCAGGGTATCAGGGTGGTGCGGATCCCAGCAAGCGAAGTGCTGGCCGACCCCATCGGCATCGCCGAGGCTATGGTGCGGATGTGCCGGGGGATCGTCGCCGGACAGGTGTGAGGGAGAAGACCCCCTCCGTCAGCCCTTCGGGCTGCCACCTCCCCATCCCTGCGGGACGGGGAGGGACTAGGGGGGCGAAACGACCTACGCCGCCTCTTCCTTCTTCGCCACGTCACCGCCATGCACGCGGATCGGGTCCTTCTTGCCCGCGACCACATCGGCGTCGAGCACGATTTCGGTCACGCCTTCCATGTCGGGCAGGTCGAACATCGTGTCGAGCAGCAGGCCTTCGACGATAGAACGCAAGCCCCGCGCGCCGGTCTTGCGCTTGATCGCGCGCTCGGCGATCGCCTGAAGGGCGTCAGGGGTGAAGGTCAGCTCCACATCCTCGAGCTCGAACAGCTTCTTGTACTGCTTGACCAGCGCATTCTTGGGCTCGCTGAGGATCGTCACCAGCGCCGGGATGTCGAGATCATGCAGCGTGGCGATCACCGGCAGGCGTCCGACGAATTCGGGGATCAGGCCGAACTTGAGGAGATCCTCAGGCTCGGACTTTTCGAGCAGCTCGCCCACGCGGCGCTTGTCCGGATCGGCGACATGCGCGCCGAAGCCGATCGAGCGCTTCTGCAAGCGATCAGCGATGATCTTGTCGAGCCCTGCGAAGGCACCGCCGCAGATGAACAGGATGTTGGTGGTGTCGACCTGCAGGAATTCCTGCTGCGGATGCTTGCGCCCGCCCTGCGGCGGCACGGTGGCGGTGGTGCCTTCCATCAGCTTGAGCAGCGCCTGCTGCACACCTTCACCCGAAACGTCGCGGGTGATCGAGGGGTTTTCGGCCTTGCGGGTGATCTTGTCGATCTCGTCGATATAGACGATCCCGTGCTGCGCCTTCTCGACATTGTAGTCGGAGGATTGCAGCAGCTTGAGGATGATGTTCTCCACATCCTCGCCCACATAACCCGCTTCGGTCAGCGTGGTCGCATCGGCCATGGTGAAGGGCACATCGAAGGTGCGTGCCAGCGTCTGGGCGAGCAGGGTCTTGCCCGAGCCGGTGGGGCCGACCAGCAGGATGTTCGACTTCGCCAGCTCGACATCGCCCGCCTTGCCCGAGTGCTTGAGCCGCTTGTAGTGGTTGTGCACTGCGACCGAGAGCACGCGCTTGGCGCGGTCCTGACCGATCACGTAGTCGTTCAGGGTGGTGAAGATGTCCATCGGCGTGGGGATCTCGCCGTCCTTCTTGCCGGCGATCCCCGCCTTGGTTTCCTCGCGGATGATGTCGTTGCACAGCTCGACGCATTCATCGCAGATGAACACGGTGGGGCCGGCGATGAGCTTGCGCACCTCGTGCTGCGACTTCCCGCAGAAGCTGCAGTAGAGGGTGGACTTGCTGTCGGATCCGCTCAATTTGGTCATTCCTGTGTCCTCGAATCCGCGTCGCTTGGCGCCGGAACACCCCGGGCGGATTCGTCAAGTGTATCGCGTGGCCCCCATGAATCAACACATGGTGCGCGATTTCGTGGTGTTACCATAGTGCCTGCCCTCGCCAGAGCGCGGAAAAACCACGCTTTGCAGCAAGCTGTCCCGAGCGGGGGCGGATCGGGGCGCCCGTATGAAGGCAGACCTTATTCAGGCGCGCCGCCCGAACCGTCCTCGCCGCCGGTCTCTTCATTGTCGGGCCGGGTCTCGAACACCTTGTCGACGAGGCCGAAGGCGCGCGCTTCTTCGGCTTCGAGGAAGGTGTCGCGATCCATCGCCTTTTCGATTTCCTCAAGGCTGCGGCCGGTGAACTTGACGTAGAGATCGTTCATGCGGCTGCGGATGCGCAGGATCTCGCGCGCCTGGATCTCGATGTCGGAGGCCATCCCGCGCGCCCCGCCCGAAGGCTGGTGGATCATGATCCGCGCATTGGGGAGCGCGATGCGCATGCCGGGCTCGCCCGCGGCGAGCAGGAAGCTGCCCATGCTGGCGGCCTGCCCCATGCACACGGTCGACACGCGCGGCTTGATGTATTGCATGGTGTCGAAGATCGCGAGACCCGCCGTCACCACCCCGCCGGGCGAGTTGATGTACATGCTGATCGGCTTGGAGGGGTTCTCGGATTCGAGGAACAGCAGCTGCGCGGTGATCAGCGAGGCCATGCCGTCTTCGACCTGACCGGTGACGAAGACGATCCGTTCACGCAGCAGGCGGCTGAAGATGTCGAAGCTGCGCTCGCCCCGGCTGGTCTGCTCGACCACCACGGGCACCAGCGCACCGGTCACCGGATCGCGGGTGAATTGCCCCTGCGTGCCGTAGGTTTCGCCTGCGTTGCCGAACAGATCGATCATGTGGTGCCTTTGCCCTTGCTGGTGTCGAATTGGCTATGTCGGAGTGTGAGGGGCAATTTCAA
>PNJY01000155.1 GCA_013822125.1 Erythrobacter sp. | reverse complement strand
TTACATAGCGCGCACAGAATCAGGCTGTCTCAGGAGAAAACACATAGCCCGTCCACCCCGGCGAATGCTGGCCCCGCCTACCAAGAGCGGCCCACGCTACGATGAATTCATTCAATCCGACAAAGTGCGCGTGATCGACGAGAACGGCGAGAATCTCGGCGTCATGTACACCAAGGAAGCGATGGAGCAGGCCAACGAGCTCGGCCTGAACCTCGTCGAAGTTTCTCCCAACGCCGATCCGCCAGTGGCCAAGTTCCTCGATGTCGGCAAGTATCGCTACGAGGCCCAGAAGAAGGCCAACGCCGCACGCAAGACGCAAAAGACGCAGGAGATCAAGGAGATCAAAATGCGTCCCAACATCGACACGCACGATTATGACGTGAAGATGCGCAACGTGACCAAATTCCTCGAACATGGCGACAAGGTGAAGATCACGCTGCGGTTTCGCGGGCGCGAAATGGCGCACCAGCACCTCGGCATGGATCTGCTCAGGAAGGTGCAGGAAGATGTCGAGGAAGTGGCCAAGGTCGAAGCCTTCCCGCGCCTCGAAGGGCGCCAGATGCTGATGGTGCTGGCACCGAAGTAAGCACACAGCGCCGGGCGCCTTGGGGGGAGGATCTGCCGAATGACCGCAAAGCGTATCGGCCTCGGCATCGGGGCGCTGGCCCTCTCGATCGGCGCTCTCGCTCCCGCTCCCGGCGGAATGCCCGATGCGGCGTGGCTGGTCGCCGGGCTTGTCGTGATGATGGCCGCCTGGTGGATGACCGAGGCAATCCCGCTCACCGCCACTGCGCTGCTGCCGTTCGTGGTGCTGCCGCTCGCCGGGATAATGGGGGCGAAGGAAACCGCCAGCGCCTACTACGCGCCGATCCTGTTCCTGCTGCTGGGCGGCGCCTTCCTCGCGCTGGCAATAGAGCGCACCGGGCTGCACCGGCGGCTGTCGCTTGCGATCCTCAGGCTGGTCGGCGCCAAAGGCGGGCAGGCACGCCTGCTGCTCGCGTTCATGATCAGCGCCGCGCTGCTCTCGATGCTGATTTCCAACACCTCGACCACGCTCATCATGATGCCCATGGCGCTGGCGGTGCTGGCTGGCGGCGGCATGCGCGAGGGCGATACAGATGGCCTGTCAGGGGCCCTGCCCATGGGCATCGCCTTTGCCGCGAGCATCGGCGGGCTCGGCACGATCGTCGGCTCGCCCACCAATGGCATCGCGGTGGCGCTGCTCGACAACATGATCGGGGTCAAGATCAGCTTTGCCCAATGGATGGCCTATGGCCTGCCCGTGGTCCTGCTGGGCATACCCATCGCGGCGCTGATCATCGCGAAGCTGCAGCGCGTTGCCGATCACCCGTTCGATATCGCCGCCGCGCGCACCACCATTGACGATCACGCCCCGTGGTCGGTCGCGGAAAAGCGACTGCTGCCGGTAATCGCGATCACGTTCCTGTTGTGGATGAGCCAGCTCCTGGTTGCGCCCCTGCTGCCCGAGGATAGCTGGACCGACGGGACCATAGCGGTCATCGCAGGCCTCGCGCTGTTCGTGCTGCCCGACGGAACGGGGCGGCCATTGCTGGTGTGGAAGGAGGCCGACCGCGCGCCGTGGGGAGTAATCATGATGTTCGGCGGCGGGCTGGCGCTGGCGGCGGGGATGCAGGCATCGGGCCTGGCCGAATGGCTGGGCACAGCGCTGCTGCCGCTTGCATCGGTGCCGCTGCCGCTGGTCGCGCTCGCGATTGTCGGCATGGTGGTGCTGATCACCGAATTCGCCAGCAACGTCGCCACCGCCAGCGCAATCATGCCGGTGGTTGCCGCGCTCGCCGTGGCGCTGGGTGCCGACCCGATTCTGCTCGCCATGCCGGCGGCACTGGCGGCAAGCTGGGGCTTCATGCTGCCGGCGGGCACCGGCCCCAATGCAATCGCCTGGGCAACCGGCCATATCCGCATCCAGCGCATGGTCAGCGCCGGATTTCTGCTCGACCTGGCCGGGATCGTCCTGATCGTTGGCGCGGTGTGGGTGGTGGCAGCATTCATCCATTGAAGTAGTCCGCATGCCGCGTTAAATCGCGCCGATCGAACATCGGCTTTTGGTGCAGAAGCGTTCCTGCGGAGGTTAGGGACGGGCGGCCCGAAGGCCTTCATCGGCTCCTGCCTTCCTGGGAGCGTTGCGGGCATGCCTCGATGGCAATCCTTCAGCGCCCGCATTTCAAGGGAGGCCACCGTGCCCGAAGCAATCGACGCCACCGATAAACCGACTCCGCGCCGCAAGCCCAAGCCGGAAAAGACCACAATCGGCGGTCGCACGCTCAAGCCATCGACGCTGATGATGGGCTATGGCTACGATCCGCTGCTGTCCGAAGGATCGTTGAAGCCGCCGATCTTCCTTACCTCCACTTTCGCCTTTGAAAGCGCGGCAGCGGGCAAGCGCCATTTCGAAGGGATCACCGGCAAGCGCGCAGGCGGGGCCGAGGGGCTGGTCTATTCGCGCTTCAACGGGCCAAACCAGGAAATCCTCGAGGATCGCCTCGGTATCTGGGACGGGGCTGAAGATGCGCTGACCTTTTCAAGCGGGATGACCGCGATCTGCATCCTGATGCTGGCCTATGTCGCGCAGGGCGATGTCATCGTCCATTCGGGCCCGCTCTATGCCGCGAGCGAGGGCTTCGTCGCCAAGGTGCTGAGCAAATTCGGCGTCACCTATGTCGATTTCCCCGCTGGTGCGACGCGAGAGGAAATCGACACAGTGCTTGAACGCGCGCGTGACCATGCCGCCAGACAGGGCGGCAAAGTGGCGATGGTCTATCTCGAAAGCCCGGCCAACCCCACCAATGCGCTGGTCGATGTCGAGGCGGTGCGCGATGCTCGCGACGCTGTGCTCGATCCGTCATGCCCGATCGCCATCGACAACACGTTCCTGGGGCCGTTGTGGCAGCATCCGTTGAAGCACGGGGCCGACATCGTGGTCTATTCGCTGACCAAGTATGTCGGCGGGCATTCGGACCTGGTCGCGGGCAGCATCGCCGGGGCCAGGCGGTGGATGGACCCGGTGCGCGCACTGCGCAACACCATGGGCGGGATCGTCGATCCCAACACCGCCTGGATGCTGCTGAGAAGCCTCGAGACGGTCGAACTGCGGATGCAGCGTGCTGGAGAAAACGCCGCCAAGGTCTGCGCCTTCCTGCGCGATCATCCCAAGGTGGAGGGGCTCGGCTACCTCGGCTTCATCACCGATCCGCGCCAGCAGGACATCTATCGGCGTCATTGCAAGGGCGCAGGCAGCACCTTTTCGCTGTTCATCAGGGGCGGCGAGGCAGAAGCCTTCCGCTTCCTCGACAACCTCACCATCGCCAAGCTGGCGGTGAGCCTGGGCGGCACCGAAACGCTCGCCAGCCTGCCCGCCGCGATGACGCATCTTTCAGTGCCCGACGAACGCAAGAAGGCGCTGGGGATCACCGACAATCTGGTGCGCATTTCGATCGGGATCGAGGACCCGGACGATCTGATCGCCGACTTCGAACAGGCACTGGCGTATGTCTAAGCGAATTTTTGATACTGAAAAACTGTTCGAAAGTACGTTCGAGCGCCTTGAAGACGGTTACCTTGTCTACCCTTGGCGTTGGAGCAAAGGCTACTGGGTTTCGCCCGACGAATACGCTGGGCTCAAGGTGAAATTTCGAAGGCTTTTGAGCTGGCAGTCGTTAACGTCTATCGGTTTGGCGCCCGCAATTATCCTCCTGCTTGGAGCGTATGCAGCTATCGAATGGGAATGGTGGAACGCAATTTTTTGGGCAATGGCATTGGTCTTGTCGTTACTTGTATTCTTTATATGGCAAGGTCTTGCTCCACAGCGGCTCGTATTTGGCAGGGATCCGATTGCTCCACGTCGAAGCAGAGAAACGACCGACCAAGCTATAGCCCGACAGCTTCCGTGGTTGCTAATCATCGGCCCAATTGTGCTTCTGACGCTTAATCTTTGGCTTCATTGGGATAAGGCCGTCCGGCTCGCCAATGGCTTCCCAATTATCGCGTTAATTCTCGTGATAGTGTTCGTTATTAGCCTCTACTACATTTATGGAGTTGCCAGGGCGAAGTGGAACCAAGAAAAGGACTGACGAACGCAAAAAAGGCGCTGGCCAAAGTGTAACGGTTGTGTGGGGCGCGGATCAGCCCGCGCCCCGCCTCACCCACGCCATTCGCGGCGCTCTTCGGCCTGGCGCAGCACTTCATAGGCGATCTGCAGCTTCTGGAATTCGTGTGCCGCCGCGGCGTCGCCGGGTTTGACGTCGGGATGCACCATCTTCGCCATTTCACGCCAGGCCTTCTTGACCGCGGTAAAATCGGCATCGGCTTCCAGCCCCAGCAGTTCGAGTGCACGCATCTCGTCGGCGCTGCGCGAACCGTCGCCCGATCCCGCCCAGCCATAATGCGCGGCTTCGGCATAGCCCGCGTTATCGCGGTTCTCGGACCGGGTGCGCTCCTCGCGCTCGGCCTTGT
>PNJY01000154.1 GCA_013822125.1 Erythrobacter sp. | reverse complement strand
CCAGCCGCGCGGCGGGGAAGCCGGCGAGCACGTAGACCAGCGAAAAGGCAAGGCCGCCCAGCAGCCCCAATTCGAAATCGGACAGCTGGAACTCGGCCTTGATGTCCTGCACCAGAATGCCGAACACCAGCCGGTCGGCAACGCTGAACGCGCTCGTCAGCGTAAGCAGTGCGAGCACATACCAGCGATAGGCGCCGGGCTTGCCCTCGTCGGTGGCAGACCCCTTAGTGATGGGGCCTCACCCAGAGGCCATTGTCCACCGGGATCGTCAACCCGTTGAGGAAGCGCGCCTCGTCCGAGGCGAGGAACAGCACGCAGCCAGCGACATCCTTGGGATGGCCCAGCGCATCCATCGGCAGCGGGCCTTCGGGGATCTCCATCGGCGTCTGCCCGGCGCGGCCCGAGACGCCCATCACCATCGGCGTCTCGATCCCGCCGGGCGCGAGCGCGTTGACGCGGATGCCGTAGCCCTTGTCCTGAAAGTCGATCGCGAGGCTGCGGGTCATCCCCGCGATCCCCGCCTTGCACGCGGCATAGGCCGGGATGTTGCCATAGCCCATCAGCGCCGCGGTCGAGGCCATGTTGATGATCGAGGAGCCCCCGCCGCCCACCTTCTCGTGGCGGTTCTTCATCAGCGGCACGGCATATTTGCACCCGAGGAAGGTGCCGACCACATGGATATCCAAGTGCAGCTTGAAGTGCGCGAGACTGCAATCCTCGATGCTTTCGAAGATCACGTTGCCGGCATTGTTGACGAGGATGTCGAGCCCGCCGTGGCGTTCCTGCACCGCGCGCATCACCTCGATCCATTGCTCTTCGCTAGTGACATCGAGCGCCATTGCATCGCCGCCGATGGAGTCGGCCACCTGATGCGCGAGTTCGGCATCGCGGTCGGTGACGATCACCTTGGCCCCCTCGCGCGCCAGCGCCTCGCAATCGGCCTTGCCCAGCCCCATCGCCCCGCCCGTCACGAGCGCAATCCTGCCCGCTACCCGTCCCGCCATCTGCTCTCTCCCAAAAGCCTTCTTTTCTGTGACAGCAGCCTATCGGGCGGGAGAACCCCCGCCACTGTCGAAAGCGCGAGGGCGGCGGGGGGCGGTGCTATGACGTTACGGAATCAAGCTTTAAGGCGGGCGTGTGACGTTTTTGTCGCAGTTTGGCGCGGTCACTATCGCTTTTGCTGATGGCGCAGACGACGCCGGACCATACACCTCTCACCCATACCGAAAGGCGCGAGGAGAGACGTGCCTGTGGGTTGGGGAATAACAGGGTGCGCGGGCAAGCCGCGGCCTGATGGGGAGAGAGGACCATGACCATGTTTCGTGCCCGAGTTGCATACGGCTCCGGCCTGCGCCGCACGTTGCTGTGCGGGGCCGCGCTGAGCGGCATTGCCGCGATGCCGAGCGCTGCTTTCGCGCAGGATTCCGCTGACAGCGCCGAGGCGGATGACGATATTCCGGTGATCGTGGTCCAGGCCCGCCGCCAGAACGAAACGCTCCAGGAAGTCCCCGTCACCGTCACCGCGATCGGCGGCGATACCCTCCAGCGCTACAATATCGACAACGTCGCCGATTTCACCAGCCGCGTGCCAACCCTGAACGTGCAGGTCGGCGGATCGGGCTCGGGCGGACAGCTTTCGCTCCGCGGCGTCGGCTCGTCGAACATTTCGGCGGCGTTCGACTCCGCGGTGGCGTTTGAATATGACGGTATCATCGCATCGACCAGCCGTCTGGTCCAAGCTGGCTTCTTCGATGTCGAGCAGGTCGACGTGCTGCGCGGTCCGCAATCGCTGTTCTTCGGCAAGTCGGCGACCGCTGGTGTGCTCTCGCTGCGTTCGGCCAACCCGACCTCGACCTGGCAGGTCGGCGTGCGCGGTTCGTATGAATTTGAGGAAAAGGGCTACCTCGTCTCGGGCTATATCTCGGGCCCGATCACCGACACGCTGGGCATCCGCATTGCCGGACAGTTCAACGACATCGAGGAATTCCAGCTGCTCGAGCCTGGCACACCGGCGGTCAATCAGGCGCGCGGCCTCACCGACTTCATCGGCCGCCTGACGCTTGACTGGAACCCGTCCGACCGGTTCCGCGCCAACCTGAAGGTGCAATACAGCAAGAATGAGAATGACGGCGCGATCGGAACTGCAGAAATAGGCTGCGGCCCTAATGGTGTCGCCGATCCGAACGTCCTGTTCCTTAATCCGGCCACGTTGACCTACGGTCTCGTTATCCCAGCCGGCTATAACTGCGACACGACCGATCAGCGGTATTTTCTGCCCGATGCCGCACCGCAGCTTGCATCCGGTGTTCCGACACCGTCGCGCGCGGCCGGACGCAATGGTGTGCCCTTTGGTGAAACCGACATCTGGTTTGGGCGCTTGCAATTTGAGCTCGATCTTTCCGACAGCCTGACACTGACCTCAGTGACCGGCCTGCTCAATCTCGATGCGATCGATTTTGACTGCTATTCGTACGGAGGGTTCTTCCCTGGCCCCAATGGCACCCGGATCCCCGGCGCCATAGGTTGTTCTGATCCGATCAACCAGCTCGAACAATACAGTCAGGAAGTCCGTCTCGCGTCCGATTTTGACGGGCCGTTCAACTTCATGCTCGGTGCATTTTACGAGGACCGTACCTTCGTCTTCGACACCGCTCAGAATGCGATCAATATTTCGTTCGTTGCCCCCGATCCGGTCACCGGCTTCACCTACGATTACGACAAGACCCACACCACCAAGACCGAAGCCCTGTCCTTCTTCGGCAGCGCGCAGATAGACCTGACGGACAAGCTGGAATTGTCGGGCGGTATTCGCTGGACCGATGAACAGAAGGTCCAGACCATCGCTGTGCCATTCGTCCACACCTTCCTGCAAGGGCCGGTGTTTGTGGCACCGGGATTCTTCTCTGGCCCGATCAACTTTGCCGACGACAATTTCTCGCCTGAGGCAACCCTCAAGTATCAGGTGAATGAGGACATCAACATCTTCGCTTCGTTCAAAACCGGGTTCAAGTCTGGCGGGATCGACAACTCGGCGCTGCCTACCAACAGCTTGAGCGAGGCTGCCCTGAGCGGCGATTTCAGCTCGCTCATCTTCCAGTCAGAGGAGGCCATTGGCGGAGAGATCGGGATCAAGTCGCAATGGGCGGATCGCTCCATCACGCTGAACGCAACCGTTTACCAATATGTGTTCACCGATTTGCAGGTGCAGAACTTCAACGCGGTCACCATCCAGTTCGTCACCAGCAATGCAGGGGAATTGACCACCAAGGGCGTCGATGTTGAAGCCAGCTGGCGCACGCCTGTCGATGGGCTGCGGCTGTCGGCTAACCTGTCTTATCTTGATGCGCAATTCACCGACGAGTTTCTCCAACCGGGCGGGGCCGGCGGTGATATCGACCTTAATGGTCGACGAGGAAGTCAGGCGCCCGAATGGGCGGGAAATATCGCCGCCGATTGGACCATCCCGCTCAGCGACAGTCTGGAACTGTTTCTGTCAGGCAATGCTGCCTACAATGACGGCTACATTACTGACGAATCTACGCTCAACGACTTGGTGCAGCCCAGCTTCTGGTTGCTGGATAGCAGCATTTCCATTGGCCACCCCGATGGCAAGTGGAAGCTGTCGCTGGTGGCAACCAACCTCACCGATGAAATCTTCGTCATCACTTCGGGCGGTCGGCCATTTGCAGCCGCTGAAATCAACGGCAATGGGCTGCCTGCTGGCGACGACCTGATACTTACCCAGAACCGCGGCCGTCAGATCTTTGCGGAAGTCAGCTTCAAGTTCTGATCCGCTCCAACAGGGGGAGTGCGGGGGGGCGGGTCGGCAACGGCTCGCCCCCTTCGTTTGTGGCTCGCTCTGCCAAAAGTGAGCATTGCCGCCGCTGGCCTCAAGGCGGATGGTCAGGGCCAAAAGACCCACCGGGAGGAACGGCAATGTCACGCGAAACGCTGGTCGCAATGACCCGCAATCTGGTCGCCCACGGAGCGGCCGACACGATGGAGTATGCCGACGATATCGTCCGCGTTCCGGCCAGCGCCTATACCGACCCGGCGCTGTTCGAAATCGAGAAGAAGCAGATCTTCCGCCGCCTGCCGCTGATGGTCGCGCCGTCGTGCGAGCT
Organism: Erythrobacter sp.; assembly: GCA_013822125.1. Taxonomy (GTDB): domain Bacteria; phylum Pseudomonadota; class Alphaproteobacteria; order Sphingomonadales; family Sphingomonadaceae; genus Erythrobacter. The sequence continues at coordinate 409 of PNJY01000154.1, read as the reverse complement.
GCCCAATCCGGGCGACTTCAAGGCGATGGACATTTGCGGCGTGCCGCTGCTGCTCAGCCGCCAGAAGGATGGCAGCATGGGCGCCTTCCTCAACATGTGCACGCATCGTGGCAACCCGCTGGCGAGCGGCTGCGGCAATGCCAGCCGCTTCACCTGCGGCTATCACGGCTGGACCTTCAAGGCCGACGGCGACCTGATCGGTGTGGCGGATTCGAAGGATTTTGGCTCCATCGACAAGAGCCAGCACTGCCTGACCAAGTTCCCGGTCTATGAAAGCGCCGGGCTTATCTGGGTGACGCTCGACCCGCACTCGAAGCTCAGCATCGCCGATTACCTGTGCGGCTATGACGCGCTGCTCAAGGCCTTCGAGTTCGAAGGCTGGACGCTGTTCGCGCAGCGCACGCTGGCA
>PNJY01000153.1 GCA_013822125.1 Erythrobacter sp. | reverse complement strand
TTGCGCACGATCTTGAGGCTGATGCCGATCAAGAGGGCCCACCATTGCAGCGTCGGCAGATTGTCGAGCGGCACCGATTTGGCCAGCGGCACGCCGGGGAGAGTCGCCACCTGGTCGTCCCAGACGTAGGCCTGCTGGCTTGCCGCCAGCTGCGCCGCGCGTGCGGCCTTCTGGGCATGGGTGTCGTTCTGCGGCAGGCTGGGCGCAGCGGGCGGCACCGGCGCGCACAGGGTTTCGGCATGCGGGACGATAGGCGACTGAAAGCTCATGAAGGCGCTCCTCGGATCAGACCCGGGGGCGTAGCGCACTCTGGTTAACGCTCCGTCAGCCTTGCGGGGCTCTTGAGGGGCACAAGGTCGATTGTGATCCTCACATGACCCTTAATCAACAAATCGATCAAAAATCTGTCGCTGATCAGACCCGATTTCATCACGAGCGTTTCATCAAGCCCGCGCACACACGACCCGAATCGGGTCAAACCTACCGTGCTGGCCCTCCCGCCGGCTGACACAGCACCTGCCAACCTAATCGTGGAGCGCCGCGTGAGCGAAAGCCTGCTGATCTGTGACCTTACGCAAAGCTGGTCACCGACCGGGGGTGGCGGTATCTCCACCTATCTCAAGGAAAAGCGCCGGTACATTCAGGACCGCACAGCGCATCGCCTGATACAGATTGTGCCAGGCCCACACGACCGGATCACAGTCGAAGGGCGGACGATCCTTGCCGAGGTCGGTTCGGGACAGGTCTGGGGCAGCCCCAATTATCGCTGGATCAGCCGCAATGATGCGGTCTTCGCGCTGCTGCGGGAATACCAGCCCGATATCGTCGAAAGCCTGTGCCCATGGGTGTTGCCGTGGATCGCGATACGGCATCGCAGGCGCTTTCCCGATACCGCGCTGGTGGCGGGTTACCGCACCGACTTTCCCAATGCCCACGTCTATCGCGTGGTGAACGATCTGGCGGGCCATTATCCGGCCAGCTTCTTTCGCGGCATCGCCTATGCCTATGCCGCGCTGACCTATAACCGCTTTGACCGCGTGTATACGCTGGGCCGCGATGCCGAGCGCATGTTGCACCGGCTGGGCCAGACCAATACCGGCCAGCTTGGTCTCGGGGTCGACCTGACCCAGTTTTCGCCCGAACACCGCGATCCCGGCTTCCGCACCGCGCTCGGACTTCCGGAAACGGATGGCCCGCTGCTGATCTATGCCGGACGGATCGATAACGAGAAGCGCACCGACATGCTCGTGCGCATGTTCAAGGCCCTTCCGCCGGAATTGGGCGCGGTGATGGTGCTGCTGGGAGACGGGAAGCTGCGTCAGCAATTGCAGGAGGAAGCGCGCGGCCTGCCGATCGCCTTTCCCGGGTTTGAGACCGATCGGCTGGCGCTGGCCCGTGCGCTTGCCTCGAGCGACATCTATGTCTCCGGCATGGCCAACGAGACGTTCGGGATTTCGGTGCTGGAAGCGCAGGCCTCGGGGCTGCCCGTGGTCGGGGTGGCAAGCGGCGCGATGATCGACCGCGTGCCCGAAGGCACCGGCCGGCTTGGTCCGGTGGACGATGCGGCGGCGATGGCTGCCAATGTTGCAGACCTGTGGCGTGGCGACTATGCTGATGCGCGTCGTCGCAGCCTCGCCTTGGCCAATGCGAACAACCGCTGGGAGCAGACCTTCGAACAGCTGATCAAGGTAGAATACGCCGCCGCGCTTGCCGCCCGCGACGCACGCCGGGCCAAGGGCTGGGGCATTCCTGCAAGACGGGCGCTGGACATTACTTGACGCTGCCCGATCCCCCTCAATCCACACACGAGGCTGCGTCCCGGCGCGATGCGCTGGGGCTGCATCTTGGTGCATTGCCGCGCCGCACGCTCGGCCTTGCGCTGTGGCTGCTGCCGGTCCTTGCGCTGGTCAATATCGCCGTTCTGGTCTGGTCGCTCGGCGCGATCGATCTGGCCGAGCGGCTGGTCGCCCCCCACATGCTCGCGCTGGCCGGGGTGCTCGTGTTCGTGCCTATGCTGGCCAATGCCCTGCGGTTTGCGATCACGAGCCGCTTCCTCGGGCTCGACCTCGGGTTTGGCGGGTCCTTGCGGGTGATAACGGGCACCATCCTTGCCAATTCGGTCACGCCCTCGGCTGTGGGCGGCATGCCGATCAAGGTGCTGTTCCTGGTCGGCGAAGGGATTGAGATAAGGCGGGCCGTCTCCCTGATTTCGTTCCAGGCTGCCGAAGACGCGCTGAGCCTGTTTGGCCTCGCCGCGCTGGCAGCGACCCTGACCGGCTTCGCGATGCGCGACGTCCTTGCGGCCGACCCGGATTTCGCGCTCCACGCCGCACAGAGCCTGCAGGTCGGTGCCATTATTCTGGCCGGGGCCCTTGCCGTGTTCGTGGTGGTCGGCGCGCTCATACGGGCAGGGGTGCTGAGCCTGCGGGTTCGCGCCGCGCTGAGCGGGCTTTGGCGGCGCGTGCGGCTGTCGCTGACAATGGTGGCACGCGATTGGGGGGCACTGCTTCGCCGGGGCAAGGCGGTGGCCCTGCTCAGTATGGGCCTCGCCCTTGTGCAATGGAGCGTGCGTTTCTCGATTGCCGGGCTGGTGCTCGCGGCCTTTGGTACCTCATGGCAACCGGCGCTGTTCTGGCTGCTGCAATATCTGGTGCAGTCGATCAGTTCGGTCATACCTTCGCCGGGCGGCGTGGGCGGAGCGGAGGCCGGTTTCCTGCTGCTGTTCGCGCCCTTTGTGGAGCGCGCCGTGCTGCTGCCGGCGATGAGCATGTGGCGGCTGCTGTTCTTCTACCTCCCGCTGATCGGCGCAGCGGTGATCTTCTTTTCCCTGCGCCGCCGTCTGCGCGGCGGGCCCGCTCCGCGTCCGCACGGCGCGTGCCAGCCGGCCGAATAGCGCCGGCCCCTCTCAATCCCATCGTCGCCGGGAGATCCCGATTGGAGCCGGTAACCCCTGCCGCTGCCCTGACCGCCGATCGGTTCTGCCCATGGCCCGCGACTTTCTGGCTTGGCGCCATCTGCGGGTCCTGCGCGCCCGGACGACGCGCCATGTCCATCGGCTTGCCGCAAGGCTGCAACCAATGCAGAACCCGAGCGCGGTCGCCACGGCCTATGGCGTGCCGATGATCGCTCCCTGTTCCTCGACATCGGAGCCAATCAGGGCCTGTCCCCGCTGATTGCTGCCCGCCATCACGACGTGCTGGCGCTCCCGCTCGAACAGCGAACCAAGACCGCAGGTTGATGAGGCCTGCTATGGTTGATGCGGTCAAGGGGACAGGTTCCGCCTGAGCGGAAAGATTCGCGCTTCAAATAGGCCGGTGGCGGAGACGGAGTCCGCGAATGAGCCTGTTTCATATTGCACCAAATCCACCCAAAGGATCTCATTTTCTATAGCAACAATAATAAATTATTCCATTTTCGCGTTCCATGTCTTATCGTTTCATCCCGCTCAATCTCACACACAAAGTGGGACCGAAAGTGGGACCGGAAGTGGGACCGAGGAACGGCGATATGGGATCAAGAACACTGAACAAGCTGAGCGCCACACAGGTCGCGAAGCTCAAGGTGCCGGGACGGCATGCTGATGGCGGCGGACTTTATCTGTTCGTCGATGACAGCGGTCGTCGGCGCTGGATCTTCATGTACACGCGCGCGGGCAAGCGAACCGAGCTGGGGCTTGGCAGCGCACGTGATCTGTCACTGGCCAAGGCCCGCGCAGAAGCCGCAGCGCTGCGCGCGCTGCTCGCCAGCGGCGGCGATCCCAAAGCCGAACGCGCAAAAGATGAGAGCGTGCCGACCTTCGGCCAGAGCGCCGATGCCTATGTCGAAGCAATGCGTCCGTCATGGCGCAACGCCAAACATGCAGCGCAATGGACCATGACGCTGACCAAATACGCAGAGCCGATCCGTGCCATGCCCGTGGATGAGATCGCGACCAAGGATGTTCTCAAAGTGCTGCAGCCGCTGTGGCAGCGTACTCCAGAAACTGCCGAGCGGCTGCGCGGCCGGATCGAGAATGTTCTGGATGCTGCCAAGGCGCGCGGCCATCGATCGGGCGAGAACCCGGCACGATGGCGTGGGCACCTTGATCAGCTGCTACCCAAGCGCCAGCGACTATCGCGAGGACATCACAAAGCGCTAGCCTATGAAGAGCTACCCGCATTCTTTGCCGATTTGCTTGATCGGGAGGCGGTAGCCGCCAGAGCGCTTGAGTTTCTGATCCTAACCGCCGCCCGCTCAGGTGAGGTCCTCGGTGCCCAAGCTGACGAGGTCGATCTCGAAAAGAAGGTCTGGACCATCCCTGCCGCACGGATGAAGGCAGGCCGCGAACATCGCGTGCCATTGTCACCTCACGCAATCGAGATTGTGGAAGCGATGGCGGCTCTTGGCCGGGGCCCTTATCTTTTCCCGGGCCCCAAGCCCGAGGGTCCGTTGTCATCGATGGCCATGATGATGTTGCTGCGTCGCATGAAGTCGGATGTCACCGTCCACGGCTTTCGCTCGACCTTCCGCGACTGGGCGTCAGAGACAACCGGATTTTCACATGAGGTCTGTGAAATGGCGCTGGCGCAT
>PNJY01000152.1 GCA_013822125.1 Erythrobacter sp. | reverse complement strand
TAATAGCCCTGGCACATCCACAGGAAGCCGCAGGTGAAGGTTTGCGCCGCACCGTCCGCACTGCGCACTGCCTCCACGGTCCAGCGATTGCTTGTCCGCGAAAAGGCGCAACTTGTGATGCGGTGGCCATAGCGGATGTGCGGGCCTATGCCGTTCTCGTCGATCACCTCGCCCATGTATTTGAGGATTTCCTCGGCCGAAGCGATCGGCGCGCCGATCCACGGCTTGAAGCGATAGCCGAAGGTGTAAAGATCGCTGTCCGAGCGCACGCCGGGGTACTTGTGCGTTTCCCAGGTGCCCCCGAATGTGTCCTTCATCTCGAGGATGGCATAGCTTGCCCATGGGCATTGCTGCTGGAGATGCCAGGCGCTGCCCACGCCCGATATGCCAGCGCCCACGATCAGCACGTCGAAATGCGGCGGCGCGGCATCAGCCTTGGCGGCGACAGGGTGCATCTGGTCCATGACATGGCGCTCCTTCCCGATTCGCATCCCTAAGCTGTGGCGGGAAGCCATCATTGACCAGGATCAATTCGCGCGAGGCTGCCGGGCAAACTGCGGACGGCGCGCGTGCGCTCAGGGACCTTCCCCACCCGAAAACGCCTGGCCATCGGTATAGGCGCAGCCAGGCGATACCACGTCGCCGATCGCCAGCGTGGCGGTGTAGGGATATGTCCGGTCGCTCATCCCGTCGCTGCACGAACCCGGCGTAATCGCCAGTTGCAGCGGCGCACCGTCGAGTGTGCCCGAGATGCCCAGCCCGCCATTCCCGGCGAAACGGCTGACCGTGACTGCCCGCCCATCGATATCGTCGGGAGTGGAGTAGGTGAGCTGAGCGCCCTCAATTCGTGCGTTCCAGAACGGTTCGGTGCCCAGCGCGGCAATCGTTTCGTCTTCGCCGATGCCGCCGAACACCGGCACTTCACCCGGTTCCGGGTCGCTCGCATCGCCGCAGCCCGCAAGCCCCGGCAGGAGCGCGAGGGCAAGTGCTGTTGCCAGCGATCGGCCAGTTGGGGGCATCGTAGTTCCTCCGCGCCAGATGTATTCCAGCGGCGGTGATACCCAAGCCGTGCGCGGATTGCCATCACCCCTCGATCAGGACGATGTCCCAGTCGTAGCGATGGTCGCCCAGCGCTCTCGCCACGCTGGTCGGTGCAGAATCTCCCAGTGCGTTATACAGCATGTCCTTGCGGTTCAGCGCTTCGTCTTCGGGGAAATACATCTGCAGGATGTTGCGCGATTTCACACCGTTCACGTCCAGGTGGATGTGCGGGGTGCGGGTGCCGATCGGCGAATCATAGCTGCCAGGCTTGATCGTGGTCAGCTTCCAGCTGCCGTCGCTGCCGGTATGGATCGAGGCATAGCCCTGGAAATCGGGATCGAGCGGCATGATTGCCGGGTCCTCAGGGTGGGAATAGCGGCCTGCTGCATTGGCCTGCCAGATGTCGAGCCGGGCACCGCTGATCGGCTGTCCGTGGCGATCGAGCACGCGTCCGTTTACCTCTATGACCTGCCCCTTGGCGCGCTGCGCATGTCCGGCGATGCGCGTCAGATCGGCGTCAGTTTCACCGCGATAGCCGGTCGGGAAAAACGGCCCAAGCGGCGATTCCGCGGTTACCGTTTGTGCCAGTGCTGCCTTGGCCGCAACTGCGCCGATCAGCGCGCCGCCGACAAAACCACGCCGCGACAGTTTCTTCAGGATGAATGCCACGATCAACCCTCCCCCAGTTGAAGGCGACCCCGATGCAAACAGGTACAGATAAGGCGGAACGAAGTCCATTCCGGCAGCCGCGCTGCCGTGCCCGATCCGCTCTCGCCAATGGCGCGCGAAACTGCCATGGCGGCGGAGAAAGGAGCCTTGGTCATGGTGGGCGATGACGAAGAATATGTCTATGACGATGAAAGCGGCGAATGGATGCCCGCGAGCGAGCTTGCGACAAGGCGGGCCGCCGCCGGTGCCGTCGAGGTGCGCGATGCGGTGGGCAATCTGCTTTCCGATGGCGATCAGGTGACGCTGATCAAGGATCTTGAGGTCAAGGGCGCAGGGCAGACGCTCAAGCGCGGCACGCTCATCCCCTCGATCCGCCTGACCGGCGATGCGCAGGAGATCGACTGCAAATACCCCGGCATCAAGGGGCTGGTGCTGCGCGCGGAGTTCGTCCGCAAGCGATAGGATGCGATCGAGCACGATGGCCTGAACCGGCAGCGGTCGAACCACGCCCCCTGAATCCATCGGCAAGAGAATGTCTTTACCGATCGTTCCAGACATTCTATAGGCCCACGCATGCCGTGGGAAAAGCGATTCGATGTTGACGAGGTGCTGACGCGCGCCATGCAGACCTTCTGGTCGCATGGGTTCGAAGCGACCTCGATGCAGGATCTGGTCGATGCCACCGGCGTCAACCGGGCCAGCCTCTATGCTACCTACGGCGACAAGCGCGAACTGTTCCTCGCCAGCCTGCGCAAGTACGGTGGCGAAGTCCGCGGCCGCATGCTGGCCGATCTCGCGCAGGCGGATACAGCGGCGCAGGCGATAGCCGGGTTGTTCGACAAGTTCATTTCCCAATCGCGCGAACCGCAGGGCAATTGGGGCTGTTTCATGGTCAATTCGGCGCTCGAACTGGCCGCGCATGACAGCGAAATCGCCGAACTTGTCAACGCCGCGGAGGACGAGATCGAAGCTTTCTTCCTTGCCATGATTCGCAAGGGCCAGCAATCGGGCGAATTCAATATGCAGCTCGACGCAGGGCAGGCAGCGCACCACGCGCTTGCGGCGATGCTCGGCCTGCTGGTGATGATCAGGAGCCGCCCCGAGGAGGACTATCTGGGCGGCGTGCGCGACGGAGTGCTCAATTCGCTCACCTGAGTCAGCCAGATTTTTGCCGAATATGGAACGATCATTCCATTGAACCAACGATCTACGCAATAAGGAATACCGATGCCTGACGTTTTCAAGACCACCTTGCCTTTGTGCACAGCTTCATGGGCGACATGATGACCAAGGTGCCGACCGAGGTGACCGATGCCATCCGCGACGGCAGGTCGGTTTCAGATGCCAGGCTCGAGGCGCTGCGCGCCTTCGCGTGTCGCGCCTGGACGCCCGCCGCCTGACGGCGGGCTGCTACCCCGTCCGGCAGCGCTTGCTACCGGGCAATGCCGGCGATTACCCCTAACCCCATTCGCCGGCCGGGCCGCGTCATTCGGATTTCCGGGTGACGCGGCCCATCGTGGGGCGCCCCGCGCCTCTGCCTCCCCCGGAAACGAGGCTCGCCGCCGTGCTTGCCGCATACGGTATCGTCTTTTACAGCGCGCCCCTGAAACATAAGGGTCGCACATGTCAAAGCTGCCATCGCTTCCCGAAAATCCCGAAATGCTCGACGTTCTGGCGCGCTATCCGCAGGGCTTTGCCGCGCTGTGCAACTATCACGATGCCATCCTGCGCGGCCCATCGGAGCTGAGCGTGGCCGAGCGCGAGCTGATCGCTGCCTACGTCTCGGGTCTCAACCAGTGCAGCTTCTGCCACGGTTCACACCGTATCTATGCCGAATTGCACGGCATCGATCCCGACGTTTTCGAGAAGCTTGTGGCCGATCCTGCCGCCGCCGGAGTCGATCCCAGGCTGCTGCCGCTGCTCGAATATGCCCGCGTGCTGACCCAAAGCCCGGCCATGGCCAGCGAAGGGCTGGCGCAAGCGGTTTATGCTGCGGGCTGGAGCGAGGAGGCGCTGTTCACTTGCGTGTCGGTTACCGCGCTGTTCAACCTGATGAACCGGCTGGTAGAGGGGACGGGAATCACCGCCAATCCGATGGCGCGCGCCGCCTCGCGCGAACGGGCTGCAGGCAATCTGGCCAATCCGGCGCCCTATTCCCAGTTCGCCACCATGGTCGAACACCTGCATGCGGAGCGTTATGGCGCAGGCGCAAAATAGGCGGGCCGCAGGATTGCTCCCACGGCCCGTTTCACGCGCTGATCACGCGATAGTCTGGCTCGAAATCAGGCAGTGATAGCTTCGAGCGAACCCTTGCCATTGGGCGTTTCGATGGTCAGGCACGTTCCCTTGTCGACATAGGTCCAGGCATTGCCCTGATAATCGGTGGTGCTGGTTCCCGCGCAGCTGGTGCCGGGGCCGGCGGCGCAATCGTTCTTGCCTGCCAATGCGACGCCATAGCACTTTTCCTTCTCGCCGGCTTCGGCGACTGCGGTCGCTTCGCCAGCAACACTGGTGGTGTCGGCTGCCACGGCATCATCCGCAGCCTCTTCAGCGCCTTGCGAGCATGCTGCGACGGCAAGGCCCGCCGCAATGGCGAGTGCAAAGCCGCCCTTGTTGGTGATCGAACCCATCAAACATCTCCGTTCCTGATAACCCATATGCGGTAATCACCGCCGCTGCTTGCCCAATTCGCGCATCGGGCAGGGCAGGTTACACATCGCGTATAGCAAATGCCACAACAAGTGCGGTCTTTGCAGCGCGGCAGCAAGCGTCTAAGCGCCGGGGCGCCGACCGGCTCGCAGGAGACAAGCGATGAGTCCGACATTCGACAAGGCCATGCTCGCCAAGGCCGAAGTGCTGATCGAGGCGCTGCCCTATTTCCAGCGCTATGCCGGGCGCACCTTCGTGGTCAAATA
>PNJY01000151.1 GCA_013822125.1 Erythrobacter sp. | reverse complement strand
GAGATCGGTGACGAGGCTGAGCAGCTCGGCGCGTACGGTGCGGTCAAGCTCCTCGCTGTGCTGCGTCAGCGTGGTCAGGCGATAGGAATAGAACGGCCAGCGCTGGCCCACCTGCGTCATCAATTGGCAGGTGCCGCGCACCGCGCCGGTCTCGGCATTCTCCAGCACCAGAACGAACTGCTCGTCCCGCAGGCCATCGGCATCATTGGCGAAGGAAGTGCTCGCGCGGTCGAGCTTGGCGGCCAGCGAATTGCGATCGGCAGGCAGGTTGGTGAAACCGCCGCCGGTCAGCTTCGCCATTTCATAGAGCGATTCGAGATCGTCGGTGCGCGCTGCGCGCAGGCGGAAGGTCAAGTGAAGTCTCCTGCGGCTATCCGGCCGAGCACCAGCGCCGATAGCGCCGCGCGTTCGGCGAGCGAAGCGGTGATGAGGTATTCGTCGGCGGAATGGATCGCGCCGCCGCGCACTCCCATGGTATCGACCACGGGCACGCCGCAGGCTGCGATATTGTTGCCATCGCACACCCCGCCAGACGATTGCCAGCGGATAATCTGCCCCAGTTCCTCGCCGCATTGGCGGACCAGATCGAACAGGCGCTGCGCGGCGGCATCGACGGGCTTTGGCGGGCGGGTTACGCCGCCGTTGACATGCGCGGCAACTTCATGCTCACACGCGATTGCGGCCGTCATTTCAGCCAGCGCCGCGTCGAAGGCCTGCCCCGCCGCGATCGTGCGCGGGCGCACGTTGAGACGCACTATCGCCAGATCGGGGACGACATTGTTGCCCGAACCGCCGTCGATCCGCGCCGGGTTCACGCTGATATTGTCGTTCTGATACCGCTTGAGCCGCAGCACCAGATCGGCGGCGGCGACCACTGCGTTGCGCCCGTCCTGGGGATTGCGCCCTGCATGCGCGGAGCGGCCCCTCAATGTCACCGAGTAGTTGCCGCTGCCGCCACGCGCATGCGCCAGCGTGCCATCGGGCAGCGCGGAGGGTTCGAACGTGAGCGCCGCCAGCTTGCCGCGTGCCAGCTCGGCAATCAGGCCCGCCGATGCCAGCGATCCGGTTTCCTCGTCCGAATTGATCAGCACGTCATAGCCCAGCGCGCCTGCATCGGCATTCGCTTCGAACACCATGAGCGCGTGGAGGATCACCGCAATGCCGCCCTTCATGTCGGCGACGCCCGGCCCATTGAGGACGCCCTCTTCCAGCCAGCGGGTCCGCTGGAACGGGTGATCTTCGGGGAACACCGTGTCCATGTGCCCGGTGAGTAGAACCCGGCGGCCCGCCTGCGGGCGCACGCGCAGCACCAGATGTTGGCCATGCGGCCTTGCGAACTCATTCCCCGCCGCATCGATTGCGGTGACCGGTGCCGGATCGACCAGTTCGACCTCTCCGGGCAGCATCGCGAAGGCATCCGCCAGCGCACGCGCCTGCACCGCCAGCCCGACCAGATTGGCGGTGCCGGTGTTGATCGCGCTCCAATCCTGCACCTGACGCAGCATGGCGTCGGCATTGATCCGATCGAGCAAGGCAGTGGAGGCAGGCGATTGTTTCATCCGAAACCGCTCTAGCCGCGCCTCATGCCAAGGCCAAGCGCTTCGTTCGGGGCTTCCGGGGCATTCCTTGTTGCAATGCACAATGGGATTAGCCATATCCTGCTCCATTCCTCCCCGGAATAGTCGATTTGCTTGAGGCCTCCCGCCGGGTGGCCCGTCCAGACATGCGAGGAAGATGTGAGCGAATTTGTTACCCGTGCCGGGATCGAAATCGACCGGAAGCTGGCTGAATTTCTCGACAGCGAAGTTCTGACCCCGCTAGGGCGCGATTTGGGTGCCTTCTGGCAGGGGTTCGCCGCGCTGCTGGCCGATCTTGTGCCGCTCAACCGCGCGCTGCTGGCCCGGCGCGACGAATTGCAGGCGCAGATCGACGCCTGGCACATTACGCGACGCGGCCAGCCGGTCGCCAGCCAGGACTATCAGTCATTCCTGCGTGAGATCGGCTATCTCGTGCCCGAACCGGGCGATTTCACGATTGGCACGGTCAATGTCGATCCCGAGATTGCAACCATGGCCGGGCCGCAGCTGGTCGTGCCGGTGCTCAACGCGCGCTTCCTGCTCAACGCCGCCAATGCCCGCTGGGGCAGCCTCTACGACGCGCTCTATGGCACCGATGCGCTCGACGCGCCGCCTCCACGGCCCGGCGGTTATGACAAGGCGCGCGGCGATGCCGTGATCGCGCGCGGGCGTGAGTTCCTCGATTCCGCCTTGCCGCTGGTCGGCCAAAGCTGGGCCGATCTGGCCGACGAGCATGACGGAAAGTTGCAGGACGAAAACCAGTATGTCGGACGTACCGACAAGGGCCTGCTGTTCCGCAACAACGGCCTGCACATCGAGGTGGTGTTCGATCGCGAACATCCCGTGGGCAAGACCGACAAGGCCGGGATTGCCGACATCGTCTGCGAAGCCGCGCTCACCACCATCTGCGATCTTGAGGATTCCATCGCGGCGGTCGATGCGGCAGACAAGCTCGTCGCCTATGCCAACTGGTTGGGCGTGATCCGCGGCGATCTGGAAGACAGCTTCGAGAAGGGCGGGCGGCAGATGACCCGGCGGCTCGCAGACGACAAGACCTGCACCGGGCCCGACGGCGCTACGCACAGCCTGCCAGGACGCAGCCTGCTGTTTGTGCGCAATGTCGGCCATCTGATGACCAATCCTGCGATCCGCTTGCCCGACGGCGGCGAAGTGCCCGAAGGGATCATGGATGCGGTTTTCACTTCGGCCATCGGCGCGCTCGATGTTGAAGGCCATGGCCGCTTCCGCAATTCGAAGACGGGCAGCATCTACATCGTCAAGCCCAAGATGCACGGGCCGCAGGAATGCGCCTTCACCAACGACCTGTTCGATGCGGTGGAGGACCTGCTCGGACTGCCGCGCCACACGGTCAAAGTGGGCGTGATGGACGAGGAGCGCCGCACCTCGGCCAATCTTGGCGCTTGCATTGCGGCGGTGAAGGACCGGATCGTGTTCATCAACACCGGCTTCCTCGACCGCACGGGCGACGAGATCCACACCTCGATGCAGGCCGGGCCGATGATCCGCAAGGGCGCTATGAAGACGTCGAAGTGGCTGGCCGCCTATGAGAAACGCAACGTCGGCATCGGGCTCAGGCATGGGCTTTCGGGCCGCGCGCAGATCGGCAAGGGCATGTGGGCCGCGCCCGACCTGATGAAGCAGATGATGGCCGAAAAGATCGGGCATCTGAAGGCAGGCGCGAACACCGCCTGGGTACCGTCGCCCACCGCCGCCACGCTCCACGCGCTGCATTACCACCAGTGTGACGTATTCGAAGTGCAGCAGGGGCTGGGCGAAGTGCCACCGCTGGGCGATTTGCTGGCTATTCCGCTCGCGGAAGGCACCAACTGGTCCGACGCCGAGATTCGCGAAGAGCTCGACAATAATGCGCAAGGGTTGCTCGGCTATGTGGTGCGCTGGATCGATCAGGGGGTGGGCTGTTCCAAGGTGCCCGACATCAATGATATCGGCCTGATGGAAGACCGCGCGACGCTGCGCATCTCCAGTCAGCACATGGCCAACTGGCTGCTCCATGGCGTTTGCATGCACGAGCAAGTGATGGAGGCGCTGCGCCGAATGGCGGCCAAGGTCGATGCCCAGAACGCGGGCGATCCTCTCTACACTGCGCTGGTGGGCAACGAGGACGGCCCGGCCTTCCGCGCGGCCTGCGATCTGGTGTTCAACGGCGTAGAACAGCCTTCAGGCTATACAGAACCGCTGCTGCACTACTGGCGAAAGGTCAGGAAGGCGGGCTGAGCACCCGCGCGATCGCCACGAACTCGTCGACGCTCAGCGTTTCGGCGCGGCGCTGCGGATCGATCCCCAGCGTCTCGAGCGCCGCGAGCGCGCCGGGCACGCCCTTCAGGCTCTGGCGCAGCATCTTGCGCCGTTGGCCGAACGCGGCTTCGGTCACCCGTTCGAGCATCCGGGCCGACACGCCCCCGGGCGCCTCACGAGGGGTGATGTGCACCACCGCGCTCATCACCTTGGGCGGCGGGGTGAAGGCGCTGCGGTGGACCTTCATTGCCAGCTTCGCGTCGCTGCGCCACTGCGCCAGCACCGCCAACCGGCCAAAGGCCCCGCTTCCCGGCGCGGCGACGATCCGCTCGGCCACTTCCTGCTGGAACATCAGCGTCAGCGATTGCCATTGCGGCGGCCACGTTTCTCCCCCAAGCCAGCGCACGAACAGCGCAGTGCCGACATTGTAGGGCAGGTTGGCGACGATGTGGAACGGGCCGACGATGCCATGATCGATCTTCATCGCGTCGCCCTCGATCACGCGCAGCTGGCCGGGATAGGCATCCGCCAATTCAGCCAGCGCCGGCAGACAGCGGCGGTCCATTTCGATTGCGGTGACAATCGCCCCCGCCTTCAGCAGCGCGCGCGTCAGCCCGCCGGGGCCGGGGCCAATTTCCAGCACCTGCTGGCCCGCAAGATCGCCCGGTATCGCCGCAATCCGGTCAAGCAACTGCGCATCGAACAGGAAGTTCTGCCCCAGCGCCTTCGAAGCGCTGAGACCGTGCCGGGCAATCACCTCGCGCAGGGGGGGGAGGTCAGTCACAGGCCCACCCCCAGCCCCTCCCGCAAGCGGGAGGGGAGTGAGA
>PNJY01000150.1 GCA_013822125.1 Erythrobacter sp. | reverse complement strand
GGGATACCACTGTTCGCCACATTCGATGCAGCTCACTGGCTCATCCTTGCCCAGATCGTAAAAGCGTTCCCCGCATTTGGGGCAGGAACGTTTGGTGCCCCATTCTGGCTTGGCCATCGTAAAATCCTCAAAGCTGCCCACCAGGCTGGTGAGCGAAATCGTACAAAAATATACGGAACCGGACAGGTCCGGATGCAAATTCGCGCGCGCCTTGCCATAGGGCAAAGGCACTGTCAAAAGCCCGCGCGCATTTGCCATATTTTTTGCCGGGGTCAAGCATTGTCGAATACGCCTTCTCCGAGACGCTTTTGCCATTCAGGTCCACTGAAGGGCAGATTGCGCATTCCCGGCGACAAGTCGATCAGCCATCGTTCGATCATGTTCGGCGCATTGGCGGTTGGTGAAACACGCGTTCGGGGCCTGCTTGAGGGGGAGGACGTCATGGCCACAGCCGCTGCCCTTCGCGCCTTTGGCGCGACGATTGAAAAGATTCCCGCCGCCGCCAGCGGCGACGGTGGGCGCGCCATGGGCGCCCAAATCGAAAAGCTGGGCGATGAATGGTGCATCCATGGTGTGGGCGTGGGCGGACTGCTGCAACCCGTAGGCGCGCTCGACATGGGCAACAGCGGCACCAGCACTCGCCTGCTGGTGGGCCTTGTCGCCAGCCACGCAATCAGCGCCTGCTTCACCGGCGATGCCAGCTTGTCGAAGCGCCCGATGGGCCGGGTGATCGAGCCGCTGGCGCAAATGGGCGCAAGTTTTGACGCTTCGGCTGGCGGCACCTTGCCACTGATGATGCGCGGCGCGCTGCCTGCGGTGCCGATCACCTACCGCCTGCCCGTGGCGAGCGCGCAGGTAAAAAGCGCGGTCCTGCTCGCCGGACTCAACACCCCGGGCGTGACGACGGTAATCGAGCCGGTGCCCACACGCGACCATTCGGAGCGGATGCTCAAGGGCTTCGGAGCCGACATCCGGGTCGAACAGGTTGCGGGCGAGCGAATGATCCAAATTCGCGGCGGGGTCGAACTGAAGCCTCAGACCATCGAGGTACCCGGCGATCCCTCGTCCGCCGCCTTCTTTGTAGTCGCCGCGCTGATCGTTCCGGGCAGCGACTTGCTGATCGAGAATGTCGGGCTCAACCCCACGCGCGCCGGGCTGATCGAAGTGTTGCGCCAGATGGGCGGCAGCATTGAGGAACTGCGCCGGCGCGATGTGGGCGGCGAGCCGGTGGCGGATCTGCGAGTGCAGCATTCGCTGCTGACCGGCATCGAAGTCGATCCCGCGATCGCACCCAGTATGATCGACGAGTTTCCCGTGCTGTTCGTCGCTGCCGCGCTGGCGCAGGGGACGACGCGAACCAGCGGGCTGGAGGAACTGCGGGTCAAGGAGAGCGACCGCCTCTCCGCTATGGCAGCCGCTCTGACCGGAGCAGGCGCACGGGTGACCGAAACCGAGGACGGACTGATCGTCGAGGGCACCGGCGGCGCACCGCTTCGCGGCAGTTCCAACAGTCGCACCAAGACGCATCTCGACCACCGCATCGCCATGGCGATGGCGGTGGCGGGGTTGGCCAGCCGCGATGGCGTGGAGGTGGACGATACCAGCCCCATCGCCACCAGCTTTCCAGGCTTCATCACCCTCATCGAAGAAGCAAGCGCATGATCATTGCCGTCGATGGGCCGACCGCCAGCGGCAAGGGTACGATCGCCAAGGCGCTGGCCGCCCACTTTGGCCTCCCGCACCTCGATACCGGGCTGCTCTACCGCGCTGTGGGGCGACAGGTGGCGCTTGACGGCGGTGATCCTGACTGCGCGGAAGACGCGCTAGCCGCCTGCTCGTTTCCCGATGCGCTGCTCGATGACCCCGAACTGCGCAGCGAGGAAAGCGGCGGGCTGGCCAGCCGAGTCTCGATCCACCCGGCAGTGCGACAGGCGCTCTACGCACGCCAGCGCGCCTTTGCCATGCAGCCGGCCGGCGCGGTGCTCGACGGGCGTGACATCGGCACGGTGATTGCGCCAGATGCCGATGTGAAGCTGTTTATCACCGCCAGCGTGCAGGCGCGCGCCAGGCGCCGCTGGCTGGAGATGACCGCCGGAGACATCGGGCGTGAAATCGATATCCCGCTCGCCGAAATAGAGCGCGACATCGTTGCCCGCGATGACCGCGACATCAGCCGCAAGGACGCGCCGCTCAGGGCCGCTGCCGATGCTTTGGTCATCGACACAACGGGAATGAACCGCGAGCGCGCCATCGCCGAAGCAATTGAGGCGGTCAGGATGCACAGGGCAGCAGCGCGGTGAAGGTGGGTTACCACAAACGCACATTTGTGGTAATGTGGGGATGCACAGACAAGCGAGGTTGACTATGAGCCGCCTGACCATCGACATCACCGATCAGCAGCACCAGAGCCTGAAGGCCCTGGCTGCCATTCAGGGAAAGACGATCAAGCAATATACTATCGAGCGACTGTTCCCCGCCGATGCCGGTGATAACGCGGCATGGCTGGAACTCAAGACTCTGCTCGGCCAACGGATTGACGCAGGCTTGTCTGCTGAAAGCTCCGCCAGGGGGATCGATACCATTCTCGACGAAGAACTGAACAAGGATGGCCCCGCTTGAGCACCAGCTATGTGCTGACCTCCGAGGCGGAAGCCGATCTGCGCGAGATTATCCGCTACACGCGTCAGCAATGGGGCGACATGCAGACACGCCGTTATGTCGTCAAGCTGCAAACCTGTATCGAAAATCTTACCAAAGCGCGTGGCATTTTCAAAGACATGTCCACGCTCTATCCGGATTTGCGGATGGTCCGCTGCCAGCATCACTTCATTTTTTGCCTCCCACGTGACGATGCCCCTTCCCTTGTTGTGGCGATCTTCCACGAACGCATGGAACTGATGGTGCGAGTGGCGACGCGTCTGGCATGATTTGCGAGTTTGCAAACCCTTGGTTTCTGAAGCTGGCAGGTTCGCTTGGTTGGTCGGATAACCTATGCCGTCGGCTGTTCCGCTCCCTGCACAAAGCCCTACTGAATGGTCGCCTTTCTGCCTCTGGACGATGTCGCGTGTGCCGCACTTCACGTTCAAGACGCTTGCATTCCTGACCGTTTTCGCCTAGGCGCGCGGCCGTTCTCGCAATCTGTCGATTGAAGGAGCCCGCGTGACGGCATTCGGCCCCGCGCGGTAGCGGCCCTCTTGCCCCGCTGGCCCCGCAATGGTGCGGGAGGCGGAGAAAGACCCCGGAAAAACCGGTGGCCGGAAGCAAATGTGAACAGGAACCCTGAACCTATGGCAACCCTTGCCAACCCCACACGCGCCGATTTCGAGGCGCTCCTCAATGAACAACTCGGCGGTGCAGGCGAAGACGGCTTCGAAGGCCGCGTCGTCAAAGGCACCGTGACCGCGATCGAAAACGGCTTTGCCATGATCGACGTCGGCCTCAAGAGCGAAGGCCGCATTCCCCTGAAGGAATTCGCCCGCAGCGAAGGCGACCATGGCCTCGCCGTCGGTAGCGAAGTCGAAGTCTTCGTCGACCGAGTCGAGAATGCCGATGGCGAAGCCATGCTCAGCCGCGACCGCGCCCGCCGCGAAGCCGCGTGGGACAAGCTCGAAAGCGAATTCGGCGAAGGCAAGCGCGTCGAAGGCCGCATCTTCGGCCGGGTCAAGGGCGGCTTCACCGTCGACCTCGAAGGTGCCGTGGCCTTCCTGCCGGGCAGCCAGGTCGATATCCGCCCGGTGCGCGACGTCGCCCCGCTGATGGACGTGCCGCAGCCTTTCCAGATCCTCAAGATGGATCGCCGCCGCGGCAATATCGTCGTTTCGCGCCGCGCCGTGCTCGAGGAAACCCGCGCGGAACAGCGCAGCGAACTGATCGACCAACTGGCCGAGGGCCAGGTGATCGACGGTGTTGTCAAGAACATCACCGATTACGGCGCATTCGTTGACCTGGGCGGCATCGACGGCCTGCTGCATGTCACCGACATGAGCTACAAGCGCGTCAATCACCCCAGCGAAGTCATCAATATCGGCGATGTGGTGAAGGTGCAGATCGTTCGCATCAACCCCGAAACGCAGCGCATCTCGCTGGGCATGAAACAGCTGGAAAGCGATCCGTGGGAAGGCGTTGTCGCCAAGTATCCGATCGGCGCCAAGCTGACGGGCACCGTCACCAACATCACCGAATACGGGGCGTTCGTCGAGATCGAACCCGGCATCGAAGGCCTGGTCCACGTTTCGGAAATGAGCTGGACCAAGAAGAACGTTCACCCCGGCAAGATCGTTTCGACCAGCCAGGAAGTTGACGTCATGGTTCTCGAGATCGATTCGGACAAGCGCCGCATCTCGCTCGGACTCAAGCAGGCGCATCGCAATCCGTGGGAAGAATTCGCCGAGAAACACCCGGTGGGCAGCGAAGTCGAGGGCGAAGTCAAGAACGCCACCGAATTCGGCCTGTTCATCGGGCTCGATGGCGATGTCGATGGCATGGTCCACATGTCGGATATCGCCTGGGGCATTTCCGGCGAGGACGCGCTGGCGCTGCACCGCAAGGGTGAGATGGTCAAGGCGGTCGTGCTCGATGTCGATATCGACAAGGAGCGCATCAGCCTGGGCATGAAGCAGCTCGAAAAGGGCGCGCCTTCGGCCGAAGGCGCCGGTTCGGGCTCTCTGCGCAAGAACCAGACCGTCACCGTC
>PNJY01000149.1 GCA_013822125.1 Erythrobacter sp. | reverse complement strand
CGCCGCGTTTGATGCGAGGCATGTCTTTCTACTCCTTACCGTTCGCGCTCAATCGAGCCCGTAGGGGGCCCATTTCTTCACCGTCTTGGTGTCCGCTTCGGACAGGACGGAGGTGCCGCGGTTGGTGCGGATATACTTCGCATTATGGCTGATCAGGCGGTGGCGCTTGCCGGCGACACCATGCTTGACCTTGCCGGTGGCAGTGAGCTTGAAGCGTTTCTTGACGCCGCTCTTGGTCTTCAGTTTGGGCATTTTCATCTCCTTGAAGCAAAGACACGTCCGACCGGCCCTGGCAGCCCTTGTCGCCAGGCAGGACGCTTGATTCGTGTCCGTGAAGGCGCGCCACATAGGGCCAAGGATGCGAATTGGCAAGCGCCAGGCGCTACGGAGCCCGCGCCATGCACGCTCGGGTCGTGCCTGTTCCCCGTGCGTAGGCGGACAGGAGTTGGCCCGCCCCGCATGCGTTTACCACCGGATTGATGTAATGGCGTCAGTTTCCAGCACCAGGTCCCATTAATTGTAAATGATTTCGGCGCTGCTTTCGACCAGTTCGACTTGCGGTTCGGCAGGGATAAACGGCGGCTCGATATCGGGTGCGGGATCGAGCCCCTGTGCCGAATCGACCAGGTCCTCGTCGCTCGAGAATTCGAGCTGCACCTCGTCGGCAGACGCAAAGCCCTCGGCGACCGGCGAGTCCCCGTCCCCCGAATCCGCATCCTCAGCCTGCACCTTCTGGCGCTCCAGGTCTTCGGCCGCGCGGATCAGGGCACCTTCATTGCCTTCCGAGCCGATGAGCATCGCCACGCCCAGCATGGTCATTGCCGCAAACAGCAGCGCCCCCTTGGCGTTCCTGAACATGAACCCGCGCATGATCGGGCAAGCTTGGCCGACACGGGTTAACTTTTGGTTGCCCGTGCCTCGCGCGCGAGGTCGTAAAGCAGGTCGAGCGCCTCGCGCGGGGCGATAGCATCCAGATCGATGGCCAGCAGCCGTTCGCCGAGCTGGTCGGCTTTCGCATCTTGCGGGGCGCTGGCCACCGCGAACAGGGGCAGTTCGCCCAATCCATCGGCAATTCCGCCATTCCTGAGCCGGTTGCTTTCCAGCCGGTCGAGCACGTGCCGCGCGCGCCGCACCACCGGCTGCGGCACCCCTGCCAACTGCGCAACCGCCAGGCCGTAACTGCGATCGGCCGGCCCCTCGGCAAGCTCGTGCAGCAGGATCAGATCACCTTTCCATTCGCGCGCCCGCACATGGTGCAGCGACAGCGCCTCGCAGCTTTCGGCAAGCCGGGCGAGCTCATGATAATGGGTCGCGAACAGACAGCGGCAGCCGATCCGCGAATGAACGTCTTCAACGACCGCCCAGGCCAGTGCCATCCCATCGTATGTCGAGGTGCCGCGACCGATCTCATCGAGGATGACAAAGCTGCTTGCAGTCGCTTGCGAAAGGATCGCGGCGGTTTCGACCATCTCGACCATAAAGGTCGAACGCCCGCGTGCAAGATTGTCCGATGCGCCGACGCGGCTGAACAGCCGGTCAACCAGCCCGATCCGCGCGCGATCCGCCGGGACATAGCACCCCGCCTGCGCCATCAGCACGATCAGCGCATTCTGCCGCAGAAAGGTCGATTTGCCGCCCATGTTGGGACCGCCGATCAGCCAAAGCCGGTTTTCATGAGCCAGCGCGCAATCGTTGGCGATAAAGCGCTCGCCCGCCTTTGCCAGCGCGGCCTCTACTACCGGATGGCGTCCGCCGCCGATTTCGAGAACCGGGGACGTTTCGATCGTCGGACGGCACCAGCCACCTTCGGCCGCGCGCTCGGCATTGGCCAGGCTCACATCGATCCGCGCCAGCACCGCAGCGGTAGCCGCAATCGCTTCGCCAGCCGCGCAGACCTGCGCCGCCAGATCCTCGAAATGCGCCTCCTCGGCGGCGAGGGCATGCCCGCCCGCTTCGGCGATCCGGCTAGCCTCTTCATGCAGCGCCAGCGAATTGAACCGCACGGCGCCTGCCATTGTCTGGCGATGGGCAAAGCCGCTGTCTGCCGCCATCAGCGCATCGGCGTGGCGCGCGGGAACCTCGACGAAATAGCCGAGCACACCGTTGTGCCTGATCTTGAGCGCGGCAATGCCGGTCTCCTCGCGATAGCGCGCCTCCATCGCGGCAATGGCGCGGCGGGCGTTGCCCGATATCCTGCGCAGTTCGTCGAGCGCGGCATCGTACCCTTGCGCGATGAAGCCGCCGCCTGATCGTTCGGTGGGAGGCGCAGGAACCAGTGCCCGCTCAAGCAGATCGACCAGCGCACCGTGCCCGCCGAGCCGGGGCAGCAGCGCATCGAGCAACGCAGGGCGGTCGGGCTGCTCAGCGAGGTGATCGCGCAGGCGCCGCGCGGCGGCGAGCGCGTCGCGAATCTGGCCGAGGTCGCGCGGAGTGCCGCGCCCGGCGACAATCCGGCCCAATGCGCGCGCCAGATCCGGTATCGAGCGCATCGTATCGCGCAACTGTGACCGCAAGATCGGATCGCGATGGAAGCGTTCGACCAGGCCCAGCCGTTCGCCGATCGCAGTCGCATCGAGCAGCGGCGAGGACAGGTCCTCGGCCAGCAATCTCGCCCCGGCCCCGGTGACGCAGCGATCGACTGCGGCGATCAGGCTGTTCTCGCGCCCGCCCGCCTGCGAGGCGAGAATTTCAAGGCTGCTGCGCGTTGCCTCGTCCATCAGCATGCATTGGTCATGTTCGCGCAGCGTTGGGGCCAGCAGCAGCGGCAACTTGCCGCGCCCGACATGGTCGAGATAGGCGATGAGACCGCCCGCTGCCGCCAGCATGGCGCGCGAAAACTCTCCAAAACCGTCAAGCGTGGCGACGCCGTGGATCGTCTTCAGCCGCCCTGCTCCCGCATCGCTGGAAAAATCGCCGCGCGGTCGCTCTACCCGCTCGCCCGGACCCGGCGGCTCACCTTCCCAGCCCTCGGGCATGACGATCTCCGCCGCCCCCAGCCGCGCCAGCGCCGCGCCCAACAATTCGGGCGCGCATTCCTCCAGCACCATGGCGCCGGTCGAGATATCGCAGCCGGCGATGCCGATCGCCCCGCGCACTTCTGCAATCGCGGCAAGGCGGTTGGCCCGGCGCGGTTCGAGCAGCGCTTCCTCGGTAAGGGTGCCCGCCGTGACGAAGCGAACGATATCGCGCCTGACCAGCGCCTTCGATCCGCCACGCTTCCTTGCTTCCTCGGGGGTTTCGACCTGTTCGGCAATGGCGACGCGGCAGCCCGCCTTGATCAACCGCGCGAGGTAGCCTTCCGCCGAATGAACCGGCACCCCGCACATGGGAATGGGCTCGCCGCCATGCTCACCCCGGCTGGTCAGCGCAATGTCGAGGATCGCCGAAGCGGCCCGTGCATCGTCGAAGAACAGTTCGAAGAAATCCCCCATGCGATAGAACAGCAGGCAACCTTCGGCCTGGCGCTTGAGCGCAAGATACTGCTCCATCATCGGGGTAATCTTCGCCGTCATCGGTTTGGACTAACCTTGCCTGCGGCGATTCGGAATGCCTCGCCCTGCGCCTTTCCCCTATCGCTTGCCGCCCCGCTCGGTTAGAGGCGCTAGGACAAGCAAGGAGGAATGGGTGGCCGAGTCCAGCAAAGTCACATTCACCACGCGCGAAGCGCTGTTCTATCACGAGACGATCCGCCCTGGGAAGATCGAGATCATCGCCTCCAAGCCAATGGCGACACAGCGCGACCTCAGCCTCGCTTATTCTCCCGGCGTTGCCGCGCCGGTCGAGGCGATTGCGGCAGACCCGCGGATGGCAGCGAAATATACCGCGCGTTCAAACCTGGTGGCGGTAATCACCAACGGCACCGCAATTCTGGGGCTGGGCAATCTCGGCGCGCTCGCCGCCAAGCCGGTGATGGAAGGCAAGGCAGTGCTGTTCAAACGCTTTGCCGATGTCGATGCGATCGATATCGAGCTCGACACCGAAGACCCTCAGTCCTTCATCGACGCCGTGGCGCTGATGGAGCCGACATTTGGCGGTATCAATCTGGAAGACATCAAAGCGCCCGAGTGCTTCATCATCGAGCAGGCGCTGCGCGACCGCATGAAGATACCGGTGATGCACGACGACCAGCACGGCACCGCGATCATATCCGCTGCCGGCCTGATCAATGCCTGCCTCCTGACCGGGCGCAGGCTAGAGGATTGCCGCATGGTGGTGAACGGCGCGGGCGCGGCCGCACTGGCTTGCACCGCGCTCATCAAGGCGCTGGGCATCCGTCACGAGAACGTGATCGTGTGCGACCGTTCGGGGCCGATCTACCCCGGCCGTGACGACGTTGACCAATGGAAGAGCGCGCACGCCGTGCCGACCGAGGCGCGCAGCCTGGAAGAGGCGCTGGTCGGCGCCGACATCTTCCTCGGCCTTTCGGCGGCAGGCGCTCTCAAGCCCGAATGGATCGCGACAATGGCGGCCAAGCCGATCATCTTCGCCATGGCCAACCCGACACCCGAAATCATGCCCGACGAGGCAAAGGCGGTACGGCCCGATGCGATCATCGCCACCGGACGGTCCGATTTCCCCAACCAGGTCAACAACGTGCTGGGCTTCCCCTTCATCTTCCGCGGCGCGCTCGACGTCCAGGCGACCACGATAAACGAGGAGATGAAGATCGCCGCCGCGCATGCCATCGCCCAGCTGGCGCGCGAGCGCGTGCCCGAGGAAGTGGCGGCGGCCTATGGCCAGAAGCACCAGTTCGGCGACGATTACATCATCCCCGCGCCGTTCGA
>PNJY01000148.1 GCA_013822125.1 Erythrobacter sp. | reverse complement strand
GGAAACCGCTCTACGGCGTGTCGACAAGCTTGCTCCGGCTTCTGTCGGCGTCCCGCTCGTGCCGCGCAGGTCGTGAGAGTTTCCGCAGCACGTCGATGCCTGCCCCGAGGACCCATCCGGCACCGATGATCATCAGCGGCCATAGTGCGGGCATCCAAACCCCTTCGCTGACAAACCGGTCGCGCACTTCGTAGATCAGTGGCGAGGTGCTCAGCCAGATCAGCACGGTCGCGCTCGGGGCGACGGCGGATAGGGGCACCAGCGCGCTCAAATACCATGGGAAAGCGACCGGGCTCAGGATCAACGGCGTTGCCAGGGCAATCTGCGCCCCGACCACCGGCCGCTTGCGCGCGACAATCAGGACTGCCCCCCCGGCGACAACCGCCAGCGCACCCAGCACCGCCAGCAGTCCCGCGCTTGGCAAGTAGGCTTCGAGCAAGGTGAACAGCGGCGATCCATTGCGCCACTTCTCGAAGAACACCGGCAGGCTGCCGATTGGTCGCCAACCGCCTGCGAAGGCGAGGCCGTAAACCCCGCCAACCGTAGCAATCGCTGCACCCGCCATCCGCGCGCCGCCTCGCCATCCTGCAGCCACGACAAGCGCCGCCAGCACCGCACCGGGCAGCAGCTTGACGCCAATCCCGAGCCCGAGCAGAACGCCCACCCAGCCCGGCCGCCGCGCGTCAAATGCCAGCAGCGCTGCGACGACGATCAGGGCAACCACGCTGTCGATATGGGCGCCGACCCCGGTTTCGAGCACCAGCAGCGGCGAAAGTGCGACGAGCGGCATATGGCGCTCGAGCCCGCGGCGACGCAGCAGCCGGAGCGCAAGCGGCACCAGCGCAATGCCCGCGAGGCTCGCGATCAGCTTCCACACCCAGATGCCCCACTCTGGCCCGGCCGATGCCGACAGGCCAAACAGGCTGAGCGCCACGGGGGGATAAAGCGTGGGGTAGGCGGCGTGTTCGGGCGGGGTTGCCCAGATTGCGCGCAGCCCGGCCACCAGCTCATCGGCGGGCGCCACCGAATAGGGATCGAACCCTGCCAGTGCGACTGCACCATCCCACAGATACCGCTCGGCATCATTGCTGCTCAGCATGGGTGCCGGGATCAGCAAGATCCGCGCGGCAAGGCCGGTGAACAGGATCAATGGCAGGTGCGCCGCTCGTCCCCAACGCCACGCTGCCAGCATGGCAGCGGTCATCAGCCCGTGCATGACGATATAGGCCGTTCCCGTCTGCGCCGGGGCTATCGCGGCGATGCCATAGACCGCGAGGCTTGCGGCCAGAAAACCGGCGCAGGCGAGCGGCGTGATCCAACCCGCAGGGGCGGACATAGCAGGCGGCGATGCGGCAAGGCCGCTCTTCATGCCGCGCTCAATTGGCGCTGTACGGGTCGCTGCCGAAGCGCCTGCACGCTGCCGATCCCGATGGCCAGAAAGCAAGCCGCAAACAGTGCCGCAAAGGGCGCACTCTGCCAATGGTGATGCCCCGCCAGCCACACGGCCCATCCCGCAAAGACAAGCCCCAACCCAATCTCGGTGCGTTCACCAAGCCGCGATCGCGATGTCCGATAAGGTGCGCTCCGACGGTCCGATGCGGCGCTGCCCTGCTTCGGCGTGCGCACGAACCCGCTGCGAATGCCAAGCAGCGCCTCGATCACAGCGCGGCAATTGTTCAACGCCAGCCCGATCAGCAACGGCATCAGCAAGACCACCTCATGCAGCCGCGCAGGCTTGCCAGCCCCCAGATGCAGCGCGCGCTGGCCCAGCAGGAAGAACGCAAAATTGCTCAGGCTCGTCATGATCAATAACGGCACATCGATCCATAGCAGCGCATCGAGGTGATAGGCTTCGCGCACGGCCACGCCAGGGATGAACAGGATCAGGCATTCGATGATGAACAGCAGATAGGCCAGATTGCTGGTCAAGTGCAGCGTCGCCTCGATCTTCACCGGCAGCGGCAGCTTTGCGCGCCAGATCGAGGGAAGCAGGCGCAGCATCACCTCGATCGATCCCTTGGTCCACCGGTGCTGCTGGGTCTTGAACGCGTTCATGTCAGCAGGCAGTTCGCTGCGGCATTCCACTTCGCCCAGATACACAAACCGCCAGCCCGCCAGCTGCGCGCGGTAGCTGAGGTCAAGATCCTCGGTCAGCGTATCCGCCCGCCAGCCGCCCGCATCGCGGATCGCCTGCTTGCGCCAGATGCCGGCCGTGCCGTTGAAGTTGAAGAACAGCCCCCGTGCGGCGCGCTGGCGGTGCTCGATCATGAAATGCGCATCGAGCAGCACCGCCTGGACGCGGGTCAGCAGATTGCGATGGCGGTTGAGATAGCTCCAGCGGGCTTGCACCATGCCGACGGCAGGGTCGGCGAGAGGATCGATCAGCGCGCGCAGGAAATCGGGCGCCGGAACGAAATCTGCATCGAGGATCAGCACAAACTCGCCCCGCGCCTGGTCCAGCCCATAGGCGAGCGCACCGGCCTTGAAGCCGACCCGGTCGGGACGGCGGATATGGACGATCTCCACCCCCAGCGCCCGGTGATGGGCAATGCGCGCAGCAGCAATTGTGGCGGTCTCGTCGGTGGAATCGTCGAGAACCTGGATCTCCAGCCGATCCGCCGGATAGTCCAGCGCGGCCGCCGCATCGATCAGCCGGGCGATCACATGCCGTTCGTTATAGACCGGCAGCTGGACCGTCACCAACGGCAGCTCGGCGAACCGCTGGGGCGGGCGTGGCGGTGCCGACGACCGCCATGCCAGCCACGCCAGATAAAGCCGGTGGATGCCATATGCCCCCAGTATGGCCATGACGATGTAGTGTCCCGCTAGCAGGACAACGGCGGCAATGGCTTGCGCAATCACAGCTGGAATACGAGCGCCAGCTGGTAATTGGTGCCGGTCAGCGTGTTGTTGCCATAGAGATTGGGGGTTGCGGTGAATTCAGCCGCCAGTTTCTTGTTGAACCTGTATCCTGCGGTCAGCTCAAGCTTGGCGAGATCGAAGGCAAGCGGGATTGTCGGGTTGCCGTTGACGGCCAGCTGCGGCGTGTCGTTGCCGATGCTGAGCAGGCCATCAAGCTTGGTGCGCACATAGACCGAATTGCTCACATCGACGCCATATTCGACCAGGTAGCGGAATTCGTCCGAAGGCGCGCCGACCCGGTAGCGATAGCCGGCCTCAGCCACGACATAGCCTGCCTTGCCGAGCGAATGACCCAATTGGATGCGACCCTCGAAATCTTCCTGCCCATTACCGAGCGGCAGCGGATCGTTATCGCTATAGGCATAAGGTGCCTTGAACAGACCCTGCACCGCGACCACCACCGGGCCCTTTGACAGGTTATAGCGCAGGCCAATATCGATATCGCCCACGCCAGACGTTTCCTGGGTCGTCACATTGCCAGCCGCGTCACGATCGCGCCTGCGAATTTCCTTGATCGGAACCGATACGATGAGCGACAGATTGTTGGTGATGCCGGTTTCATTGTAGTACGTAAAGTTGAGGTCCTCGAATTCCTCAAGTTCCGGCTGATCGGTGCCGAACAGCGAATCTCCGGAGAAGTAATTGACAGCAGGCTTGTTGTAAGTCTCGCCTCCCTCCAGGGTCCAAGGCCCTGCAATTGCCGGCACCGGAGCAAATGCGCCAGCAACAACAATGGATTTGACCGTAACAAGAGGCAACCGAAGCGGGGCGGTAAACTTCAAGGGCATGGTCGTACTCCAAGTTGCTGAACACACGGCACAAAGGGGCCGATGCTGCAGGGTTCAAGCCTCTTGTCCGATCCGGGCATGATAAAGGTTACACCCGGAGCATCTTGCCAATTCCAACCCAATGTCGCGCCCCTTGAGCAGCCATTGATCGGCCGATTTCGCGTTGGCGCGAAGGAGCGCAATCGAGCACTTTCCGACCATACCCGCACTCGCCTGCGGGTGAACGCAGGGACGACTGAACACTTGCGGCACGATTTCCGCTGAAAACCTTGGATTTCAGGGGGTCGCCCAGACGCATAGGGATGGCGATGGACGGGGAATTGGAGCGGGTGAAGGGAACACGCCTTTAGAGTAAGTGGCTGCGGGTTCGATTCCCGCGGGGATCAGCCTTGGCGGCTGAGAAGACGTTCCACCTCGGCGCGCAGGGCTAGCCAGCGGGTGCGTTCGTCCAAGAGGTTTTCCGGGAAGGCCTTCACGCCATCGTGGGCCGCCCTGATCCCGGCGTCTTCATGCCTTTCCAGCCAGTGCTGCACCGCTTCGCGGAAGTACAGCCACCAGATACGGTCGCCCGGTTGGAAGTCCGGTATGTCGCGGATCCGCTCGAAGGTGCGGCCGAGTGCTTCAAGCTCGGGCGCGATCATCCTGTTTGTCGGGCTTTGCCCGCGTGAGGCTGCTCACCTGTGGCGAGTTCTACCACGGCGGCGAGGCGAGCCTTTACCTCGACCGTCACGCCTCTGCCCGCCGGGTTCGGCGTGAGGATGATGCGGTCGATCAATTCGCGCAGGACTGGGATGGCCGCTTCGCGAGCGGCGGGTTCGGCGAGGGCGGTGCGCAGGTCTGCGACCTGACGGCGGTATTCCTCGGCGATGGCTGGGTGCAGGGCTATCACGCGGACGGCGGCGATCTCGGCGAGCTCGGCCGCCAAGCGATCACGCTCGATGCGAGCGGTGCGCAGGGCGGTACGGATCTCGGCGAATTCCTCGCCGCCTTCGGCTACTGCTTGCACCAGGCGATCGACCTTGGCGGATACGGCCAGCAGCTGGCGTTCGAGAGTCCCCTTGCGCTGTCGCGCCTGCTTTGCCGCACGGGCGGCTTCCTCATGGTATTCGCGCACGTAAGCTGAGACCCATTCGGGATCGAGCAGCTGCTC
>PNJY01000147.1 GCA_013822125.1 Erythrobacter sp. | reverse complement strand
TCCGCCCCGGCCCGAAGCGCGCGTGGAGCTTCTGCGTCACACCGTAAACGCCGCCCTTGCGCCCCACGTCCTCGCCCATCATCACGATCTCGCCGTGATCCAGCATCAGATCGGTCAGTGCCCAGTTGATGAGGCGTGACATAATCTGCGGTTCGGCCATCGCCTTGATGTCGCTGCCGAACGCTTCCGCGCGCTGCTCCGCCGAAGGGCCGTTGGTGGGGCGGCATTCGCGCCGCGGCGGGACGATGCTGGTCATCACGCCTGCTGCATCCTTGAGCCTTGGCCGGGTAACCGCCTCGCCCGCCACCCGCTCGACCCGCGCGCAGGTCTGGTCATAGATCGCCAGCGCTTCGTCGGCTTCAAGCACGCTCGCCTCGCCCAGCAGCCGCACCGAATGGAGCAGCGGGTCCTGCGCCTCTTCCGCTTCGACTTCGGCGCGTGAGAGATAGGTGGTGGGCACATCGGCCCCGGCATGGCCATAGAGCCGGATCGTGCGCAAATGGAGGAACGCGGGTTTGCGCCGCAGCCGCACATATTCGGCGGCCTCCATGGCTACGCGATAGCTCTCGTAAAGGTCGAGCCCGTTGGCGCTGAAATAGCGCAGGCCTGCGCGCTGCGAGAATGTCGCGGCGATCCAACCCTGCGGCGTCTTGGTTGAAATGCCGATGCCGTTGTCCTCGCAGCACAGCAGCAGCGGCATCGGCAGCGACTGATAGGCGGTCCATTGCGCGGCGTTGAATGCGCCTTGCGCGGTCGAATGATTGGCCGAGGCATCGCCGAACGAGCAGAACACGATTGCATCGTCGGGCGCGCCCGCATGTTCGGGGCGGCGGCGGCGCGCCGCGCCAATGGCATAGGCCGCGCCCACCGCCTTGGGCAAGTGCGAGGCGATGGTTGAAGTCTGTGGCGGAATCGAAAGCACCTTCGATCCCAGCACCTTGTGCCGCCCGCCGCTGATCGGGTCTTCGGCAGACGAGGCGAACGACAACAGCATGTCCCATGCCGGAGTCTGGCCGGGAACCTGCCCGGCGCGCGAAATCTGGAAGGCAGCGTCGCGGTAATGGAGGAAAGCCGGATCGGTGGGACGCAGCGCGGCGGCGACTGCCGCCAATCCCTCGTGCCCTGAAGATCCGATGGTGTAGAAGCCCTGGCCCGCCCGCTGCATGAAGCGGCTCTGCCGGTCGAGCGCGCGGCTGAGGCATTGCGCGCGGTAGAGCCGCACGGCCTCGGCTGGCGCGAGCGGACCATGTGGCGGCGCGCCATGCGGCAAATCGTGCGCGGCAATCCGCCGCCGGAAATTCTCGTGAACGATTTCGGCCCGATCCATGGCTGCCCTTTGTCCCCGATCAGGTTGCGCAGCAAGGGTGAATTTTCTCCGTCTGCGCGGGTGAAAAGGCCTGCGATCTCACCGCGCGGCGTTGCGGGCGGTCAAAGGGTTGGATAAAGCCGAACGGGAAAACAGGAATTTCAGGAATATTCATGCGCGGCGCTGCCCTTCGCCCTCCCCACCGGATCGTGTTCGCCAACGAGAAAGGCGGCACCGGCAAATCGACCACCGCGGTGCATGTCGCTGTGGCGCTGGCCTATCGCGGGGCAAGGGTGGTGGCGATCGATCTCGATCCGCGCCAGCGCACGCTCGCGCGCTATTTCGAGAACCGCGCAGAAACCGCGCGCCGCCGCCAGATCGAATTGCCCGGCGCACAATGCGAAGTCTTCGAAGGCGATGTCGAAGGGCTCGAGACTCGTCTGAGTGAGCTGGGCGCGGGCGCCGACTATGTGATCTTTGACACACCGGGCCGCGACGATCCGCTGGCCCGGCATGCCGCGACCGAGGCCGACACGCTGGTCACCCCGATGAACGACAGCTTCGTCGATTTCGACCTGATCGGCCAGGTCGAGGGCGAGACCTTCAAGGTCAAGCGGCTCAGCTTCTATGCCGAGCTGATCTGGGAAGCGCGGATCAAACGCAGCCGCGCCACGCTGGAACAGAACCGGCGCGAGATGGACTGGGTGGTGGTGCGCAACCGCACCGGCCATATCGAGGCGCGCAACATGGGGCGTATCGAGCAGGCTCTGAAGGAACTTTCGAAGCGCGTCGGTTTCCGCGTGGCGCAGGGCCTGTCCGAGCGCGTGATCTATCGCGAGCTGTTTCCATCGGGCCTGACGCTGCTCGACAAGGGGCACCTGGGCGAGCTGGGAACCAGCCACCTGGTGGCGCGACAGGAACTGCGCGCACTGGTGCAATCGCTCGGGCTCCCTGAATTCGCGCCCGCGCAGCCGCGGCTGGAGATCGCGTGAGCCATGGTCCGGCTGATCGTCCTCCTGCTGGTCGTCTCGCTGGGTTGCAAGATGGTTTTCGGCCGCTGGCCGTGGGATTATCTGCGCCCGCAATCGACCCGCGCGCAGGCGCTGTTTCGCGCACGGCAGTTGCTGGGCGTGTCCAAGGGGGCGGATCACCGCGAGGTGATCGAGGCGCACCGGCGGCTGATCGCCATGATCCACCCCGACCGGGGCGGCACCAACGATCAGGTTCACGAAGCCAATGCCGCGCGTGATTTACTGCTGGGCGAATTACCCGACCGCAGTTGACATCCTGGGCGCTTTAGTGACCTAGGCGCACAAACGAAATAGCAAGGCAGATCAGGAGCATATGACGCACCAATTCGATTCAAGCATGCTGCGCGAATACGATATTCGCGGGATCGTCGGCGAAACGCTGGGCGCGGATGACGCGCGCGCGATCGGACGCAGCTTCGCCACCATGCTGCGCCGCGCGGGTGGGCGCACGGTCGCCGTCGGCTATGATGGACGCACCAGTTCGACCATGCTCGAAGCGGCTCTGGTCGAAGGGCTCATTGCCAGCGGCTGCGACGTGGTGCGGGTCGGCATGGGGCCAACGCCGATGCTCTATTATGCCGAGGCCTCAGCCGAAGAAGTAGATGGCGGCATTCAGATAACAGGCAGCCACAATCCCGCCAATTACAATGGCTTCAAGCTTGTCTTTCAGGGACGCCCCTTCTTCGGGAGCGACATCCAGCGGCTCGGCGAGATCGCGGCGGCGGGCGACTGGCTCGAAGGGTCGGGCAAGGCCGAGACGAAGCATGTCCTCGATGATTATATCGAGTGCCTCCTCGGCGCTCTGATCGGGCTCGACCGGGCCGGGCTTGGTGCCATGCGGATCGGCTGGGACACCGGAAACGGGGCTGCCGGACCGGCTGTCGAGGCGCTCACCGCCAGGCTGCCGGGGGAACATCATCTGCTCTTTACCCATGTCGACGGTTCCTTTCCCAATCATCACCCGGACCCCACGGTCGAGGCCAATCTGGCTGACCTGAAGGCGCTGGTCGCGGCAAAGCAACTCGATTTCGGAGTGGCTTTCGACGGGGATGGAGACCGGATCGGCGTCATCGACGGCCTTGGTCGCGTAATCTGGGGCGATCAGCTGCTGATGGTCTATGCCGAAGACCTGCTGGCGCGCCGCCCCGGCGCTACGATCATCGCCGATGTGAAGGCCAGCCGCGCGCTGTTTGACCACGTTGCGGCCTGCGGCGGTGTGCCGCTGATGTGGAAAACCGGCCACTCGCTGATAAAGTCCAAAATGAAGGAAATTGATGCCCCGCTGGCTGGGGAAATGTCCGGGCATGTCTTCTTTGCCGACGATTACTACGGATTCGACGATGCGCTCTATGCCGCGCTGCGGCTGATTGCGGCGAACGCCCGGCTGGGAAAATCGGTCACCGAACTGCGGGGGGGCATGCCGCAATTGCTCAACACGCCAGAACTGCGCTTCCAGGTTGACGAGGCTCGCAAGTTTGCGGCGATGGCCGAGGTGGGTCAGCGGTTGGCGGCCGATTCAGGCGGCGCGCAGGTCGATACCACCGATGGTGTGCGCGTGACCTCTGCGGACGGTTGGTGGCTGCTGCGCGCCTCGAACACGCAGGACGTGCTGGTTGCGCGCGCCGAGAGCGACACCGAACAGGGACTCGCGCGGCTGATGGCGCAGATCGATGCGCAGCTGGCGCTCTCGGGAATCGAGCGGGGCGCACAAGCCGGGCATTGATCACGGGTCAGAAGGCGCCGGCAAGCGCTGCCAGCACGACTGCGAGCGCGGCCAGCACCAGCGGCAGTGCGGTCTGCCGGGCATGGCGCCACCCGCCCAGGCTTACCGCGATGCCCGCCTTGAACAGCGAATTAAGCACCACCGGCACCGCCAGCACCAACGCGCCGGTGATGGGCTGCATCGTCCCTCGGGGCAGGTTGCCCATGGTGATGATCGCCGAATCGACGTCCACGGACCCCGATATGGCCAGCACCAGTGCGACTCCCCGATCGCCGTATTCGGCCAGCACCCAGCGGGCGATCACCGCCATCGCCATCACCAGCACGGTGAAGATCAACGCCGGGCGCCATTCCAGCGGATTGCGCAGCTCGACTTCTTCAGCCCGAGTTTCGGCATCGGCGGGCGATGTGCGCCAGAACCATGCGGCCGCGACGAGGCTCACGCCGATCCCACCAGCCAGAATCAACGCCAGCGGCGCTAGCGCGAATGGAGCGAGCAGCGCGGTCAGCACCAGCACCCGCAGCATCATGACGGTCGATCCCGTCGCAATACCGGTTGCCGCAATGGCCACGCTGGTTTCGCCGCGCAGCAGCTGCGTCGCCAGCGCGGCGGTAACCGCGGTGGAGGATACCATGCTGCCCGCCGCAGCAGTCGCCAGTACACCCCTGTCCGGTCCGAGCAGGCGGCTGGCGAAATAGCCGACGAAGCTGAAAGCCGAAACCAGCACCACCAGCAGCCACAGCTGGCGCGGGTTCCACGCCTCGTACGGTCCGAACCCCTTGTCGGGCAGCAGTGGCAGGATCACGATCGTGATCAGCGCCAGCCGGGCGATCGCATGGATTTCGGTTTGATTGAGCCGCCCGACCCA
>PNJY01000146.1 GCA_013822125.1 Erythrobacter sp. | reverse complement strand
AAACAGCTGGACCAGCGAGCTGCGGATGAACACCGAAATCATGTCCGCCGCGCCCATCATCGCCAGTATCGCCAGCGACAGGACGAAGTATCGCGACAAGGCAAAGGCGATGGTCAGCGCCCCGAAGGCCGCGACCGCCCACAGCATCTTCACCCCGACCTCGCGCTGGAGCGGGCGGAACGACAGCCACAGCGCCACGCTCGCCGCGCCCAGAGCAGGGGCGGCGCGCATCAGCCCGAGCCCCTCGGGGCCGACGTAGAGGATATCGCGCGCGAACACCGGTAGCAGGGCGGTCGCGCCCGCCAGCAGCACCGCGAACAGATCGAGCGTGATGCACCCAAGCAGAAACCGCTCGCGCCAGACATAGATCATGCCTTCGGTGATCTGTTTCAGCGGCTTCAGGCGTGGCCCGTCCTGCTTGGCGCGAATCGGGCGAACAGTCAGGATCAGCAACATCGAGCAGCCGAGCAAGCCCGCCGAAAGGGCATGGGGCAGCCACTCGGAGCGCGCAAAGATCAGCCCGCCCACCGCTGGCCCGGCGACGCTCGCCGATTGCCAGGCGATCGATGACAGCGCGATGGCGCGCGGCAACAGGGCAGGGGGCACGATATTGGGCGCGATGGCGCTCATCGAGGGGCCGACAAACACCCGCGCCGCGCCATGTCCGGCGGCAAGCGTAAACAGGATCGGCAAGCTCAATGCATCGGCCCATGTCGTCAGCGCCAGCACCACAGCCACCAGCGCGTCGATCCCGTTGGCAAAGGCCGCAACATGGCGCCGGTCGAATCGGTCCGCTGCGAGGCCTGCGACCGGCGTCAGCAGGAACAGCGGAATGAACTGTGCGAGGCCCAGCAGGCCCAGCTGGAACGAGGCCTCGGCGACGCTCATCCCGTAATCGTCGCGTGCGACGGCGTAGAGCTGGTAGCCGAGCAGAACCACCATCGACATGGTCGCGAACACGCCCATGAAGCGCGCCAGCCAGTAGCGCCGGTAATCGCCGATCTGGAGCGGGGAGGCAGGAGCGATCACAGCGTCGGTCACGCCGCGCCCCATGGCAGGGCAGGCGCGCGCTGCCAAGCAGGCGAAACTTGTGCGCCCGTGACTTTAAGTTGCGTCAGCGCGGCCGGCGCAGGCGCGGGTTGGGCTGGAGCTGGTCGATGATGGCGACGAAATCGTCGAGCCGGATGATCCGTTCGAACTGGAAACCGGCGCGGTTGTCGCGGGTCCAGATCACATAGGCCTCGATCCGCCCGACTACGGGCAAGCGGATGATGATGCGGTCGCCGCGCTGGAGCTGCCCGCCATTGTCGACCATGAAGCCGTGCGCGGAGAGATTGCAGACATGCAGATGCAGGTCGCCGTGCACGAAATGCTCGACGATGGCCGGAAAGTCGACCGGATGACGCGCCGCACGGCGCAAGTCGGTTACGCTGAGATTAGCTCCACCTGCCACGTAGCGCGATCCTTCCCTCCGTCTGGGTCACAGACAAAGGGAAATGCCGCAGAAAGCCTGACAATTGGTAAAGGAATATCCGAGCCCTAGCAGCTGGCACCTATCGGGTTACGAGCGCGTGCCGCTTCTTGCCGAGGCTGAGGCGCAGGGTTTGGCCGGCGTCCGGCAGGACAAGCAGCGCAGGATCGCTGACGGTCTCGCCTTCCAGCCTGACCGCACCTTCGCCAAGCTTCCTCTTGGCCTCGCCGCCGGATGCCGTCAGGCCGAGAGCGGTGAGGAGCGCGGCAAGGCGCATGCCTTCGGGGCCGGTGGCGATGCTCGGCAGGTCCTCTCCTGCACCGCTGCCCGCGAAGGTCTCGAGCGCAGTAGCTTCGGCGCGGGCGGCGGCGTCTTCCCCGCGGACGAGCTTGGTGACCTCGTTGGCAAGCACAACCTTGGCGGCATTGATCTCGGCGCCTTCAAGCACTTCAAGGCGGCTTATCTCATCGAGCGGCAAGTCGGTGAACAGGCGCAGGAACCTGCCCACGTCACGGTCGTCAACATTGCGCCAATATTGCCAGAAATCGTAGGCAGGAAGCATATCCTCGTTGAGCCAGATCGCGCCCGAGACCGACTTGCCCATCTTCTGTCCGTCGGCCCGGGTGATGAGCGGCGCAGTCACGCCGTAGACCTCGGTCCCGTCGATCCGGCGGCCGAGTTCGATCCCGTTGACGATGTTGCCCCATTGGTCACTGCCGCCGAGCTGCAACTTGCAACCGTATTTCCTTGAGAGGACGACAAAATCATATGCCTGCATGATCATGTAGTTGAATTCGAGGAAGGTCAGCGGCTGTTCGCGGTCGAGGCGCAGGCGGACCGAATCGAAGGTCAGCATGCGATTGACGGTCAGGTGCGTGCCAACCTCGCGCAGCAGCTCAATGTAGCCGAGCTTGCTGAGCCAGTCGTCGTTGTTGATGAGCAGTGCGCCGGTGGGGCTTTCGTCGAAGCGCAGGATCTTGCGGAAGCTGTCCTTGATCGAGGCAATGTTGCTCGCCAGCACTGCATCGGTGAGCATCTGGCGGGTCTCGTCCTTGCCCGAGGGATCGCCGACCTTGGCCGTCCCGCCGCCCATGATGACGATCGGCCGGTGCCCGGCCTGCTGCACACGGCGCAGCAGCATGATCGAGGCGAGATTGCCGATATGCAGCGAGGCCGCGGTCGGATCGAAACCGACATAGGCGGTGATCACTTCGGTCCGGGCAAGCTTGTCCAATGCAACCGGGTCGGTCACCTGATGGATATGGCCGCGCTCGTCGAGCAGGCGCAGGAGGTCGGATTCGTAAGTGCTCATGGGGTGCGCCCCTAACAGGCGGGGTGCACGGCGTGAAGTGGCTTGCCGGGGGCGAGGGTTAGGGGCAGACAGGCACGATGCAACCGCTGATGCTCCATGTCGCCTGCGACCTCGGCCCGGTCCGCGCGGTCACCGCTATGGTCAACGCCACTGAGCGGGGCTGCGATGCGGAGTTTCAGCTCGACGGGGCGATGGCGGGCATCGTCCTGCCCTCCATTGCTCCGGCCGAACGGCGCGACAACCTGTGGCAGACCACCTGCTTCGAGATCTTCTGGCAACCACTCGGCGAGAAGGCCTATCGCGAGTTCAACCTGTCGCCCTCGGGCCAGTGGGCGGCCTATGACTTCGATTCCTTCCGCGAGGGGATGCGCAATGCGCCCGTGGATGCAATCGCCATCGCCTGCTCGCATGACGATGCAGGGCTGGTTCTGCGCGCCAGTATCGCCGCTGATCTTCCCGTGCCTGCCCAGGTGGCGCTCAATGCCGTGGTCGAACATGCCGACGGCACCAAGCAGTACTGGGCGCTCGCCTTTCCGCCAGGCAAGCCCGAGTTCCACTCGGAAGCCAATCGCGCGCTGATCGTCGAGCGCTAGCGGGCGGGCGCTCCGGCCACGAAGGGGCGGTTCAGCTCCACGATCTTGGCATTGAGCACGAAGGCGAAGCTCACCCAGATGAAGTAAGGGACATTGAGCCAGCCCGCGAAGGGGTTGCCGACGAGGCGTGGCAGCACGACCATCAGGCCCGCCACAGAAAGCCACAGGAAGACGTTCTCGCCCAAGGCCCAGTCGGGCCGCTTGAGCTTGAAGAACAGCGGCGACCACAGGAAATGCAGCACGAAATTGGCGATGAACAGCGCCCAGACGCCCATGCGTGCCTCGGGCGAGGGGGCTTGGGTCAGGCCGATGTAGAAGCTCCACCCGGCAAGTCCGAGGATGATTGTCCAGGCTGGGCCGAACAGCCAGTCGGGCGGCTGCCACGGGGGTTTGCGCAAATCGCGGTACCACTGCCCGATCTCGGTCAGCGCGCCGCCCGCGCCGCCAAGGATGATCGCCCAACCAGCGGCAAAGGCGACAGGGGTCCAGTCAATGTCCATGGGGGCCTAACTGGCACAGAGCGCGCAATGTTCCCAGTACTTCCGCCAAAGGCTCATCCCGAGCATTGCCTTTGCGCTGCTGCTGTTCCATCGCTTGGCACATGAAGAACGGCATCGACCGGCTGCTCGCCGACCCCGAACTCCTCAGCCAATTGAAGGGCCGCCGCGTGGCGCTGGTGGCGCACCCGGCGAGTGTGACGTCAAACCTCACGCATAGCCTCGACGCGCTGATTGCCGCTGGCGTCAACATCAGCAGCGCCTTCGGCCCGCAGCATGGGCTGAAAGGCGACAAGCAGGACAACATGATCGAGACCGCGGACGAGATGGATCCGCGCTACGGCATCCCGATCTTCTCGCTCTATGGCGAGGTGCGCCGGCCGACGGGGCAGATGATGTCGAGCGCAGACGTGTTCCTGTTCGACCTGCAGGATCTTGGCTGCCGGATCTATACCTTTGTAACTACCTTGCTGTATTTGCTCGAGGAAGCGGCCAAGGCGGGCAAAGAGGTGTGGGTGCTCGACCGGCCCAATCCGGCGGGGCGCCCGGTCGAGGGAACGCTGCTGGTGCCGGGGCAGGAGAGCTTCGTCGGCGCCGCTCCGATGCCGATGCGCCACGGCCTCACCATGGGGGAGATGGGTCATTGGTTCATCGAACATTTCGGTCTGGACGTCGCATACAGGGTGGTTGCGATGGAGGGCTGGCGTCCCGATGCGGATGACGGCTTCGGGTGGCCGGCGTCACGCCTGTGGATCAATCCTTCACCCAATGCGGCCAACCTCAACATGGCGCGTTGCTATGCCGGGACGGTGATGCTCGAGGGCACCACGCTGTCCGAAGGGCGCGGGACGACGCGGCCGCTAGAGGTGCTGTTCGGCGCTCCGGATGTGGACGCAGGCGGGGTGCTCAAGGTCATGAACAAGCTCGCGCCCGACTGGTTGGCGGGCTGCGCGATCCGCGAATGTTGGTTCGAACCGACCTTCCACAAGCACGCAGGAACGCTCTGTAATGCATTGATGATTCACGTCGAAGGTGGGTTCTACAATCACGACAGCTTCAAGCCCTGGCGCCTGCAGGCGCTTGCCTTCAAGGCGATCCGCCTGCTCTATCCGGATTACCCGCTGTGGCGCGACTTCCCCTACGAATATGAGCTTAGCCGTCTCGCCATCGACGTGATCAACGGCGGACCCTCGCTCAGGGAATGGGTCGATGA
>PNJY01000145.1 GCA_013822125.1 Erythrobacter sp. | reverse complement strand
ACAGCGCGAGCAACTGCGTGCGCCAACGCTCGACAATTACCGAAAACGCCCCACCCGCCATCGCCAGCGCAGCGCTACGCTGAAGCTCGGTTTCGGCCGAGAGCAGGTCAGCCAGTCCCTCCGCCTCAGCCAGGTCGATCCGGCCGTTGGCAAAGGCGCGGCGGGTGAACTCGCCCGGCTCGGCCCCGCGCAAGCCGGGAATCCGCGTCAGGGCCTGCTCCAGAGCCGCAACAACCGCCCGCCCGCCGTGGCAGTGCATCTCCGCCACATCCTCACCCGTTGCCGTATCAGGGCCAGGGAACCACAGAACCAGCACCTGATCGAGCGCCTCGCCACCTTCGCCGCGCAACTGCGCCAGGCTTGCCCGCCGCGGCACGAATTCGCGCCCAGCCAACAGTCTCAGAGCCTCGCCTGCCGCGGGGCCGCTGATGCGGATCACGCCGATCGCTGCGGGCGGCTCACCGCTCGACAGTGCGAAGATCGTGTCACTCATTGCGGGACGGGCTCGCCCGGCGCCTCAGGCCCCCGGCGTATCCTTGGGCGACTTGCGCGATGAAGAACCGCCCATCGCGCCGCCCATTCCGCCTTCCATGAAGCTCTGGAACAGTTTGAGCCCGGCCTGCCCCATCGGCGCCAGTTGCCGGGCATATTCCTGCAGCTGATCGGGGCTGCTGACCCCCTTCATCGCCTTGGTCATCGCATCGACGTAGAGCTCGTTCGCCTTCGACACGTCGGGCAGGCCGATAAAGGCCCGCGCCTCTTCAGGGGTGCAATCGATCTCGATATTGACCTTCATGGCTGATCCTCCGTCAGGCAAACCCGGTTTGCCGAATCCTTATGCCACAATTGCGTTTGGCAATCGCGCCGAACAATCGATAAGCAGCTTTGGCGATGAACACAAAGGAGGCTGCGTGACAATGGCTGAATATGTGACGATTTCGACGCTTGAAGGCCCGAATCGCGATGGCGCCGCCTTCGATGCCTATGTCGCACGGCCTGCACAGGCGCCCAAGGCGGCGATCATCGTGATCCAGGAGATATTCGGGATCAATCCCGGCATTCGCCGCAAATGCGACCATTGGGCGCAGCTCGGCTATCTGGCCCTGGCGCCCGATCTGTTCTTCCGGATCAAGCCGGGGATCGAGCTCGATCCCGACGTCGAGCCGCAATTCAACGAAGCGCTGGGCTATTTCTCGCAGTACAATCCCGATGACGGGGTGAAGGACATCGAGGCGACCATCCACTGGATCCGCCGCGAGGCGCGGGTGGAGAAAGTCGGCTGCGTGGGATACTGCCTTGGCGGCAGATTGGCCTACATGGCGGCCACGCGCACCGATATCGACGCTTCGGTGGGCTATTACGGCGTGATGATCGACCGGATGCTGGGTGAAATGCATGCCATCGCCCGCCCGCTGATGCTGCACATTCCCACCGCCGATCATTTCGTCGGGCCCGAAGCGCAGAAGGCGATCCACGATGCGCTCGGCCCGCACCCCAGGGTGACGCTGCACGATTATGCCGGGCTCGATCACGGATTTGCGACCGAGACGGGCAATCGCCGGCATGACGAGGGCGCGCGTTTGGCCGACTCGCGGACCGAAGCATTTTTCGCCGACCACCTTTGCTGAGGAGTACGGCCGATGAGCGCTGAAAAGGGCCTCAGGAACTGGCATGCGGTGATCGAGGCCGGAAGCAGCCCCGCAGCACTCACCGCCATCATCCACGAAGATGCCGTGTTTCACTCGCCCGTGGTGCACACCCCGCAGGCAGGGCGCGCGATCGTGGTCGCCTATCTTGCCGCTGCCGGGCAGACTCTCGGCAACGACAGTTTCACCTATCGGCGTGAAGTGGTGGACGGAGACACCGCCGTGCTCGAATTCACCACCGAGCTCGACGGAATCCACGTCAACGGGATCGACATGATCACGTTCGATGATGAAGGAATGATCCTTGATTTCAAGGTGATGATCAGGCCCCTGAAGGCGGTGAACAAGGTCTGGGAAATGATGGCGGCGCAGCTCGGAAACGTAAGCTAAGCAGCCTTGAATCCAAATTCTTTCTGATCAAGGTCGCCGCAAAGATCGGTGTGGAGGCGATCTAGGTCCAATATGAACCCGAAGACCATTTGACCTCTATTGGTCATATCGTATAGATTTTTGCTCGAGTCCGAGAAGAACAAATCTCCAGATGAAACAGTAAGGTATCGAATTTTCTGATCACCTAAAGAGAAGCTCGCTCTATCTGCGTGCCACTTCTGTTCCTGAAACTCGACGATCGCCTTCTTGAGAGAATGTACTGAGGCCCCATTTTCCAAGAGCTTTGCAATTACCTTCAGAACCAACAGGTCCCGGAAGTTGTAGCGCCGCCCTTTACCGCGTCGCTTTCCCCCTTTGTTCTTACGAACAAAAACACCTGAACGCTCAAGATAATCGAGCATAGAAACCGTTTTAAAACCGCAAATTCGCGCCGCGGTCCGGGCATCCACAGCATCTTTTAACATAGTTCTGCGCTGAACTATGTTTCATTAGACGCAGAAATGCAAGCTGCTTGCACAAATCACAGCCGAAATACTAGATGTAGTGGACCATGCCACTTGCGAATACAATTTGTTGCATGCAACTTATCGACCGGCTCCAATCGGCGCTAGAAAGGAGGAGTGCGATGTACTTTGAAAAATATCAATCCAGCGGACAGTGGCGCTGGCGGCTCAAGGCTGCAAATCACGAGATTATCACGGCGGGCGAAAGCTACTGGAACGAAGCCGACTGCGACCACGCGATAAATCTCGTGAAGGGTACGACAGGTTCTACACCAGTGTACCGTCGCTAACGATTAGCGGCATTGAGGGTCGGGTCAATCCCGGCCCTCATTCTTCGATCAGAACCGACCTGTTTAGGAATCCCAGCCGCTCCGCGACCGACACCAGCGGCAGGTCAATCGGTTCATACCCATAGCGCTGCCAGGCCCTGGTCACCGCCTCGTCGCTCGCCACCGCCTCCTCCCAGTTCTGGATCCGCTGCGCATCCTGGCAATAGATTTCGCGCCAGGCCGGTGCGCGCAGGATTGGGCCCGAATAGCGCAAGGTACGGCAGACGCGGTCGATTTCGGGTGTTACGCCGAGGCCCGAAACCTCGAGAAACCCCACCACATCAGGAAAGCCGCGATCGAATACCACCGGAATACCCGACCGGGCGTGCCGTTCCCACTCGCGTCGATGCGCCTCCAGCATCGCTTCGGCAAATCCCAGCGGGTCGTCGCGGCGCAATTCCATGCCGCCAGGCTGGCTGAGAATGGCGCGGGCGACCTCTGGCGAAGTCGCCAAGCCCCGTTTGCGCACCTCGTCAATGAGCGTGCTCTTGCCACCTCCCGGCGCGCCGGTGAGCACGAATTGCCGGGGCGGAGGCGTGGCCAAGATCCGCGCCTCAGTCCTTCTGCCCGGCGGCGGCGAGGTAGGCGATCAGTTCTTCACGCTCCTGGGCATTGCGGATGCCGAAAAATCCCATCCTGTTTCCAGGTATGACCGCCTGAGGATCGGCAATGAAAGCGCCGAGCGCCTTGCGGTCCCAAGCTTTCTGCTTGCGGGCATAGCTGCGCAGCGCCTGCGAATAGGTGAACCCAGCCTCCGATGCGACCTTGCGCCCGACAATCCCCTTGAGCGAAGGGCCCTGCATGTCGGGGTCTGGCCCTTCAAGCGAATGGCAGGTATAGCATTTCTGGTAAGCTCGCTCTCCAGGCGACGGAGTGACGGCACGCGCATCGGATTGCCCCCAAGCCAGCGCGCCGGCCAGCAGGATGATCGAGATCAACAGCCATGGGCGCGCAATTTGACCCAAAGATCACTCCTCCATTCTGACCAGCATAACCCGGTCGAGCCCCGATTCGGGGAGGTAGATCTCGTCATCGCGCCCCAGAATTTGGCGAACGGCAGCGTCGGGTCCACTGCCGGGTATGGCACGGAATGTCTCTCTCGCAGGATCGAAGACCAGCGTGTTGTTGCTGGTGAAATCGCTCATCCACACCCGGTCGCGCTCGTCGACGTAGATCGCATAGTTCTTCGCGCCCTCGCCCGGCAGTTTCCACTGGTCCCACTGCCCGGTGTCGGGGTGATAGCGATAGAGCTTGCCCGAATTCCAGCCGCTGGCCCACAGATCGCCCTTTGAATCGGCCCATACGCGGCGCAGGCCTGCGCCCGCATCGGGCGGATCGATCATCGTGACCGATCCATCGGCACGGTTGATCCTGCCCAGATGACTGCCTGCAAGCGAGGAATACCACACCTCACCATTGGGCGTGCCGGTTATCCCGTACGGTCCGCGCCCTTCGGGGTCCTTGAACACGGTAACGATCCCGTCCGCCGGATCAACCCGGCCATAGATGCCGTTCTGCCCGGTGAACCACAGCACCCCGTCGCCGTCGAACGCAGCGGTATTGAGGTTGGTATATCCGCTGTCCTCGGGCAGCTTCCACACGTCGATCTTTCCACTGGCAGGATCGTAGCGCACGATCGCGTTCTGCCCGCTATCGGTGATATAGGCCATGCCGTCGGGGCCCTTGATAACCCCGTGCGGGGCCGATCCTTCACCGAGCGGGACTTCGCGCACATCGCCTGTGGCAATATCGATGATGCCCAGCGTGCCGTTGCGCTGCCCGGTGTACCAGATCTGCCCTTCAGGACCGGGCGCAGCATCGTGCGGATGCGAACCGGCCGGAACTTCGAACACCGCGATGTCGAATCCGGCAACCTCGCCGGGCGCGGAATCGCCCTTACCGGACTGCGCCTGCGCGCATCCCGCGGTGATCGTCGCCACCAACCCCATGAACGCTGCTGCAAACCGCATGGACCAACCCTCCGATGGAACCGGAGGAGATTAGACCCGCCCGGCCAGCGCGTAAACGCCCAAAGCCGAAGTGCGTAATGCGAGGACTAGCACCATAGCGCGCAATCCTGCCGCTATTGGTTCATGGTGGCGAAGAAGTCCTCGTTGGTCTTCGAATCCTTCATCTTGTCGAGCAGGAATTCCATGGCGTCGATCGTGCCCATCTGCATCAGGATGCGGCGCAGGACCCACATCTTCGACATGATGTCCTTCGAAACCAGCAATTCTTCCTTGCGGGTG
>PNJY01000144.1 GCA_013822125.1 Erythrobacter sp. | reverse complement strand
GGATGCCTTTGGAATGCTGGAGTCGTCGACGCATAGAGTCGACCCATAAGTGCGCGCAGAGACGCTTAGCGTATATCTGTGCCCGTTCTATGTCCTGACCCCAGGATGCCTATGCTGCGTTGAGTTTCGCACAGCTCGCTTCCCGAATTGGCGAGCGACTGAAGAGCGGAGCGATCGAGCTGGCGCTGGTAGGTGACATCGATGAGCAGATGGCAATCGACGCCGTTGCCCGTACCCTGGGCGCGCTACCCGTGCGCGAAGCCGAGTTCAACGCGCGCGAAGAGGCAAGGCAGCGCAGCTTCACCGGCAGCCGTGGCATTCATTCGCTTACCCACACCGGCGAACCTGATCAGGCGCTGGTCCAACTCGTCTGGCCGACCCGCGACGACAGCGACCTTGCCGAAACGCTCAAGCTCAGCCTGCTGGCGCGCGTGGTTCAGGTCCTGCTCGACGAGCAATTGCGCGAAGATCTGGGCAAGACCTATTCGCCAGGCGCCAGC
This sequence comes from Erythrobacter sp., assembly GCA_013822125.1. GTDB lineage: Bacteria > Pseudomonadota > Alphaproteobacteria > Sphingomonadales > Sphingomonadaceae > Erythrobacter. The sequence goes on along the minus strand of PNJY01000144.1, from coordinate 4,630 downwards.
AGCAATCCATCGCGCATCTGGCGCAATTACGGCACATTCAGCCTTTCTGCCTCGGTCGCCACCGACAATGTCGAAGCGACCCGCGCCGCCGTTCGCGCCATGCTCGATTCGCTGCGCAATGGCGTGCTCGATCAGGACACACTCGATCGCGCGCGCCAGCCATTGCTCGAAAATCATGAAAATCTGCTCAAGTCGCTGGGAGGATGGATGACGCTCGCCGATCGCGCGCAAAGCGAGGCAGACCGGCTCGACCGGCATTTCGCCTCGCCCGAAATCCTCAAGGCTGCAACCCCTGCGGACATGATCGCCCTGGCGCAAAGGTATTTGGCCCCTGAGCAGGCAGTCGAACTGCTGGTGCTTCCAAAGACAGGGCAATGACTGAACTTGTGCGCAGTGGGCAACCTGAGGTTGAGGAATTGCGATTGCGGCATTTGGCGTTATAGGCCGCCCAACGGGGCCGGCCCAGCCCGGCGCACCAAGGGGAATGGCACATGAAGGTCCGCGTCCTGGTCTCACTCAAACCGGGTGTTCTCGATCCGCAAGGTCGCGCAGTGCACCATGCGCTCGAAGGACTGGGCTTTGCCGGAGTGCAGGACGTGCGCATCGGCCGCACGATCGAACTCGATCTGGCAGACGATACCAACGACGAGGCGATCGACCGGATGTGCCGCCAACTGCTCGCCAATCTGGTGATCGAAGACTATTCGTTCGAACGACTCGGCGACGGGGAGAGCGCCTGATGGGATTTCGCGCTGCCGTTATCACGTTTCCGGGATCGAACTGCGACCGTGACATGGCGGTGGCGATTGAGAAAGTGTCCGGCACCGCACCGTTGAGGTTGTGGCATGGCGACAGCGAGCTTCCCGACGGGCTTGACCTGATCGCACTGCCTGGCGGCTTTTCATATGGCGACTATTTGCGTTCGGGTGCGATGGCTGCGCGCAGCCCGATCATGCAGTCGGTGGTCAGCGCTGCGGACAAGGGCGTGCCCGTGTTGGGCGTGTGCAACGGTTTCCAGGTGCTGACCGAAGCGGGCCTGCTGCCCGGCGCATTGATGCGCAATGCGGGGCAGAACTTCATTTGCCGCACTGTGCCGCTCAGCGTCGAGAACAACCAGTCGCTGTTCACCGGCGCTTATGATTCGGGCGAGGTCATCCGCATTCCGGTGGCGCATCATGACGGCAATTACTTTGCCGATGACGATACGCTCGACCGGCTCGAAAACGAAGGCCGTGTGGCGCTTCGTTATGCCGAGCCGTGCAACGGCTCGCGCAACGACATCGCCGGAATACTCAACCGCACGGGCAAGGTGCTGGGGATGATGCCGCACCCCGAACGGGCCATCGAACCCGAACTGGGCAGCAACGACGGACGGAAATTGTTCGAGAGCGTGGTCGGGGCGCTGGTTGGCGCGTGATCACGCGCGCTTGAGATCTGTCTTGCGGAACAACGCCCGCGCATCCTTGGCCTCCATCGGCCTGCCGAAATAATAACCCTGGATCTTGTCGCAACCCAGTGTGCGGACAAGCTCGAGCTGTTCTTCCGTCTCAACCCCTTCTGCGGTGGTCGTCATGTCGAGGCTCTGAGCCATGGCCACAACCGCCCGAATGATGGCAAGGCTTTCGGCGTGACCCTGCGCTGCGCCATCGACGAACGTACGGTCAACCTTGATCGTCGAGAAATGGAGCTTGCGCAGGTATCCGAGCGACGAATAGCCGGTGCCGAAATCGTCCATAGCCACGCTGCATCCTAGCGCCATGACCTGTTCCAGCGCCGCGCGGGCGATCGCGGGATCACGCATGAAGATGCTCTCGGTAACTTCGATCTCCAACCGATCGGGCCGCAATCCGCTGGCTGCAAGCGCCGATATGACTTCGGTGGTGTAGTCGGGCTCAAGCAACTGTTCGGGTGAGACGTTGATGTTGACCTTCACATGTTCGGGCCAGTTGCGCGCCTCCATGCAGGCCTGATGCAGCACCCAGCGACCGATGTGGATGATCTGGCGTGTGTCCTCGGCCAATGGAATGAACTTGGCTGGGCTGATGAAGCCGAGCTCTGGGCTATGCCACCGCACCAATGCTTCGAAACTGACGATGTCCTCGCTGCGCGCGTTGACGACGGGCTGAAACTGCAACTTGAACTCGTCGCGCGACAATGCCCCGCGCAGGGCTGCCTCCAGCCTCAGGCGCTCCTCTGCCAAGGCATGCAGCGCAGGTTCGAAATGGCAATGTTCGCCGCCGCCGACGTCCTTGGCGCGGTACAGGGCAAGGTCGGCATTGCGCATCAATTCCTCAACGCTGCTGCCATCGCGCGGCCCCATCGCCGAACCCACGCTCGCCCCGACATACAGGGTATTGTTGTCGACCGAATATGGCTCGGAGAGCTGCTCGATGATCCTGAGCGAGAGATCGCGAATGACCTTGCCGTCGCGCACGTCGTTGATCACGATCGCGAACTCATCGCCGCCAAGTCGGCCGCAAAGCTGCCCTTCGCCCATCAGCGATTGCAGCCGGCTCGAAACTTGCGCCAGCAGCTTGTCGCCGACCATATGGCCAAGCGAATCGTTGATGGCCTTGAACCGGTCCAGATCGACCATCAGTAGGGCGCACCGCGTACGCCACTTATCCGCATAGTCCAAAGCCGCGCTCAGGGCTTCGGTCAGTTGGAGGCGGTTCGGCAATGAAGTAAGCGTGTCGAAGCGGGCCAGATAGGCGATTTTCTCGGAAGACTTGCGCTTTTCGGTGATATCCGAACCCACCCCGCGAAAACCGAGGAACTTGTGCTTGTCATCGAGCATAGGCGTGCCCGACAATTCCCACCAGCGCTCCTCGCCCATGATCGAAACCTGCACGATGAAGTTGGAGAAATGTTCCTGCCGTTTGAGCTTTTCCGACAGATCGCGCAGACTGGTTGAAATGCCGATGTCGGCACCGGAATTACCGGCGATGAGATCGAGCAGTGGTTTGCCCTCGACTTCCTTCTGCGTCCGGCCCAGGGCAAAGGCAAACCGCGGGGAAGCCGAACGAACCCGGCGCAAGGTATCGATCTGCCACAGCCAATCGGCCTCGTTCTCCTCGAACTCGCGCAGCAGCAACGAGACAACCTCGTCCTTCTCTGCAACGCCGCGTTCGGCCAGTCGCGCCATCAGGAACGTGCGCGCGACCTCTACCGTTCCCAAAGCGCACAACAGGGCAAAAAGCAGGGCGACAATCGCCACAATCGGTTGCCCCAACAGCACAAAGCCGAGCACCGCCGCGCTTCCGGTGATTGCAGTCAGAATCACGCTGCTCAGCGGGGTGGATGTTCCGAACAGCACCGGCGAGAGCATGAGCAGTGACATTACGATCCACAGCGCAAGCAGGTCCGATATCGGTCCATTCGGCGCGAAGAACAGGATCGGCACCGACCACACTATGGCAGAATAGGCCGAAGTCAGCGATTGCTGCCTGTATTCCTCGCGGGTGATCCGGCGCCGGTTGGCAATGGTGAGCTGGCGATCGATTTGCAGGCCGCGGATATGAACGACCGCCAACGCGCCCGCCCACAGGCCGAGCCAGACGAGATCGACCCGGGCATGGTAGATAGCCAGCACCAGTGCGCCGAGTACGAAGTGACCCAGCATTCGATAATGTGCGATCTGCGATACAGGTGCAAACTGGATCCCGCGCAAGAGTACCCAGTCGCCATCCTCGGGCCCGCTAAGGCCAAGGACGGCTGCGGTGCCGATCCGATCCGGTCGGACCTGCGGGTCTGAATTCTTCCTGCTCACCCGTCGGCGCATAAATGGAAAAGGTTAGTGCCCGGTAAAGCAAGAGTTCCGACGCCCCCCGGATCAGGCGGGATTTATTGGCAAACTCATTCGACAGTGACGGACTTGGCCAGGTTGCGCGGCTGATCGACATCGGTGCCTTTCACGCAGGCCGTGTGATAGGCCAGCAACTGCACCGGAACGGCATAGACCAGCGGTGCAATCAGCGGGTGCACGCGCGGCATTTCGATCGTGGCCATGCACCCTTCACCCGCGGCAGCAATGCCTTCTGAATCGGAAATCAGTACGATACGCCCACCGCGTGCGCGGACCTCTTCCATGTTCGAGACGGTTTTCTCGAACAGTGGACCCGATGGCGCAATCACCACCACCGGAACCAGTTCGTCGATCAGCGCGATCGGCCCGTGTTTCATTTCACCTGCCGCATAACCTTCGGCGTGAATATAACTGATTTCCTTGAGTTTAAGTGCCCCTTCCAATGCCAGCGGATAATCCTGCCCACGCCCGATATAGAGCACGTCCCGCGCGGTTGCGATCAGATGCGCCATCGCAGCAATTTCCTCGTCGTGATCGAGCGCGGCATTGAGCGCGGCGGGCGCTTCCAGCAGGTGCCGCACCACTTCCGTCTCCTCCTCACGGCTCATCATGCCCTTCTTCACGGCCATGTGCGCGGCAAGAGCGGCCAGCACTGCCAGCTGGCATGTGAAGGCCTTGGTCGAGGCAACCCCGATTTCGGGTCCGGCGTGGGTGGGCAACAGCAGGTCGGCCTCGCGCGCCATCGAGCTCGTGGGCACATTGACCACCACCGCGATCACCTGCCCCGCCTTGCGGCAATGGCGCAGCGCCGCCAGCGTGTCGGCC
>PNJY01000143.1 GCA_013822125.1 Erythrobacter sp. | reverse complement strand
TGGCCCCCTTCCTGGAACCCGATGCCAAGAGCCAGGTGACCTTGCGCTACAAGGGCGGCAAGCCGGTGGCCTGCACCGCAGTGGTGGTTTCGACCCAGCACGCCCCCGGATACGACGAGGGCGAGAAGGAGGCCGAGCTCAAGGCCTATGTCAGGAAGGCGGTCGGCGAAGTTCTGCCTGCCGGGCTTCTGAGCGATGAGACGGTGTGGCACATCAACCCGACCGGCGCGTTCGAGATCGGCGGCCCCGATGGCGACGCCGGGCTGACCGGGCGCAAGATCATCGTCGATACCTATGGCGGTGCCGCGCCGCATGGCGGCGGCGCCTTCAGCGGCAAGGATCCGACCAAGGTTGACCGCTCGGCCGCCTATATCGCGCGCTATCTGGCCAAGAATATCGTCGCGGCGGGGCTTGCGCGGCGCTGCACCATCCAGCTGGCCTATGCCATCGGCATCGCCAGGCCGCTGGCGCTTTATGTCGATACGCACGGCACCGGCACTGTGGGTGACGACCGGCTCGAAACCGCGATCCTTTCGATCGAAAAGCTTGGCGGATTGACCCCGCGCGCCATCCGCACGCATCTGAAGCTCAACCGGCCGATCTATCGCCGGACCGCCGCCTATGGCCACTTCGGGCGCAAGGCCGAGGGTGACTATTTCCCGTGGGAGCGGACCGATCTGATCGAGGACCTGAAGGCCGCACTGGCTTAGGGGCGCTCTTGCCCGATCGGGGCAAACCTGCGATGCTTCACTGAATGGCAGGGGAGGGTCGCATGCGCGCTATCCGTTTCGGAACGCTTGTCTTTTCGTTCGCGCTCATTTTCGCAAATCCGGCCATGGCGGACGAGCCGCTCGAACTCGAGCCGGGTGTCGAATGGGCGCATCAGCACAGCGGAATAAGCGTTCCAGCCAATCTTGGGGGCCTCGCCCGCAGTCGCGCCACCACATTTGCGCCCGACCTTCTCGATGTGGGTCTCCAATTCGACTCCGAAGATGGCATGGAAGCGATCAGCCTCTATGTCTTTCGTGCCACCAATGGCGATGCTGCGGTGTGGTTTGAGCAGGCGCAGAATGGTATCGAAGGTCGGGACATTTACGCCAATCCAGCTCTGGCCTTGGGCCCTGAGGCATTCGCGCTCCCCGGCGCGGCGAACGCTTGGGGTTTGAAGGCAGTTTACCAGGGCGGGGCAGGTTCGGACTTCACCAGCACCGGTGTGGAGCTTTTCGAGATCGATGGCTGGTACGTCAAACTGCGCGCTTCATCGCGCACACGGTCCCCTCGGGACCTTGCCGATTGGATGGAACAGGCGCTGTCGGAGATCGGTCTCCCGCCGCGCACTGGCACCGCGCAGGCCGCTCAGCCGGTTGTCGATTGCCCGGCGCCGCTAATATTCGCAAAGCAAGCGAAGGATGCCAAGAAGGACAGTGCCGCGAGCCTGCTCGGCGGGATTCTGGGGAGCATGATCGCCCAGGGGATGTTGGAGGACGAGGAGGACGAAGAGCCGGACGAGCCTGTGTCCTGGTGCCGCGATTCTTCGCTTGGTCAGAACCAGAATGTCTATCGGGCGAATGGATCGGACGATTCCTATCTGATCGCAATCGGCGATAACGGGATCGGCGTCGAGGTTGAACCCGACAGCGCAATGGCCCTGCTGGCGCCGGCGCAGGGAAAAAAGGCAGAGCGGTTCGCCATCGCGCTGGTTACCGCAGGCGAGCGCGTCAACTATGTTCCCCAGAACCGCTTACCGTCGCCCCAACGTGTCGTTGAAATCATCAACGCCAATCGACGTGTCTCGACCGTTGCGACATGGGGCGGTGACAGCTCAATCGAATTGAACGCAGAGGCGATGTAGGCCTAACCCAAATTGCCCTGATGCTCGCCCAGCATGGGTGAGGGCGTGTCGAGCGCCAGTTCGGCATCGGAAAAGGTGAAGGGGCTGCGCACCGTGGGCAGCCCGTCCAGCTCGAGCTTCATCCCGCGCGCGATCACCTGCGGATCGGCGAAGACCTGATCGATCGAGTGGATCGGCCCGGCGGGAATCCCGTGGGCGTGGCACTGTTCGAGCAGCCAGTCGCGCGGGTGTTTGGCGGTTTCAGCGGCGATCAGGGCATCGAGCGCAGCGCGATTGGCGAGCCGCGCTTCATTGCTGACAAAGCGCGCATCGCCCAGCATATCGTCGCGCCCCAGCGTGTGCAGCAGCTTGCCGAACAGCCCGTCGTTGGCCGGTGCCAGAATGATCGGACCGTCTGCGGCGGGAAACACACCATAGGCGCTCACCTGCGCATGCGCATTGCCCATGCGCGGCGGGTTCGCTCCGGTGACAAGATAGTGCAGCGCCTGGCTGGCGAGCAGGCCGACCGAACAATCGAGCAGCGCCATATCGACATGCTGGCCGCTCCCTGTCCGCTCGCGCATGGCGAGCGCGGCCTGGATGCCGATCACGGCGTAAAGCCCGCATACGAGGTCGGAAATCGAGATGCCCATCTTCATCGGCGCGCCGTCGGGCTCGCCGGTCAGTGCCATGAAGCCGCTCATCGCCTGGATCACGAAGTCATACCCGGCCTCGCGCGCGCGCGGCCCGGTCTGGCCGAAGCCGGTGATCGAACAATAGACGAGGGCCGTATTGCTGACGGCGAGGGCAGGGTAATCGAGCCCGAATTTTGCGAGCGAGCCGGTCTTGAAATTTTCCAGCACTACATCGGCCCCGGCGCATAGCTCCTTGACCCGCGCCAGCTGCGCCGCGTCGGTGAAGTCGGCCACGATCGAGCGCTTGCCGCGGTTGCAGGCGTGGTAATAGGCGGCCTCGCGCCGCAGCTCGCCATCGGGGCCCTCGCGCTCGATCCACGGCGGGCCCCATTGGCGGGTGCCATCGCCATCGGGGCTTTCGACCTTGATCACATCAGCACCCAGGTCGGCCAGGATTTGACCGGCGAAGGGCCCTGCCAGCACGCGCGCCAGTTCGACCACCCTCAGCCCGGCGAGCGGAGCGTTGGAATTGCGGGGATTATCGAGCCACATGGCAGTTTGCTGCGCTAGCGGTAACACCGGGTCAAGTCATTGAGTGGCTATGTCGCCAGCTATTAGACTTGCGACCCAACTTTCCACCGCCGCGTCATCGGCAATATCGCCATCGAATCGCTGGACCGGGATCAAGGCTTCGTTCGAACCGCGCGGGCGGCCGCGATGGACCTTCAGCGGGATGCTTCCCCCGGTCACGCCGCTCGGCAGGCGATACCGGCGGATTTCGAGATAATTGGTGTCGGCCGAGGTGGGCAGGCCGATATGGATTGCGCCCAGCGCCAGCCACAGGTCCATGGCGTCGAGGCAGGCTGACGCACAGCCGAAGTCGGTCAGGACATAGACAGGGGCCTTCAGCGGCGACACCACGGGAGCGCTTTCCTCGCTGGTCAGCCGGGTTTCATCGTCTCCCCCCTCGCGCCACAGTTCCTCGCCGCGCGCGAGAGCGCCGCCGATTCCTTCGATTGCGGCCCGGATATAGCGATCGACTTCGGGGCTCAATGCGCCACCCTGCTTCCGACGGTCATAGGTCGTTTGCAAGTGATCGAGATTGTCTTGCGATACCCGCCATTCGGCATAGCGGCTGCCTGCAGGTGCGGCTGCTGTTGAAGCATCACCCCACAGCACCTTCGCCATCTGGTACGACCAATCGGACGAGCCCCCACCGTTCATGCGCAGGTCGAGGACAATCGCCTTTGCATCCGAAAGGGACTCGCGCTGATCCCGCATTTGCGCAATCATGCTGGGCAGCGCCTGGCCAGCGTCGGATTGCGGCTCTCCGTCGAAGGAGGGCATCTTGAACCAGTAGAGGCCGCTTTTGAGCGGAGCTGCGCTGAACACCCGGGGATTTGGCTTCCGTCCTTCGCTGAAGTATTCGAATGCCTTGCTAACCGGCAATTCCTTCCAGGCGAGAGCGACGTCCCAACGCATGTCGGCAAACTGAAAGACGCATCGCTGGGCAATCGGGATATAGCCGCTGCTCTCGTCCACAAACAGCCATCTGCCCCACAGCCGACGCTGCGATTCGAGGTTCCAGCGGCCCCACATGGTTCCCAGCGTCGCTTCTGCATAGGCAGTTGCACTCAGGCCATCGCAACTCTCAAGCTGGGCGCCGATAGGCATGGCGACATCGTCCGAGACTCTGGTCACGCGGATATCCCCTGCGTTGTCATAGTCGGTCAGGAATCCCGGCCAGCGAAAAGTGTTGGGGGTGTTCCCAACGGCCCCGAGATTGAAGTGGCCGTCGTCGAAGGCTGAAACGTAGATCCGCAGGGCGTAGAAGTAGTCGCCATAGTTTCGCGCGTTTTCGGCGCGCTGCAGGGCAAGCGCCAGTTGCGCGTCGTTGAGTCTGGCGAAATCGGGGTTCTCTTCGTCGACCGTCCCCGGGTGTTGTGTAGCAATGAGGTCATGCAGCGCCTGCGCATCGGAACGCAGGGCCTCGCTCCAATCACGCTCGGCAGGCGTCTGCGCGCGCAGCGGTGCGGCAGCCAGCAGGCATGCAAAGCCAAGCGCGAGAGAGCGGGAAGTGGAGGTCAGAGTGCCTCCTCGTAATGCGCCGTTGTGCTGGCTGCGATGTGCTCCGCCAGCACGCGCGCCAGTTCGACCACCCTCAGCCCGGCGAGCGGAGCGTTGGAATTGCGGGGATTATCGAGCCACATGCCGCCCTGACTTGCGCCCCGTCGGGGCTGCGGTCAAGCGGCGTAAACCCGCGAATCTTCATCCGGCCACGCGCCGAGCCGCTTTGTCCGGAAATCGAGGAACAGCATGGGCAGCTTGCCCAGCATCAGCGATTTGTGGATCCAGTAATCGGTCCATTTCTCGCGCCAGCGCGGTTTGGGCCTGCGGCCGTGCGCGCGCAGCCAGGCGTCGTAAGGCATCCAGTGGCTCGGCTCGTCCTTCTCCACCACCTTGAAGATCGCGGCCATCCCCCGGTCGGACAGCACATGGCGGTTCCTGAGCAGCACCTCGACCTGCCGCATGCCGCGCTGTTCGGTAATCATGATCACGCGGCACAGCTTCTCGAACTCGTCGCCATTGGCAACGATCTGGCCGGTGTCGAGCCCTTCGATGGGGCAACCGAACACGCTTTCGATGAAATGATCGATATGGCCGCAGGTGCGATCGACCTTGAGCGGCATTTCGCCCCGCAGCTCGAACCAGCGCCGGAACATGCGGTAATGCTTTTCCTCGTCGGCGCGGTGCTT
>PNJY01000142.1 GCA_013822125.1 Erythrobacter sp. | reverse complement strand
CCCCTAGCGACCGCTCAGCGCATTAAACCACGCGCCTAACTCGATTCTCGGCTCAAGAGGGGACCCACGCTCGTGAAAAACATCCAACGCACTCTGATTATGGGTTGCAGCCTGGTCGCTCTGGCGGGTTGCGGCGCTGACGAGATCGTCTCGCCCGGCACCGGCGGCGACATTTCGGTCGTCATCAACAATCCTGCGCCGACCCCGACGCCCACCCCGACGCCGACCCCGACCCAGTCGCTGGTCACCCCGGCCGCGGGCTGCCCGCTGATCCTGTCGACCGGCGGCCTGACCGATGCCGGCACGGTTTCGGGTCCGACCGGCACCTACCGCGTATGTACGCTGCCCGCGACGGTGAACGCCAGCGACACGCTGCCTTTCGTCAGCGGCCTGCTCTACCAGATCAGCGGCACGACCCTGGTCGGCGCCGACCAAGGCTTCGGCACCACTACTGTGTCGCGCACCCTCACCATCGAGCCCGGCGTGATCCTGTTCGCGCAGGGCAACTCGGCGCTGATCGTCAACCGCGGCAATCGCCTGATCGCGAACGGCACCGCGACCCGTCCGATCATCTGGACCAGCCGCAACAACGTCCTCGGCCTCGCCAACGACAACAGCCAGCAGCAGTGGGGCGGCGTCGTGCTGCTCGGCCGCGCGCCGGTGTCGGATTGCGCCTCGGGTGGTGTGAACACCGAAGCGGCCCCGAACACTAACCCGCAGTGCCAGCAGAACCTCGAAGGTTCGGCCGTCACCGTGCCCTATGGCGGCAACCAGGCCGCCGACAACTCGGGCTCGTTCACCTTCAACCAGATCCGCTTCTCGGGCTTAGAACTGGCGCCGGGCAACGAACTCCAGTCGCTGACCACCGGCGGCGCGGGCTCGGGCACCACCATCGCCAACCTGCAGTCTTTCAACAGCTCGGATGACGGCGTCGAGTTCTTCGGCGGCGGCTTCAACGTCCGCAACCTCGCCGTGATCGGCGCTTCGGACGACTCGCTCGACGTCGACACCGGCGCTCAGGTCAATGTCGACACCTTCATCGCGGTGCAGCGCGCCAGCACCGGCGACTCGATCATCGAGCTCGACTCGAACGACAACGTCGCCACCCCGATCGGGGCGATCCCGCGCACCCGGCTGCAGGTGAACAACTCCACCATGGTTGAGCGGATTGCCGGCTCCAACGCGGCCATGCTGCGTCTGCGCGGCGGTGCGGCCTTCAGCCTCACCAACACCGTGATGAACCGTCTCGACGGCACCGGCACCCACTGCTTCCGCGTTGACGAGCAGGTGACCGTCGACAACCTCATCGGCATCAATTCGGTGGTCTGTGATGGCGGTGCGGCCAACCAGGTGCGCGGCGTTGCCACGGCTGCGGCGGCGATCACTGCTGGTTCGAACGTGAACCTCAACTTCACGATCACCCTCACCGACACCGTGGTGAACGGCACCGGCGAAACCGGCGTGACCGCTTTCGACGCCACCCCGCGTTCGAGCTTCTTCGCGCCGGCCCGCACCTTCATCGGTGCGGTGCAGAACACGGCCGGGCTCGACCTTCCAAGGCTGGACCTGCAACTCGGCGGTGCTCAGCTTCGGCGGCACCGGCACTGCCTGCACGACCCTGCCGATCTTCAGCTGATCGCGCCTTTCGAAACGGGGGGGCGCCGCGTTGTGACGCGCGCCCCCCTTTCTTTCTTTGAGGCCCCGTTCGGGCCAAATCTGTTCAAAGGCCTATTCATGAGGGGGTCTCGTTTTATGTTGACCGGCACGCGCCTGGCAGGGCTGCTGCTTCTCACCACGTCACTCACCCTGCCTTCGATGCTGCAAGCGCAGGAAGTGACCGAGGACACCGTGACCGAAGCGGAAGCGGCGCAAGACCCGCTTACCGAAGAGGTCGAGGGCGAGCCGCCGATCGAAGAGGCCGATATCTCGATCCCGGGCGGCGAAATCGTCGTGACCGGTCGCCGGGGCCGCAATCCCGAGCGTTCCTCGGGCCAGGTCCTCAACGTCCTGACCGAAGCCGATATTGCCCGCACCGGGGATGGCGACATCGCCGGCGCGCTGGGCCGTGTGAGCGGTCTCTCGCTGGTCGGCAATGGCCGCGTTTTCGTGCGCGGTCTGGGCGACCGCTATTCGCTCGCGCTGCTCAACGGCCTGCCGCTGCCGAGCCCCGAGCCGCTGAGCCGCGTTGTGCCGCTCGACATCTTCCCGACCAGCGTGATCTCCTCCTCGCTGGTGCAGAAGTCCTACTCGGCCAACTTCCCGCTCGAATTCGGCGGCGGGGTGATCAACCTCACCACCAAGGCCGTGCCGACCGAAGACTTCCTGACGTTCAGCATCAGCGGCAGCGGCGATACCGAGACGACCTTCGAGAACGGCCTCAGCTATTTCGGCAGCGACTTTGACCTGTTCGGCTTCGACAACGGCAACCGCGACATCCCTTCGAACCTGCAAGCCTTCTTCGACAGCGGCGAGCGTATTGACCAGGTCAGCCCCGATGTCACCGGCCCGATCGCAGCCCAGTTGTTCCCGGCCAACCTCGTCACCGTCCAGCGCATCCCCAACCTGCGCGCCAACTTCAGCGCCAACCTCACCGGGGGCTTTTCGGTCGAACTGGGCGATGACACCTATCTTGGCGTGATCGCCACCGGCGGCATCTCGAACAAGTTTCGCAACCGCACGGTGCTGAGCCAGGTCGGCAACGGCGACCTCAGCCAGCTCAACGAGACCAGCACCACCTTCATCACCGATGAGAACACCCTGGTGAACGCGCTGATCGGGGTCGGTCTCGACATCGGCGAGCACACGGTGCGCTGGACCAACCTCTACATCCGCGACACGCTCAAGACCGCGCGTCTGGGCGAGCGGACCGACTTCCTGCTCGGGGTCGACGGTTTCGACTTCATCGAGCAGCAGACCGGCTGGTTCGAACGCCAGCTGATCGACACCCAGCTCGTCACCGAACTGAACTTCGGCAAGCTCGGCATTGACCTGCGCGGCGGCTTTGCCCGCACCGATCGCGAAGCGCCGTTCAACGCGACGATCGAATATGTCCGCACCGGCAACCCGGGTGACCCCTTCGGCGACCAGTTTGTCGCCAACATTGGCGGTGTCGGCGCGCAGCAGTTCGCCAGTCGTCCTCTGGTGGAATTCGACGATCTGCAGGAAGATCAGTATTTCGGCGGGATCGACGTCTCCTACGAGCTGCTCGACACGCTCGATGTGACGGTCGGCTATTCCTATTATGACACCAGCCGCCGCTCATCCAGCCGCGGCTTCCTGCCGCTGGTGTCTTGCGGCCTCGTCTGCAACGGCTTCCTGTCTGCTGAACAGTCCAGCGCGTTCATCCTGGCGTTGGGCCTGCGCCAGCCGGGTGACATCGTCAATGGCGCAACCATCGCAACCACCCCGGCTCCGCTGACGCTTCCCGATGGAACCGTGGTGCCTGCAGGCTCCCGCTTCTTCGACGTGACGATCCTCGAACGTTCGCTCTTCCCGGTGTTCGATGCGGCGCTGACGGTGCATGCCGGTTACGGTCAGGTTCGCTGGGCCGCGACCGACCGCCTGACGGTCGAAGTCGGCGGGCGGTTCGAGGACGCTGTCCAGACTGTGGCGATCGACCAGTCGGTCTTCAACACGCCGATCGCCGGCGCCACGCCGACCGACATCGCCAATGATTACCTGCTTCCGGGCGGGACGATCACCTTCGAGGCGACCGACGATCTGCAGCTGCGCCTTTCGGCTTCGCAGACCATCGCCCGCCCGCAGTTCCGCGAACTGGTCGAACAGCTCTATTTCGATCCGGAATCGAACCGCCGCTACGTCGGCAACCCGTTCCTGCAGGACAGCGAACTGACCAACGTCGAAGCACGCGCCGAATACTACCTCGGCGGTCGCAACAAGATCAGCCTCGCCGGGTTCTACAAGGACATCTCGAACCCGATCGAGAACTTCCTGGTCTTCGTGCCGGGCGAACTGCGCACCAGCTTCGCCAACGCGCCCGGGGCCGAGCTCTACGGCGTCGAGCTTGACGCCTCCTATGCCTTCGATCTGTTCGACTGGGGCGGGTTCTTCGCGACCAAGCAGCTGCTGCTGATCGGCAACTATACCTACAGCCAGTCGAGCATCGCGGTCTCGCCGGGGGATATTGCCCCGGTGCCCGGCACGCCCAACCAGGACGCGAGCCTGCTGTTCGACGCGGGCGCGCCGCTGGTCGGCCAGTCGGATCACGTCGCGAACCTTTCGATCGGGCTCGAGGACACCGAGAAGGTGCAGCAGTTCACCTTCCTGCTGAACTACGCGAGCGAGCGCGTGACCTTGCGCGGCGGGCCGCTGCCCGACGTGGTCGAGGATCCGGGCCTGACGGTCGATTTCGTGGCGCGCGGCGAGCTCAAGCTGGGCGGCGTGCCGCTCGAGCTGAGCTTCGATGTGCGCAACATCTTCGGCCGCGACAATTTCGAGTTCCAGGAGTTCAACGGCAACCGCATCGAAATCAACACCTTCGATGTCGGCACCAGCTTCTCGCTCGGGCTGAAGGCGGAATTCTGATCAGGGATTGATGCCAGACGGAAAGGCCGCCCCTCACCGGGCGGCCTTTTGCGTTTGGGAAGCCGCAGCGATCGAGCGGCGCACCGCTTCCGACCAACATGCGTCAGCTTGCGGGTTGATCGCGAAGCTGTGTGAATGACCGTGAGTGGGTAGGATCCGGAAGGGCGGGTTTGCGTAGTTAGCCTTGGTCATTTACGAAACATGTCCCGCATTTCGAACATTCAGATCGAAGCGGGAAATGCACGCCGTATTCTTTGCCCCAAAAGCGTGTCCTGAATCGGTCATCGCGCTTCAAGCGCTCGTTGGCTCGATAATCCTGGAAAGCTGGGTAGCCACACGCGTCACACTTGATGTTGAACAGCGCGACGGCCGGAATGAAAAGGGTAAACCCAACCGCAGATGGCCAAAAATAGCCGAATGGCCAGCCTATCAAGCAGCTCAGAAAGAAGACGGCAGAGGCAAAGGCAGCCGGCCATTGCCAACGGCGAGCGATCTCGAAACGCTTTGGAATGTCAGATCGGTCCGCTGTCATACCCATCAGATATCAGCCCCAACGAATGACTGCTACGGGGCCGATAGCAGAATGTCCGGTTCGGGCATCAAGCCGTCCAAAGCTGCCTTACGGCAAACCGCAGCGCCCGCCCGCTCAGCTCAGATCGAAAACATAGCCCAAGGAGCGG
>PNJY01000141.1 GCA_013822125.1 Erythrobacter sp. | reverse complement strand
CGGCGGCCATGCGATGGGCGATCCGCGCGCCGCGCGCGATTTTGCCGAGGACATCGTGTTGCTCAAGGCAGTGGGAATCAACCCGGTGGTGGTCCACGGCGGCGGCCCGCAGATCGGCGCCATGCTCAAGAAGCTGGGGGTCGAAAGCACCTTTGTCGACGGGCTGCGCGTGACCGACAAGGCAACCGCCGAGATTGCCGAAATGGTGCTGTCGGGCGCGATCAACAAGGAACTGGTGGGCTGGATTGCGGGCGCAGGCGGCAAGGCGATCGGAATTTCGGGCAAGGACGGCGGTCTGGTCACCGCCGAAAAAGTTTCGCGCACCACCAAGGATCCGGAAAGCAATATCGAGATGGCAGTCGATTTGGGCTTTGTGGGTGAGCCCTCGCAGGTCGATACAAGCGTGATCGATACCGTGGTCGCCGCAGGCATGATCCCGGTCGTCGCGCCGATCGGGGCCGGGGTTGACGGGCACACCTACAATATCAACGCCGATACAATGGCGGGCGCGATCGCCGCGGCACTGGGCGCTGCGCGGCTGTTCCTGCTCACCGACGTGCCCGGCGTCCTCGACAAGCAGGGCAAGCTGCTGACCGACCTTTCGCCCGCCGATATCGCCGCCTTGCAGCAGGACGGGACGATTTCAGGCGGGATGATTCCCAAGCTCGAAACCTGCGTGAAGGCGGTTGAGGCTGGGTGCGAGGCAGCGGTGGTGCTCGACGGCAGGGTGCCGCATGCGATGCTGCTCGAATTCTTCACAGTACGCGGCGCGGGCACACTGGTGCACGGTTGATCGCTGGGCTAGCTTTGGAGTGCATTAGCTGTATTATCGACGCAACACGCCAACGGGTAAACGAGGGTAGCTATAATGAACGGTATCGATGCATTGATCCAGATTGTCGGCCTGCTCACCAATGTGCTGGTGATGCTGGTCATCATCCAGTTCGTGATCGGGCTGCTGTTCGCCTTCAACGTCATCAATCATTCGAACGAGTTCCTGGCTGCGATCTACACATCGATCAATCGCCTGCTCGAACCGGTATTGCGCCCGATCCGCAATGTGTTGCCGGGCACAGGCGCGATCGATTTCTCCCCCCTGGTGCTGATCATCGTGCTGCAGATCGTGCTGATCGTGCTCACCTCGATCAGGCTTTGACCGCATGGCGGCGCAGCTGATCGACGGTAAGGCGTTCGCCGCCACTCTGCGCGCGCGGGTGGGCGGGCACGCGGCGGCATTCGTGGCGCGCACCGGGCGCCAGGCGGGCCTGGCAGTGGTGCTGGTGGGTCACGATCCGGCAAGCGAGGTCTATGTCCGCAGCAAGGGAAAGGCGGTGCTCGCCGCCGGAATGGCGAGTTTCGAGCACCTGCTGCCCGCCGATTGCAGCGCGGCGCAATTGCTGGCGCTGATCGAGCGGCTCAATGCCGATCCGGCGGTCGATGGCATTCTGGTGCAGCTTCCGCTACCCGCGCATCTCGACGAACAGCAGGTCATCGCCGCGATCAGCCCCGACAAGGACGTTGACGGGTTCCATGTGATCAATGCCGGGCGGCTGGCGGTCGGCCTGTCGGGTTTCGTGCCCTGCACGCCGCTGGGCTGCATGATGCTGCTCACCGACCAACTGGGCGATCTTTCGGGGATGGAAGCGGTGGTGATCGGGCGTTCGAACATTGTCGGCAAGCCGATGGCGCAGCTGCTGACCGCTGCCAACGCAACCGTCACCGTGGCGCACAGCCGCACGCGGGACCTGCCCGCCGTGGTGCGGCGTGCGGATATCGTGGTGGCTGCGGTGGGCCGGCCCGAATTGGTCAGGGGCGACTGGATCAAGCCCGGCGCAGCCGTGATCGATGTCGGCATAAACCGCCTGCCGCCCGCCAACGGCGAGGCAAAGGGCAGGCTGGTGGGCGATGTCGCCTTTGCCGAGGTGGCCGAAGTCGCGGGCGCAATCACCCCGGTTCCCGGCGGGGTCGGCCCGATGACCATCGCCGTGCTGCTGCGCAACACGCTGGTGGCGGCATGGCGCAACGAAGGGCTGGAGGTCCCGCAGGACTTATGAGGATAGCAATCGTCGCCCTTCTCGGAGTATCGCTCGCCGCCTGCTCCTCAGCACCGCAATCGAACCTGCGCAGGCAGATCATCGATCGCGCGCTGGCCGGAGCTCCGGGGCAGGCGCAGCCGAGCCGGATCGTCGCGCGCGAGATTGCCTTCGCCCGCATGGCGCGGGAACAAGGGCAATGGACGGCGTTTGCCGCCTTTTCAGCGCCGGGTGCGCTGATCCACGGGCGCGACGGGCCGGTCGATGCCAGGCAATGGCTGACCGGGCGGGCCAATCCGCAGCAGGCGGTGCAGTGGGAACCGCGTTCCGTGTGGATGAGCTGCGACGGGGCGCTGGCGGTGAGCCAGGGGCGCTTCCGCGAACCGGGCGGGACTGTCGGAAATTACCTCACGGTCTGGGCGCTCCAGCGCGATGGCGAGTACAACTGGACCTATGACATCGGCTGGCCTGACGATCCCCAACCTCCGCCGCGTAAGGAATTCGAGGATGGCGACATCGTCGTGACCTCGCTCGATGCCGTGAAGGCGGATATCGCCGATTGCCCGCACCGCGACGAAGAGGTGCCGCCCGCACCTGCCTTTTCGATCGCAGGGGATTTTGCCGAGGGAGGGCAGGTCTCGCGCGACGGGACCTTGCGTTGGCGCTGGGAACACCACGGCGGCGGAGCAAGGCGCGTGATTGTCGATTATTTCCTGCACAGCGGCTGGCAGAACGGGTTCGATGAAACCATGCCGGCCCCGCGGCCGTGACCGAACTTTTCATCTCCGCATTCATCACGTTGTTCGTGGTGATCGACCCGCCCGGTTGCGCGCCGATCTATGCCGGGCTGACCAAGGGGGCGAGCGCGGTGCAGCAGCGCGCGATGGCGGTGCGCGCCACGGCGATCGCCGCAGCCATCCTGGTGGTGTTTGCGCTGTTCGGTGAGCGGCTGCTTGGCGCGCTGCATATCCAGCTCGATTCGTTCCGTATCGCGGGCGGGTTGATGCTGTTCTGGATCGCCTTCGAAATGGTGTTCGAGAAGCGCACGCAGCGGCGCGAACAACGTGCCGAAAAGGTCGCCGCCGATCCGCTGACGGAGGATGTCTCGGTTTTCCCGATGGCGATGCCGATGCTGGCGGGGCCGGGCGCGATTGCCTCGATCATGCTGCTGATGAGCGGCGCGAAGGGCACCGGTCAGACGCTGGTGATCCTCGGTGCGCTCGCTGCGGTGCTGATTCTTACCATGCTCTCACTGATCGCCGCGGGGCCGCTGATCCGGCTTCTGGGCGACCGGGTCGAGGCGGTTATCACGCGGCTCTTGGGTGTATTGTTGGCTGCACTCGCGGCGCAATATGTGATCGACGGGCTCAAGAACAGCTTCGGTATCTGAGCCCGCAGCGAACGGAAGTGAGCGAGGAGATCGCGCGCCCGGATGGGTGCGCGCAACAATTCGTCGTCGGACCTGTAGGGTCCGCAAGGCCGAATGGCCGCCCGCAGCGAACGGAAGTGAGCGAGGAGATCGCGCGCCCGGATGGGTGCGCGCAACAACCTATTGCAACGTCACCCGGTCGTCGTCGGCATCGCGGTTGCCATAGAACTGCATGAGCTGGATCAGCAGCTCGCAGCGCTGGTTGATGCTGTCGGCTTCGAGCAATGCCTGCTTGCTGGCTGGATCGAACGGGGCGATCTGCGCTACGCCGTCGATCAGCGAACGATCGTCGAGCCGAGTTACCGATTCCCAGTCGACGCTGTACCCCTGCCGCTTGGCAAAGCGGCGCGCCTCCCGTTCGAACCCCGCACGCTCGACCGCGCTGAGCACCGCATCATTGTCCTCGGACAGCAATTCGGCCTCGACCTGGCGAAAGGCGGTCGTCACCTCCAGCTCGCGCAGGATGCGGAAGCGCGCCTCGCCTTCGAGCACGAGGTTGTAGCGCCCATCGTCCATCGCCTCGATGTCGCCGATCCGACCGACGCAGCCGACGCGGTAGAGCGGCGCGCCTTCGACCGGGCGTTGCGGCTGGATCATCGCGATACGTCGGTCGCGGATCAGCGCGTCGCTCACCAGTGCGCGATAACGCGGCTCGAAGATGTGGAGCGGCAATTGCAGGCCCGGCAACAGGATCACGCCGGGCAGGGGGAATATGGAAAGCCGCGTGCCCACCGTGTGCGGGCCCTAACCGAACAGGATGCGCGAAAGGCGGCGGCGGTTGGCCGTGACCCAGACATCCTCCAGCCCCACCGCCTCGAATATCTGCAGCAGCCTGGCGCGCGCCGCGCCCTCGTTCCACTCGCGGTCAGCCGCGATCATTGCCAGCAGCACATCGGCGGCTTCATCGCGCGCGCCGCTGGCAAAGGCGGCCTCGGCAAATTCGAATTGCCTGGCCATGTCGGCGGGGTCCGCCTGTGCCTTTGCCCGCAGTTCGGCAAGGGTGCCATCGTCGACCCTGCATTCGGCCAGGCCTTCGGCGAGCTCGAGCGCTTTGCCCGCCGCCGCGATCAGTGGATCGCCCGCTAGCGCCGCCTCAGCCATGACTGCCTGCTGCACCGCCTTCGCCTCTTCCAGATTGCCCGCCTGCAGCAGCGCGCGGACCAGCCCGGCATGCGCGGCGGCATTGCCTGGCGCCATCTCGATCACCTGTCCAAAGATTGCGGCGGCACGCTCGCCATCGCCGTCGGCCAGCACCTGCTCGCCCATGGCGAGAAACTGGCTGACATCTTGCTGATTTTGATCACCCGCCGCGATCGGCAGCTTTGCGAGCAACTGGTCGAGCACCTGGCGCAATTGCGATTCGGATCGGGCGCTGGTGAGGTCGGCCACCGGCTGGCCCTGGAACATTGCATAGACGGTCGGGATCGAACGGACCTGGAACTGCGCGGCGATGAACTGTTCGGCATCGACATCGACCTTGGCCAGGACCACGCCCTTGTCGGCATATTCGGTCGCGATCTTCTCCAGCACCGGGGTGAGCGCCTTGCACGGTCCGCACCATTCGGCCCAGAAATCGAGGATGACGAGGCTGGTCATCGAAGGGTCAACCACGGTCTTGCGGAATCGCTCGACGGCTTTCTGTTCGTCGAGGTTGAGACCCATGCTAGCCAAAATCTGTGCTCCTGCCGGTTGGAGGGCCCGTGGCCCTTATGTGCCCAATTTGGGGGCTTTGGCGTGAATGTGAAGGGACAATGTGCCGCGCGCAGGCATTGGCGGCAAGGCTGCGATTTTCTCCTTGCGGGTGGGGGCAGGCGCTGCTAATCGCGCCGCCTCCCCAAGCGACGGCGATGTTCGATCTGCCGCCGCTGGCGCCAGCGAGCGGGCGTAGCTCAGGGGTAGAGCACAACCTTGCCAAGGTTGGGGTCGAGGGTTCGAATCCCTTCGCCCGCTCCA
>PNJY01000140.1 GCA_013822125.1 Erythrobacter sp. | reverse complement strand
AACATTCCGATCTGACCTACGATTTCTTCGAGGTCTTCATCGTTGACGAGCGTCACCACCCGGTCGGCACCTGCTCGCTGTCATGGATTCTCACGACCCCGCGCAGCATTTCGCTTACCGACGTGATGAAGCGCGACCAGACGCTGATCCCGGTCACCATGGACCAGGAAGAACTGGCCCTGATGTTCCAGAAATACGGACTGATCTCGGCGGCAGTGGTGGACGAAAATGGCCGGCTGGTGGGCCAGATCACCGTTGACGATGTCGTCCACATCATCTCCGAAGAGGCGGGCGAGGACGTGCTGCTGCTGTCGGGCGCGGGCGATGGCGACATCAACGAGCCGATCGGCGAGGCTTATGGCGCGCGTGTGCGCTGGCTGGTCGCCAACCTCGGCACCGCGGTGGTGGGCAGTTCGATCATCGCCATGTTCGGCGCCGCGATCGAACAACTGGTGGCGCTCGCCGTGCTCATGCCGATTGTCGCCAGCATCGGCGGCAATGCCGGGACGCAGACCATGGCGGTGGCGGTGCGCGCCATCGCCACCAACCAGCTGACCCGCGCCAATACCTGGCGGATCGTATGGCGTGAACTGCGTGTCGCGCTGCTCAACGGTGCGACCATCGCGGTGCTGATCGGGCTGGCTACCGGCATGATCTTCACGCCCGGCCTTGGGGTAGTGATCGCCATGGCGATGACGATCAACATCGTGATTGCCGGATTGGCCGGGGTACTCGTCCCGGTAATCTTCGACCGGCTGAAGCAGGATCCCGCAGTTGCCAGTTCGGTGTTCGTCACCATGATCACCGATTCAATGGGATTCCTGGCATTCCTGGGCCTGGCGGTTTCGGCTGGACTGGCGGGTTGAGCCTGCGCCGATAATACCCATCTCTGCCCCATGCCGCTCAACATGACCAAGATCGCCTATGGCGCGAAAAGCTGGGATGACCTGGCCGGATGGTATCAGGGCCAAGGCGAGATGAAACTGACTACGCGCTATCTGCCCAAACGGCATGAGGAGATGGTGGGCGGCTCGCTCTACTGGATTCTGAACCACGCTCTGGTGGCCCGGTCGCGCATCATCGGTTTTCCGCAGGCCGCCGACGGACGCTGGCATATCGAGCTCGAGCCGCGGCTGATCCGCGTCATGCCGCTGCCCAAACGCGCGCATCAGGGCTGGCGCTATCTCGAGGACGAAAACGCCCCGCGCGATCTTGCCGAGGGCGAGGAAGCGGGCGAGGCGATGCCGGGAAGTCTGGCGGGCAAGTTGCGCAATCTGGGGCTTGTCTGAAACAAACGTTCAGACCTGGCCTTCCTTCTCCGCCACCCGCCGCAGCACATTGACATAAGTTTCCGGGCTCTGTGCGCCGGGGACCAGGAACTTGCCGTTCAGCACCATCGCCGGGACGCCGGTGATGTTCATGTCCCACGCCTGCCGCTCTTCGGCTACCACGCGCGCCTCAAGCTCATCGTCGGCCAGCGCGGCCCTGGCGGCTTCGCGGTGTAGGCCGACCTCAGCCGCAACGTCGAGCAGCACCTGCGGATCGGACACATTGCGCCGCTGGTTGAAGTGCGCGGCGAACAGCGCGAGTTTGAGCGCGGTCTGCACGCGCGGCCCGGCCTCGTCCAGCGCCCAGGTCAGCAGCTTGTGCGCAGAGCGCGTGTTCCACATCATCGCGGGCGGCGCTTCGCCGTGTTCGTCCTGTGCACCCTCATAATCGAGCGAGACCCCCGCGCCCTCGGCAATCGAACGCATCTGGGCGCGCACCGCCGCGCCTTCTTCGGCCGTGCGGCGATATTTGCGCTGGATGTGCAGCGCCTGATCCTCGCCTTCGGGCGGCATATCGGGGTTGAGCTCGAACGGATGCCAGCGCACCAACGCCTCGACTTCCCTGCCGAGCTGATCGAGCGCCTTGGTCAGCTGCGCGTATCCGATCGCGCACCACGGGCACATGACATCGGACCAGATATCGATGGTCATCCTTGTCGTCTGGCTCATGCGGTCCGCTCCAGCCACCAGTGCAGCAGGCTGTTGGCGATTGCCGCGGGCGGTGGCGCCCTGAACGGGCCTTCCTCGCTTCCCTGCATCGCAATCGCCTGCGCCACTTCCTCGCGGGAGAACCAGAGCGCCTCCTCCAGTTCGGTCACATCGAGCGTGATCGCATCGTCCAGCGCCATGGCGTGGCAGCCGATCATCAACTGGCTGGGAAACGGCCAGGGCTGCGTGGCGATGTATTGCACGTCGCGAACGCGCACGCCCGCTTCCTCGAAGACTTCGCGCGCCACCGCCTCCTCGATCGTCTCTCCCGGCTCGACAAATCCGGCAAGCGCGGAAAAGGATCGCGGCGGAAAGCGCGGCTGGCGCCCCAGCAACAGCCGCCCGGAATGCTCGACCAGCATGATCGTGACCGGGTCGGTGCGCGGGAAGTGCTCGGCCCCGCAGCCGCCGCTCTCGCTGGCGCAAGTGCGCTGCCACCCACCCTTGGCGAGCCGGGTCTTGCCGCCGCAGCGGGCACAAAAGCGGTGGCGCGCGTGCCAATCGACCAGGCTGCGCGCCCCGCCATAAATCGCCAGATCATCGGGCGCGAGCTGCTGGATCGCCGCCCATGCCTGCGGCATGGCGTAGGCAGGGCCGCTAGCACCTGCATCGGGCACGGCGGCAAAGCAAGCCTTGCCGCCCAGCAGGCCGAGGAACACCAGCTCTGCATCCGGCGCGACATCGGCCAGCGTGCCCCAGGCGAGCGCGCCGTTCTCGTCATATTGCGGCAACAGCCCATCGAGCAGCAGCACGCGCGCGCGCCAGTCCATCAGTCCCGCCAGCGCCGCATCATCGACCCTGATCTGATCGGCCCGGTCGATCGGCGAACCGGCAAAAGCGACTGGCCGCATTTCAGACGCCAGCCTTGGCGGCGAGATCCTTGGTAAAGGCGGCGAGGAATTCATCGCGCACCGGGTAAGCCTCCGAAGGCATGTACTGGGTAAACAGCGTCGAGCGCAGTTTGAACTTGTAGCTGACCGACGCAAGCGTGCCCGCCGCCCCGCCCCAGCCATAAGTGCCATCGACCGAACGGCCACCTGCGCCAAAGCCCTCGCCAGCGGCAAAGGTCCCCTCCAGGCTGACCCCGGCGGGCAGGATGTTCGATGTGCCCACGCGCACCGCACCTTCGCCCATCACGCGCGTGCCGTCGATCGTGCCATAGCCCAGCAGCATCATGAGGAAGCGGTCATAATCGCGCGGGCTGCTGACCAGGCCCGATCCGCCCCAAAGCACCGGCGGCTTTTCGAGGAAGATCGAATCTGGCGCCGGATCGACCGGCACCGGGAAGCCTGCTACGACCCCGTAATTGTCGGTCAACCGGCCGACCTCGCTGGCGGGAACGGTGAACCAGGTGCTGGTCATGCCGCAAGGGTCGAACACGCGGCCCTGCAGGAATGCCTCGAGGCTCATGCCCGATGCCACCTCGATCACGCGGCCGAGAAGGTCGATGCTGCACGAATAGCTCCACTTGGTGCCAGGCTGCGCGATCAGCGGCAGCGTGGCCAGCCGTTCGGCCCATGTTTCGAGCCCCGGTGCGCTCTGCACATGGGGCAGGCCGGGGATCTGCGTCTTGCTGAGCTGGCCCGAAGTGATCCCGAGATCGGCATAGGCCTTCTTCAGCGGACCCGTGGAGATGATGTCATAGCCAAGCCCCGCCGTGTGGGTGAGCAGGTGGCGGATGGTGATCGGTTTGTCCGCCGGAACCGTATCCTCAAGCGGCCCGTCGGCCCGCTTGAGCACGCGCATTTCGGCAAATGCCGGAATGAAATCCGCAACCGGCTGGTCGAGCCTAATCATCCCGTCTTCGATCAGCATCATCGCCGCCATGCCGGTGATCGGCTTGGTCATCGAATAGATGCGGTAAAGCGAATCGAGATCGGCACCGGTATCGCTGCCGAAGGCGATCGTGCCGCCGCCAACGGTGTGCGCGGCATCCTGACCCCAGCCGAGCGCGGCAATCATGTTGGGGACCTTGCGCCCGGCAATATATTTCTGGATCGCCGCGGCGAGATTGGGCCAGTCGGCGCCGACATCGTGCGCCATCGCCGCGCGGCTGAACGGAAGTCCCGAAAATGCACCCGCCGCAGCGAGATAAGCACTGCCGCGCAGCAGCGAGCGACGCGAAACGACGGTTTCAAATTCCCGGAAAGCCATCAAACAAGGTCCTCTTTCGCAATCCATCCCGCCCCGCATCATTGGGCGAAGCGCGCCATCGCGTCAATCGAGACTTGATTTACCTTGGTGTCTTAGTCATATAAAACACATGTTGAACGTACTTTCGATCCTCACCGGCCTGATATCGCTGGTGATCGTCATTCCGGCAACGATACCGCTGCTGGGCTGGGCCAACTGGCTTGCCTTGCCGCTGATCGCGATCGGCGTGGTTCTGGGCGCGCTGTCATCGAGCAACCACGGACGCAATTTCTGCATGATCGTGGGGCTGATCGCGGTGGTGCGGCTCAGCCTTGGCGGCGGATTGCTCTAGGGCGAGGTGCGGCTCGCAGCGGCGGAATTCGCGTACCCAGGCCCGCACCCCCATCGCGTTTGCGGAAGGAGGCGCGGGCCCCGTGCAATTCCTGAACGAGCGGGTGGTCGAAACCCCCGCTCAAATCAGGTTCCCGCCGGGATCACCCCATGCGGTGGAGCGCGCAGAGCTTGTTGCCATCGGGATCGCGCAAATAGGCGAGATACATCGGCGTGGCCGTGTCTGCGCCGCGAACGCCCGGCGGGTCTTCGACCGCGGTGCCGCCGTTGGCCACGCCCGCCGCGTGCCAGGCATCGGCCTGCTCAGGAGTCATGGCAAAGCCGATGGTGCAGCCATTGCCTGCCGTCGCCGGGCTGCCGTCGATCGGCTTGGTCACCAGGAACACACCGCCATTGTGGACATAGACCAGCCGCCCCTTAGGATCGACCGATCCGTCGCGGCCGCCCATCGCATTGAACAGGGCATCGTAGAATTTCTTTGACCGTTCGATATCGTTCGAACCGACCATCATGTGACTGTACATAGTGTAGTCTCCTCTGGGTGAAGTCAGTAAACCACGACGCTGCGGATGCTTTCACCCGCGTGCATCAGGTCGAAACCCTTGTTGATCTCGTCAAGGCTGAGAACATGGGTGATCATCGGATCGATCTCGATCTTGCCGTTCATGTACCAATCGACGATTCTGGGCACGTCGGTGCGGCCTTTGGCCCCGCCGAACGCGGTGCCGCGCCAGTTGCGGCCGGTCACCAGTTGGAACGGGCGGGTCGATATCTCCCGGCCCGCTTCGGCGACGCCGATGATGATCGAGGTGCCCCAGCCGCGGTGGCAGCATTCGAGCGCCTGGCGCATGACATCGGTGTTGCCGGTGCAATCGAAGCTGTAGTCCGCGCCGCCATCGAGCATCTCGACCAGCGTTTCGAC
>PNJY01000139.1 GCA_013822125.1 Erythrobacter sp. | reverse complement strand
TGGTCTAACTTGCCGCAAGGCGACGCTCGAAGGGGGAGAGGTCGCACACTCCCGCAAGTGATACAGCCAGACCGTTTCGGGTCGCGCGTTCATTTGGAAGAGGGGATGATACATGTTTCGCAAACTCACTATCGGCTTCGCGGCCGCATCAATGGCATTTCTGGCCGTGCCCGCCACTGCGCAGGAAGCGGAAGAACCGCGCACCACCTACAGGATCGAATATCTCAAGCTGAAACCCGGAATGGAGCAGCGCTGGATTGAAATGGGCGAGAAATACTATGGCCCTGCCACCGAAGCTGCGGGGCAGAAGCACCCGACGATCCACTGGCTGATGTCGGGACCGTGGGACATCATGATGGTGTTCGAACTGCCGCGCGGGATGGCCATGCTCGACTCGCACAATCCACCCGAACGCACGGCCTGGGAAGCGGCTTTCGAAAAGGTCGCAGGGTCAAAGGAAGCTGCTGAAAAGCTGGTGGCCGAGGCCAATACGATCGAGACCGACAGCCTGGTGGTTTACAGCCACACGCACCCATGATCGCAGATGCCCTTTGATCGCAGGCTTGATCAAGGGGACATGATCGGACAGAGGGGCACCAGTCGAACCATTGGTGCCCCCTTTCCATGCCTGAATCGCTGACCCTCCCTGCCCGCCTGGCTCGTGCCCGGTTTCGCGCCTGGCACCGCGGCACGCGCGAGGCAGACTATATCTTCGGCGGTTATTTTGACCGTTATGCCGAAGGATGGGATGACGCGGAACTGGCTTGGTTCGAGCGCCTTCTCGACGAGGACGAAACCAATGTCATGGCTTGGGCGCTGGGAACGATCGAGGTGCCGCAAGACTTTGCCGGCAAGCAAATGGAACTGATGCAGCGGCTCGATTATGTGGAAATCGAGCGCTAAAGCGGGCGGCGTGCGGACCATCTGCCAGACCTGACCATGCCCGATATCGCCCGCATCCTTACAGCTACAGGCCCGCTGACGCTGTCTTCGCTCGCACGCGGGGCGCAGCCACTCGTGCTGGCGGACCTTGCGCGCGCAGCCAAGGGCCGCGCGGTATTCATCGCACCCGATGAAGCCGCCATGCGCAATATCACCGAGGCGGCGAGCTTCTTCGCGCCCGAGATCGAAGTGATCGAGTTTCCCGCTTGGGACTGCCTGCCCTATGATCGGGCCAGCCCGGCGCTACCCGTCAGCGCAAAGCGATTGGCGGCGCTGCACCGGTTGCAGGAAAGAGGCGCCGGATCGCAGCTGCTGGTCACAACGATCAACGCCGTGTTGCAGCGCGTACTCACCCCGTTTCGCATCCGCGAGAGCGTGCGCGAATTCAAAGCCGGTATCGAAATCGGGCGCGAAGCGCTTGCGGCAATGCTCCAGCGCCAGGGCTATTCGCGCAGTGACACCGTGGTCGATCACGGCGAGTTCGCGATGCGCGGTTCGATCGTCGATGTATTCCCTCCAGGTCTGGAACACGGGTTGAGGCTCGATTTCTTCGGCGACGAACTCGAAAGCCTGCGCCTATTCGATCCCGCAACCCAGATGACGGTGGGAACACTCGACCGGCACTTGCTGCTGCCCGCCAGCGAGGCGCTGATCGACGATGCCTCGATAAAGCGTTTTCGCGGCCGCTATCGCGAACTGTTCGGCGCCGCAGCCACGCAGGACCCGCTTTACGAAGCGATCAGCGATGGCCGCCGCATGGCCGGAATGGAGCACTGGCTCCCCCTGTTCGAGGATCGCCTGGTAACGCTGTTCGATCACTTGGGTGCGGATGATGTACTGGTGATCGATGCCGGCGCGATTGGCGCCGCGGAAGAGCGGTTCCGCGATATTGCCGACTATCACCAATCACGCGAGGACGCGGCGGGCCACGCGGCGGGAAGTTATCGCCCGCTAGCGCGCGGCGCGCTCTATCTCGAACCGGACGAATTCAGGCAAGAACTCGCCAGCCACCGCGTGCACAAGGCGGTGATCTTTGCCGAGCCGCCAAGCGCGGAGGTGATTGACTTCGGCTTCGTCTCGGCACGAGATTTTGCCCCCGAGCGCGCGCGGGGCGACAATGTGTATGAAGCCGCAGCGCAGCATCTGAATGCAGTGGGCAAGGCAGGCAAGCGACCGATCATGGCCGCGTACTCGAAGGGCAGCCGCGCGCGCATCGCCTCGATCCTGTCGGAAGCCGGAGCAAGGACCGTGCTGGCCGACGGCTGGCAGGAAGCGCTGGGCCTTTCCGCCAGCGGGCAAAGCGTTGCCATGGTGCTTCCGCTCGATACCGGCTTTGCCAACGACCAGATCGAACTGCTGACCGAGCAGGATGTGCTGGGCGACCGGCTGGTTCGCCGCAAGACACGGCGGAAGGATGCCGACGCCTTCCTTGCCGAATTGCAGGCGCTGGGCCGCGGCGATCTGGTGGTCCATGTCGATCACGGGATCGGCAAGTACCTGGGGCTTGAACCGGTGCCCGTGGGGGGCAGCAGGCACGATTGCGTCTGCCTCGAATACCGGGGCGGCGACAAGCTCTACATTCCGGTCGAGAACATCGAGGTTCTGAGCCGATACGGCTCGTCCGAAGACGCGGCCATGCTCGACCGACTGGGCGGCGAAGCCTGGCAGAAACGCCGCGCGCGCCTGAAGGAACGCATCCGCGAGATCGCCGGCGAGCTGATGCAGGTCGCGGCCCGGCGCGCACTGCGCAAGGCTCCCGTGCTTCAGGCTGATGAAGCGGGCTACAACCAGTTCGTCGAGCGCTTCCCATGGGCCGAAACCGAAGATCAGGATCGCGCCATCGGCGATGTCCTGGGCGACCTGGAAAGCGGCAAGCCTATGGACCGGCTGGTGTGCGGCGACGTCGGCTTCGGCAAGACCGAAGTCGCCCTGCGCGCTGCCTTCATCGCCGCGATGAGCGGAAAGCAGGTGGCGCTGGTCGCTCCCACCACGCTGCTGGCGCGCCAGCACTACTCCGGCTTTGCCGAACGGTTCGCAGGCTTTCCGATCAAGGTAGGGCGCCTGTCTCGGCTTGTCCCGGCGGCGGAATTGGCGGCCACGCGCGAGGGGCTGGAAAAGGGCACGGTCGATGTCGTGATCGGCACCCATGCGATCCTGGCGAAGACCACGCGGTTCCGCGATCTGGGGCTGGTCATCGTCGATGAGGAGCAGCGCTTCGGCGTCGCGCACAAGGAACGGCTCAAGCAGCTACGCGCCGATGTCCACGTTCTCACGCTCACTGCCACGCCGATCCCGCGCACGCTGCAGATGGCGATGTCGGGCCTGCGTGAACTATCGACCATCCAGACCCCGCCCGTGGACCGGCTGGCGGTGCGCACATATGTGATGGAATGGGACGACATCGTGATGCGCGAGGCTCTGCTGCGCGAGCACCATCGCGGCGGGCAGAGCTTCATCGTGGTGCCGCGCATTTCCGACATGGAGGAGGTCGAGCGCTGGCTGCACAAGCATGTGCCCGAAATCAAGCCGGTGACCGCGCACGGGCAGATGGGCGCAGGCCAGGTCGAGGAGCGCATGAGCGCATTCTATGATCACAAATACGATGTGTTGCTTTCGACCACCATCGTCGAAAGCGGGCTCGACATTCCCAGCGCGAATACAATCATCATCCACCGGGCCGACCGGTTTGGCCTGGCCCAGCTCTATCAGCTTCGCGGCCGCGTGGGCCGGGCCAAGCTGCGCGCCTATGCCTATCTCACCTATGGCACCGATGTGCAGCTCTCCGAAGTTGCAGAAAAGCGGCTCAAGGTGCTGGGCGATCTCGACAGTCTGGGCGCCGGTTTCCAGCTCGCGAGCCACGATCTCGACATTCGCGGTGCGGGCAATCTGCTGGGCGACGAGCAATCGGGCCATATCCGCGAGGTCGGCTTCGAACTTTACCAGTCGATGCTCGAGGATGCGATCCTCGCCGCCAAAGCCGGCGATATGGGGTTAGAGCGTGAGCGCGATGCGCTCTCGCCGCAGATCACCGTCGACGCGCCGATCATGATCCCCGAAGACTATGTTCCCGATCTTGCGGTGCGCATGGCGCTCTATCGCAGGCTCAACGATTGCCGCGATCCGTCCGAAATCGACGGGTTGGCCGCCGAGATGATCGACCGCTTCGGGCCGCTGCCCGATGCCACCGCCAACCTGATCCGGCTGATCGAGATCAAGCACCAGGCGATTGCCGCCAACATCGCCAAAATCGATGTCGGCGCGCGCGGCACGCTGGTGACGTTTCACAAGGACGACTTTCCCGATCCCGCAGGGCTCGTCGCCTGGGTTGCCCGGCTCGACGGCACGGCCAAGCTGCGGCCCGACATGAAGCTGGTGGTCAGCCGCGAATGGCGAGACCCGAAAAGCCGCCTCAACGGCTTGTACCAGCTCACCAAAGGCCTCAGCAGGATCGCCCGGAAAGCCGCACCGGAACGCGTTCCGGCAGGCGCGCGTTGATAATTTTCGCCGCCGCTCATAGAAGCAGTGTGCTTATGCGCAGGAGGGGCAGCGATTGACCGCAAACGGGGAATTTAAACGGCTGGCCCTGCTTGCATCGGACACTCCGAGGGCGCAGGAAGCGCGCGCGGAACTGGACGCCCAATATGATTGGGTGCCGCCGGAAGAGGCCGACGCAGTAGTAATACTGGGCGGTGACGGCTTCATGCTGCAATCGCTTCACGCCATGCTCGACACCGCGCGGCTGATTCCCGCCTATGGCATGAACCTGGGGACCGTCGGCTTCCTGATGAACCGCTATCGCCCCGGGACCAATCTCAAGCGACGGCTGGCCCAGGCACGCCCGATGAGCATCCGCCCGATCCGCATGCAGGCGGTGACGCAGACCGGTGCGACATGCAACTGGTGCGCAATCAACGAGGTGTCGTTGCTGCGCGAAACCCGCCAGACCGCCAAGATCGAAGTCAGCGTCGATGACCGCGTACGGATCGAGGAACTTGTGTGCGACGGGGTGCTGCTCGCCACCCCCGCCGGTTCCACCGCCTACAACCTTTCGGCAAACGGCCCGATCCTGCCGCTCGACTCGAACCAACTGGCGCTGACCCCGATCAGCGCCTTTCGCCCACGGCGCTGGCGCGGGGCAATCCTGCCCGATCGCAGCCGGGTGCGATTCCGCATCCTCGAACCGGAAAAACGACCGGTTTCGGTGGTGGCCGACCAGAAGGAATTGCGCGACATCGCCGAAGTCTCGCTCGAGATTGCGCGCGAATCCGCGCTTACCCTGCTGTTCGACCCCGGCCATGCACTGGACGAGCGGATCGTGGCCGAGCAATTCGCCTTTTAGCGTAGCTTTTCCGAACGGTTTTGCGCGAAATGCGCGAGCTGCGAAATTGCCCGCAACTGCCCCCTTGCCAAACTTTGCCAGCGCCCATATAGGCCCAGCCCTGCCCGCAATGTGGCTGCTCCCCGATAGCTCAGCGGTAGAGTAGGTGACTGTTAATCACTTGGTCGTTGG
>PNJY01000138.1 GCA_013822125.1 Erythrobacter sp. | reverse complement strand
TTGTGCGCCAGGACACCCCCGAGGTGCGCGGCGCGATCGCCAAGGTTCCGCATCTTGTGGCGATCGTCGACTGATGCAATTGCCCTCTCCGCTTGCGGCAGGGGGACATTCTACAACGCGCGAAACAAAGCGAAAGCGAGTGCAACGACATGAAACTGACTGACCTCCGCGACAATGCAGGCGCCCGCAAGGGCCGGGTCCGCGTCGGCCGCGGCATCGGCTCCGGCAAGGGCAAGACCGCCGCACGCGGCCAGAAGGGCCAGAAGGCCCGTTCGGGCGTGGCGATCAAGGGCTTCGAAGGCGGCCAGATGCCGCTGCACATGCGGCTGCCGAAGCGCGGCTTCAACAACATCTTCGCGCGTGACTATGCCGAAGTGAACACCGGCATGGTGCAGAAGTTCATCGATGCCAAGAAGCTCGATGCCAAGAAGGACATCGACGAGGCGGCGCTGCGCGCTGCCGGCCTGGTGCGCGGCGGCAAGGACGGTGTGCGCCTACTGGGCAAGGGCGAAATCACCGCCAAGGTCAAGCTGGTGGTGACCGGCGCCTCAAAGGGCGCGATCGAAGCGGTCGAAAAGGCTGGTGGATCGGTGACCGTCACCGCGCCTGCAAAGGCGGCGGGCGAAGAAAAGGCCGATTAATTGCACAAAAGCGGGGTGCAGGGGGTTCGACAATCGGCCTGCTGCACCCTATCTATCCGGTCTGTGCCGGAAGTGCCCGGCGCCCCCAAGGTCAACCGACTTCAGGATCGATAGCTAATCATGGCATCACGCGCCGATAATATCGCGAGCAATCTGAGCCTCGCCAACTTCTCCAAGGCCACCGAGCTGCGCCAGCGCATCTGGTTCACGGTAGGCGTGTTGATCGTCTTCCGCTTTCTCAGCTTCGTGCCCCTGCCGGGCATCAATCCGCTGGCGCTGCAGCAACTTGCCGAGCGGACTTCGGGCGGGATCATCGACATCTTCAACATGTTCACCGGCGGCAGCCTTGAACGTATGAGCCTGATCGCGCTGGGTGTGATGCCATACATCACCGCGTCGATCGTGGTGCAGATGGGTGCCGCGCTGCATCCGACGCTGGCCGCGCTCAAGAAGGAAGGCGCAACCGGACGCCAGAAGCTCAACCAGTACACGCGCTATGGCGCGGTATTCCTTTGCGTGATCCAGGGCTGGTTCCTTGCGGCGGGGCTTGAAAGCTTTTCCAATTCGGCGGGGCTTCAGGCCGTGGTCAACCCGGGTATGATGTTCCGCGTGGGCGCGGTGATCAGCCTGGTTGGCGGCACCATGTTCCTGTTGTGGCTGGGCGAGCAGATCACCAGCCGCGGCATCGGCAATGGTGTGTCGCTCATCATCATGGCGGGCATCGTGGCGCAGTTTCCCACCTTTACCACCAACCTGTTCGAGGGCGGACGCACCGGCTCGATCTCGCCTTTGATCATCATTTCGTTCATCGCCATGATCGTGGTGCTGATCCTGCTGATCTCGTTCGTCGAACGGGCACAGCGCCGCCTGCTGGTTCAATATCCCAAGCGCGCGACGCAGCACGGCATGATGCAGGCGGACCGGTCGCACCTGCCGCTCAAGCTCAACACCGCGGGCGTCATTCCGCCGATCTTTGCCAGCTCGCTGCTGCTGCTGCCGCTCACGATCTCGCAGTTCGCGGGCAATTCGGTCAATCCCGACAGCGCCATGGGCAGCGCGGTCATCACACTCAACCAGTATCTGGCGCACGGTCAGCCGATCTACATGACGCTTTACGGCATCGGGATCATCTTCTTCTGCTTCTTCTACACCGCGGTGGTCTTCAACCCTGAGGAAACGGCGGAGAACCTCAAGAAGAACGGCGGCTTCATCCCCGGCATCCGCCCGGGCAAGCGCACTGCCGACTATCTCGATTATGTGCTGACCCGCATCACCGTGGTCGGTGCAATCTACCTGACGGTGGTTTGCGTCGTGCCTGAATACATGATCGCGCAGACGGGCATTCCGCTGTTCCTTGGCGGCACCAGCTTGCTGATCGTGGTCAACGTTACGGTGGATACGATCGGCCAGGTTCAGTCGCATCTTCTGGCGCACCAGTATGGCGATCTTATCAAGAAGGCGAAGCTGAAGGGCCGCCTGCGCTGACCGCACGGCGCTGATCTGCAGGGGGAAGACAGCTCCATGAACATCATTCTTCTCGGGCCTCCGGGCGCAGGCAAGGGCACCCAGAGCGCCAGGCTGGTTGAGCGGCACGGCATGCGCCAGCTTTCCACCGGCGATATGCTGCGCGCGGCGGTCAAGGCGCAAACGCCGGTCGGGATCAAGGCCAAGGCAGTGATGGACCGCGGCGAGCTCGTTTCCGACGAAATCGTTTCCGAACTGATCGACGCCGAGCTTGCGGCAATGCCCGCCTCCACGGGCGCGATCTTCGACGGTTATCCGCGCACCGCGGCGCAGGCCGAGATGCTCGATATGCTGCTCGCGAAACATGGGCGCAAGCTTGACCGCGTGATCGAACTGGCGGTTGACGAAGACGCGCTGGTCGATCGCATAACCGGGAGGTTTACCTGCGCGCGATGCGGTGCCGGCTATCACGATCGTTACAAGCAGCCCAAGGCAGCGGGCGTGTGCGACGAATGCGGCAGCACCGAATTCAAGCGCCGCCCCGACGATAACGAGGAAACCGTGCGTACCAGAATGCAGGAATACCGCGCCAAGACCGCGCCGATCCTGCCCGGTTACGAAGCGCGCGGGATCGTTGCTCAGGTCGATGGAATGGCCAGTATCGATGACGTGGCAGAGGCGATCGACGACCTGCTCGCCTGATCGGCTTGCCGCAAGTCTGGTGCGATTCTAGAAGATCGGCACAGAGGGAGCTTGCCATGGCGCCAATTTCCAACACCCTTGCCTGCGCAGCCGCAATCTGCGCGGCGTCGCTCGCCATCCCCGCGCACGCCGAAGTCGTCGAAAGCACCACCGGCGGGTTCGTCACGCGCGATGCGGCAGTGGTGAAAGCCAGCCCCAAGGAGGCGTGGCTGGCATTGATCGCGCCAAGGAACTGGTGGAGCTCCGCACACACCTGGTCGGGCGATGCCGCCAATCTCACGCTTGCGCCCAAGGCAGGCGGTTGCTTTTGCGAGCGCATCCCGGAAGTTGCCGACCCTGACCGGATCACCCTGGAAGGCAGCGTCGAGCACATGCGCGTGATCCAGGCCTATCCCGAACGCGCGTTGCGCATGGAGGGCGCACTCGGTCCGTTGCAGAGCGAAGCGGTGACGGGCATTCTCACCATCGCCATCTCCGAGGTTGAGGAAGGCACCCGCATCGTCTGGGAATATGTCGTGGGCGGGCACATGCGCTTCGAGATCCCGGTGATCGCCAAGGCGGTCGATGGGGTCCTGAGCCAGCAATTGGCCGGGCTGGCCGCCTCGCTGGGGCGGGTCGATGTTTCAACTGTACCGGACAAGGGGGAGCGCGAACCCGAGCCCGAGCCAGAGGTACAGTCCGAGCCAGAGGTACCGGAGCAGGAGGCTTCTCCAGAGCCCAGCATCGAGGAGGCGATCGATGCAATGCAGCGCGGGAAGGATGTCCCGCCGCAATGATCAGGCTCCAATGGCCACGCGAAGGCTTTGACGAGGCGTACCTGCTGATGTATTCTGCTCTTGTTGGTCAAACTTGCGGCCAGATCGGCCTGCAGGCGCGATTCTTTGCGCTTGACAGTTGACGTAGCGCGGGAATCGCCGTAAGCGCGCCCCCATTCGACACGTTCGAGCCGAGTCCGGCAGGTTGCAGCCATTGGTATGCGCCAACCGGGCTTTTTGACGTTGAGGGCGTTTTGCCCCTGAGGTCCGGACGTCTCGATAAACCGCTATGAGATAGGGCGGGCTATTCTGGCCCCGACCCTGTGGAGCATGGAGAAGCAAGTGGCTCGTATTGCCGGGGTAAACATCCCCACCAACAAGCGCGTTATCATCGCGCTCACCTATATTCACGGTATCGGCCGCGCAACGGCCGTCCAGATTGCCAACAAGCTGGGCATCGATCATAGCCGCAGGGTGCAGGATCTTTCCGACGAGGAAGTGCTGCGCATCCGCGAAACTATCGATTCCGATTATTCGGTGGAAGGCGACCTGCGTCGCAACACCGCGATGAACATCAAGCGGCTGATGGACCTGAGGTCCTATCGCGGCTTGCGCCATCGCAACCAGCTGCCCGTCCGGGGCCAGCGCACGCACACCAACGCCCGCACCCGCAAGGGCAAGGCCAAGGCGATCGCCGGCAAGAAGAAGTAAGCCGGGCCCACCCAGGCTTTACTTTCCTTCACGCAGAATAAAGAGGAATTCGAACCATGGCACGCGAACCCGGCCGTATCAGGCGGCGTGACAAGAAAAACATTTCGAGCGGCGTCGCGCATGTGAACGCCAGCTTCAACAACACTATGATCACCATCACCGATGCACAGGGCAATGCGATCAGCTGGTCCAGTGCGGGCATGATGGGCTTCAAGGGCAGCCGCAAGTCGACTCCCTATGCCGCGCAGGTTGCCGCCGACGATGCTGGCAAGAAGGCCGCCGAACACGGTGTGCGCACGCTCGAGGTAGAGGTGAAGGGCCCCGGATCGGGCCGTGAAAGCGCGCTCAGAGCCTTGCAGGCGGTCGGCTTCACGATCACTTCGATCCGCGATGTCACGCCCATTCCGCACAATGGCGTGCGGCCGTCGAAACGTCGTCGCGTCTGATCCGTGCCCGGTTGGCGGCCGCGAACGGGCGTCAACCGGCTCTTCGGACCGGACGCGTTCCAGGCGCTGCCGGTCCTGACAATGTCTGAAAACGCCCAAGGGCGAATTAGGGGAAATCCATGTCCGTCAATATCAAGAACTGGCAGGAACTCAAGAAACCCAACACCCTCGAAATCAAGCAGGGTGGCGAAAAGGGCCGCAGGGCGACCTTCGTGGCCGAACCGCTCGAGCGTGGCTTTGGCCTGACGCTGGGCAACTCGCTGCGCCGTGTGCTGCTGAGCTCGCTTCAGGGCGCCGCGATCACCTCGATCAAGATCGAGAACGTCCTGCATGAATTCTCGTCGCTTGCGGGCGTCCGTGAAGACGTGACTGACATCGTGCTCAACGTGAAGCAGATCGCGCTCAGGATGGAAGGCGAAGGCCCCAAGCGGCTCCAGCTTTCGGCAACCGGCCCGGGCGAGGTCAAGGCCGGCGACATTGCCGTTTCCGGCGACATCGAGGTGATGAACAAGGATCTTGTGATCTGCCACCTCGACGAAGGCGCGACGCTCAACATGGAACTGACGGCTGACACGGGCAAGGGCTATGCACCTGCCGTGGCCAATCGCCCGGTCGATGCGCCGATCGGGCTGATCCCGGTCGACTCGCTGTATTCGCCGGTGCGCCAGGTCAGCTACAAGGTCGAGAATGCCCGTGTCGGGCAGGAGCTTGACTATGACAAGCTGTCGCTGACGG
>PNJY01000137.1 GCA_013822125.1 Erythrobacter sp. | reverse complement strand
AACCTTCGTAACCGCGACGCTCAGCGCTACGCCGGGGGCTGTATTCGCCTGCACTGAAATCTGGCGCGATCGATCAATACGGTCGATCTCCGCGGCGCTTAATGCCACTTCGACATCGGCGATTGCTGCCAGATCGACCAGCGTGCCTTGTCCGGTTCTGAGTGGCAGTGCCTGAACATCCGAGAGGGTCTGCCGATTAATTTCGTCGAGGCGCACGCGGA
This sequence comes from Erythrobacter sp., assembly GCA_013822125.1. Classification (GTDB taxonomy): domain Bacteria; phylum Pseudomonadota; class Alphaproteobacteria; order Sphingomonadales; family Sphingomonadaceae; genus Erythrobacter. The sequence continues at coordinate 5,269 of PNJY01000137.1, read as the reverse complement.
CATCATAGCGCCGCCCGTCGGCTTCGAAGGTTCCCGCATCACTACCTCCGACCAGCGTACGGGAGGCCGCGGCAAGGCTGCGCGCCGATATGCCGAGGTCCGCTGCGCGGTCACGATCAAGCACAATCTGCAATTCGGGTCGGCCGCCCTCATAGGTGGAGCGAACGTCGACGAAATCGGACCGGGCGGCGAGTTCACCTTGTAGCCATTGCGCATAATCGTTGATCGCCGCAGTATCACTTCCGGTGATGATAAGCTCGATGGCAGCTTGCCCGACACCTCCGCCCGACACCCAGGGCACCTCCGCCACAGATACCTCGCGCGCTCCGGCGACACCTTCACTGAGGGCGTCGCGCGCGAAGGTCATCAGGTCATCTTGCGACAGGTCGCGGGTCCGCTTGGGGGTCAGTCCGACATAGATATCGATTTCGTTGACCTTGGGATTCGTGCCGCTACCCGCGCTCGCAAACACCAGTTCGACTTCCGGGTTTTCACGCAGGATGACATCAGCTTGCTGGGCTGCATCCCGCGCTCCGGTGATCCCAGTGCTCAGGGGCAGCTTGACCGTCGCGAGAAATTCCGACCGGTCAGTGGTGGACATAAATGTGCTCGGCACAAGCCCGGCAAAAAATCCGCCGACAAGAACGCTCGCCAGAGCGCCAGCGAGCACCACATACCGTCTGCCAATTGCCCAGCTGACGAGTCGTTCGTAGCGAAAGCGCATCCCAACATGAAATCGCTCTATACGTCCCAGCCAGCCCTCTTCCGGATGTTCCGGGCGCAGCAATCGGGCCGACAGGGCTGGCGTCAACGTGAAGGCAACCAGCATCGAAACGCTGACGGAAAACACGATCGCCAGCCCGTATTGAAAGAAGAAACGCCCGACGATGCCCTCCATGAAGGCGATCGGAACGAAGACCGCCAGCGTTGCAAATGTGCCTGCCAGCACCGCCAGTGCGACGCGCTTGGTTGCGGCATGTGCCGCCTCGGTTGCATCCACGCCGGCATCGACATCATTCTGGACTGCCTCGACCACCACGATGGCATCATCCACCAACAGACCAATCGCCACAGTGAGTGCCAGCAGGGTGATCATGTTGATGGTGAAATCAAATGCAGCGAATGCGACGAAGGTGGAAACGATCGAGGTCGGAATGGCGAGTAGAACGATGATCGTCGCGCGCCAGCTCAACAGGAACAGAAAGGTTACGGCCACCACCAGCAATACCGCGATGACAAGATCGAACAGCACGTCCCCGATTGCCTGTTCGATAAAGCGCGATGTATCGCGTGCGATAACGAGTTCGACCCCATCCGGTGCACTTGCGCTTATGTCGTCGATTGCGGCCCGGATCTGCTCTGCGACTGCGACGGTGTTTTCACCACTCTGTTTGCGCACTTCGAGCACCACACCAGGCTTGCCATCGAGCTGCGCATAGCTGGTTTCATCTTCGACCGAATCTTCGACGCGGCCGACATCGCCTATACGGACGGTCTGGCCATTCGGGCGATAGGCAATCGGAATCCTTGCGAACTCGGCTGCGCTCGCCGCTTCGGCGAGTGTGCGGATGCCGAATTGGCGTGTCCGCCCCTCCGTCACCAGCCTTCCGCCCGGAAGCTCCGCGTTTTCACGCTGGATAGCCGAGAGCACATCGTCTGCCGTTATGCCGCGTGAACGCATGGCGGATGCATCCAGCCAGATGCGCATTTCGCGTTCGCGCCCTCCGACAAGTTCGACTGAGCCGACCCCCGGAACGCGCTGCAACCGTTCCTTCACGTCCTCGTCCGCAAAGGTGGTCAGATCGCGGATCGGCATATCGCCGGACAAGAGAACTGACAGGATAGGCGCAGCGTCGGGATCAACCTTTTCGATCACCGGCGGCTCTGCATCGGCGGGCAGATCAGCACCAAGGCGCGACATCTTGTCACGGACTTCCTGGGCCATGAGGTCGGCGTCCTGTTCGAGCTCAAACTCGAGATTGACGATGCTCACCCCTTCGGCGCTGACAGAACGCATCTGACGCAGGCCCGCGATGGTGTTGAGCTGCTCTTCGACGATATCGGTGACTTCTGTCTCGATCGTCCCAGGCGACGCGCCGGGCAGTGTGGTGGTTACCGACACGTAGGGGAATTCGACTTCGGGAAACAGATCGACTCCGAGGCGACCGAAGGAAACAAGGCCAAGCACGACGAGCGAGACTATCAGCATCGTCGCAAAGACCGGACGCCTGATCGAAACGTCGGCCAGCCACATATTACTTCTCGCCGGTCGTGCGGCGCGGCTTCACCTGCTCGCCGTCGCGCAAGGTTGCCGGAGGATCGATGATCACTTCCTCGCCCGCGGTCAGGCCTGACCGTAGCCGCACCCTGTCGAGGTCGATGCTGTCGAACCTGACCTCGCGGCGCTGAGCCTTGCCATCACGGATGATGAAAAGATGGGCGGCGGAGCTGTCGCCGAGAATTGCTGTTCGGGGCAGAATGATGGCTGCCTCTGGCGGGATCTGGATCTCGGCTCGCGCTGCAAGGCCGGAGCTTATACGGTAGTTCGGATTGGCGATCGGCAGCCGCAATTCGACCATCCGGCTTTCAGGGTCGACCCGGTCGTTGATGATGTAGACGATGCTCTCGAACGGCGCGTCGAACCCTTCGATAAAAACGCGCGCGGGCATGTCTCGCCGCAGCATGTCGACATATTCCTGCGGCGCGTTAACAATCGCCGCGACGGTGCCGAGCTCCTGCAATTCAAGGGCCGCCGACTGGCCGCCTCCCGAAAATCGATTGTTGAGATAGACTCCTTCATCGACCAGGCGCGCGGTCACGACGCCGTCATAAGGAGCGCGGGTAATCGTATCACTCAGGGCCTGCTGCGCGGTACCGAGTGCGGCATTGGCTTGCGCCTTTTGCGCGCGAGCGACGGCAAGCTGGGTCTCAACCGCATCGACCTGCGCTTTAGAAACGAAACCCTTCGGCGCAAGAGCTATCACGCGTTCATAGCGCCGTTCGGCTTCAATCGCTTGAGCATTCGCAAGATCGACCGCAGCTTGTGCCTCTGCCACGTTCCGCTGATAGTCGGCTTGTCTGATACGAAAGAGCGGCTGTCCGCGTGATACCCTGTCACCGACTTTCACAAAGATCCGCTCGACCGGGCCTTCGGTGAGCGCTCCGATTGCACTGCTTTGTTTGGCAGCGATAGTTCCGAATGCCTTCACCGGCTCGGTGAGCAATTCGGTCCGGGCGATCGATGTCTGAACCTCACGCGGGCCTTGCGGTGCCTCTTTTGCATTCTGGTCTTCAGCCTCGCCGCCTGAACATGCAGGCAGCAACAGAGCGGCGGCTATCAATGCAGGCACAGAAAGGCGAACTAGCATATGTAGGCGCCTCTGCCGCTCGCCAAAAGTTTGTCGTCAGGCCCAAAAATGCGGGCTTCGGCGACACTGATCTGACGTCCGTTTTTGACAACCTGTCCACGCGCAATAAGCGGGCCAGCGGTCGCGGGCCGATGATAATCGACCCTGAGGTCGGCCGTGGCCGTGGCCCGGGTGCCCAGCATAACCAAAGCGTAAAGGCCTGTGAGATCGAGCAGCGCCGCAAGCACGCCGCCATGCGCCGCGCCAAGCACAGGGTTGGAGACGATTTCCTCGCGCCAGGGCATCGTGAGTTCAAGCCCGTCTTCCGAGCAGGATTGGATTTTCAGGCCGAGCCATTGATGGAAGGGCGCAATGTCGAGCATGTCTTGCAAGCCCGCCCGGTCAAGCACCATTGGCTGTTCGCTCATTGCCCCGATCCTGCCGGGCCGTGGTGGCGATTCAGAAAAACGAGGATTGCATTCGAAAATGCATCATTGGCATCGCCCACGACCATATGGGTGGCGTCTGCGATGTCGGTATATTCCGCATGGGGAGCGACTTGACGCAGGTGTACAACGGCTTCTTCGGAAACAAGGTCGCTCGCCGCGCCGCGAATGAGATGAAGCGGAAGAGTCAGACTGGCGGCCGCCTTGCTGAGTTCCTGAAACTGATGCTCCTGATTTTCGGGATTGCTCCGTTTGGCCGCCATGATGTTGCGGATAAACGCTGGATCCCAGTGCCAGTAAAAGCGGCCATCCTCCTTTTGCCGAAGATAATGGCGCAGGCCAGCGCCAGCGCCGCGCTTACCGCGATGTGGCATGTAGCGTGCGATAACTTCCGCCGCTTCATCAGGTGACGCAAAGCCGGTTTCGACATGCTGTTCCATGAAGCCCACGACCCGCATTACGCCCTCTGGCTCCATGCGCGGTGCGACATCCACCAAAGTGAGCGACGCGAAACTGCCTTGGGCAAGCTCTCCTTCAGCAAGCAGCCCTGCCAGCCCACCAAGCGATGCACCGACCAGCGCGGGCTTGCGATCCATGCGGGATGCGACCGCGACAAGATCGGCTGCAAAGTGACGTATTTCATACGCGCCGGCATTCGACCACGCGCTGTCGCCATGGCCACGCATGTCAAAAGCAATTGCGCAAAACCCGGAATCGGCAAGATCGCTCGTAACTCGCTTCCACGCTCTCCGGGTCTGCCCACCTCCATGAGCGAGCAAGACCGGCATCGCGTCAGGCGCGCCGGTGATCTCGGCGGCGAGGTCGATGCCGCCGGCTCCCTTGATGCTGGTTGGTATTGTGGCCATAGCAATTCGGTATACTGTAAGGTGCCTTACAGTAAACATTTTTATTCTCGTTTTGGGGAAGCTATGACCGGATCATGGTAACGCGCTCGGATCACGCTGCAGATAAAACCGCTGCGAATTTTCTGACCGACACGGATCGGCTCGTCTTTCTTATGGAAGAGGTGACGCGCCGGCTGCGACGCACATTCGATACGTCCTTCGAACAATTCGGGCTCACCCGCACCCAATGGCGCGCATTGGCATATCTTTATCGAACGCCGGGCATGACGCAAACCGAACTTGCCCGGGAGCTTGAGCTGGAGCGAGCAAGCGTTGGTCAGGCCATTGACAGGCTTGAAGAACTGTCGCTCGTTGAGCGACGTAGCGCGGTTAACGACCGGCGTGTATGGCACATCCACCTTATGCCTGCTGCGGTTGAGCTATTACCGAAGCTTAGAGCCGAGGCAGACGCGGTCTACGGACGCCTGCTTGCCGGAACGGACATTGATGAGCTGGACCGGTTAAGTGCGCTATTGGCCACGATGCAGGACAATTTGGACCGCAATTAACCCGGTTCGATTCTAGATATGTCTAGGGATGGTTGCGACGACGAAAGTCAGGTTTCCACCCA
>PNJY01000136.1 GCA_013822125.1 Erythrobacter sp. | reverse complement strand
TCCAAACCTTAGCGCGCGGGGCAAATGCGGCAAGTTTGCTGTCGCCTGCACCCCGATTCCTTGGGGATAAACGCCCGGTTCGCGCGCTTACAAGCTCACAGCATCGCCATTCCGCCATTCACATGCAGCGTTGCGCCGGTGACGTAGCCTGCATCGCGGCTGGCAAGATAGGCCACCGCGGCCCCGATATCGGCCCCCTCGCCCATCCGGCCGGCCGGAATGCGCGCGTTGAGTGCATCCTTCTGGGCATCGGGCAGTTGGTCGGTCATCGCGGTGCGGATGAAACCGGGCGCCACGCAATTGACCGTGATGCCCCTGCTCGCCAGTTCCTGCGCCAAGCTCTTCGACATTCCGACAATGCCCGCCTTGGCCGCAGCATAGTTGATCTGGCCCGGATTGCCCGTAGCCCCGACAACGCTGGTGATCGAGATGATCCGGCCGAAGCGCGCCTTCATCATCGGGCGCGCCGCTGCGCGCATCAGCCGGAAGCAGGATTCGAGATTGATACGGATGACGTCATCCCATTCCTCGTCCTTCATCCGCATGGCGAGGTTGTCGCGCGTGATGCCGGCATTGTTGACCAGGATGTCGATCCCTCCCAGCGTGTCCACAGTGGCCGGGATCAATTCCTCGACCTGAACCGCGTCGGCAAGGTTGCAGGTGATCTCGACATGGTCGCCCCCGACCTCCTCATTGAGCTGTTCGCGGAACACGCGCAGTTTCTCGCCATTCGAGCCCGACAGAGCGATCCGAGCACCTTGCCGCGCCAGCGCATAGGCGATGGCCGAACCGATCCCGCCGCTCGCACCCGTCACCAGCGCGTTCATTCCCTTGAGTGAAAACATCAAGCAATTCCTCTCGCGAAACTCTCGATATCCTCCATCGTCACCAGACTGGCAACCTCGGCCTCCCGGTCGATCCTTCCGACCATCGGCCCCAGGACCTTGCCGCCCAGTTCGACGAACCGTTCGACGCCATCGGCGCGCATTGCCAGCACGCTTTCGCGCCAGCGCACGCGGCCCGTCACCTGCTCGACCAGCAGGCGCTGTTCTTCGGCTGGATCGGCCACGCGCGCGGCAGTGACATTGGCATAGACTGGCAGCAGAAACGATTGCAGCGGGGTCGCTTCCAGCGCTTCGGCCATGGCGTCTGCGGCGGGCTGCATCAGCGAGCAGTGGAACGGCGCGGAGACGGGCAGCAGCACGCCGCGCTTGATCTCGAAATCCTTGACCATTGCCAAAGCGCGTTCGATCGCCTCGCGGTGGCCGGAAATCACCACTTGCGTGGGATCATTGTCATTGGCGACTTCGCAAACCTGACCTTGAGTGGCCGCAGCAGCGAGCCCACTCGCACGCTCGATGTCCGCCCCCAGCAGCGCCGCCATCGCGCCCACACCTACAGGAACGGCGGCCTGCATCGCCTGTCCGCGCAACTTGAGCAGCCGCGCGGTATCCGCCAGCGAAAACGCGCCGACCGCGCACAGTGCCGTGTATTCGCCCAGCGAATGCCCCGCCACACATTCGCCCGCTTCAGCAAGCGAAACCCCAAAATCCGTTTCCAGCACGCGCAACGTGGCGATAGCATTGGCCATGATCGCGGGCTGGGCATTCTCGGTCAGCATCAACCGGTCTTCCGGTCCCTCGCACATGATCGCAAACAGCGCTTGCGACAGCGCATCGTCGACCTCCTGAAACACTTCCCGCGCCGCGCGGCTGGCCGCCGCCAGGTCCGCCCCAATGCCCAATTTCTGACTGCCCTGCCCCGGAAAAACGAATGCTCGCATCAATGCCTCCTGATCTGGCGGACGCGGTTAATCAGCCTTGGCCGGGCTCGCAAGTCCGAAGGGCACGATCCGGTTCTCCGCAATGTGGCCAATCTCTGCCCGGCCGAGATAGGGAATACCCGCGCGTGCGCACCAGAACCTGGCGATATCCTCCGCCCCCTGGCCGAATTCGCGGTCGTTCTCGGGAATGTCGGTGATCGCGCCCAGCCTGAGGCCCGCGAGGCGCGGAAGCGTGGCGGCAATGTGGAAAAACAACCGGTCGATCGAATAGAGGTGCTCGCTCACTTCCTCCACCATGACGACATGACCCGAAAGGTCGGGCATCAGCGGGGTATTCGTCAACATGGCGAGCGTGATGAGGTTGAAGGCGACTGCCGGGGTATGCCCATTGAGGCTGGGTTCCAGCCCGCTGCCGTCCCCTGCGAACCAGCGCAGCACGCGGCGCACCGCCTCGCGCCCGCCGTCCGATCTGGCGCTGACCGGCATCGAGCCATGCACCTGCTGGCCAATGCCATGTCGGTAAAGCCCGCCGAGCAGGTATCCCATGTCCGAAAAGCCGACATAGGTTTTGGCCTTCGCCGTCTTGTTCATCCGCGCGATCGCCGCCTCCGCAATGCGGTTGGAGCCATAGCCACCTCTGGCGAACCACACCGCGTCGAATGCGGGATCGTTGGCACATTCGAGCAGCGCGGAGAGCCGTTCCATATCACTGCCCGCGAAATGGCCGACACTGAGGAAGCTCTGCTCGTGGAAATGCACCGAATGACCCGGAAACTCCGCCGCGATCAACGCCTCCAGCGCCGCTGCGTGGTCGCGGGTAATGGGCGTGGCGGGCGCGCAGACTGCAATCCTGGTCATGCAAAGCCTGATAGCCGTCTTGTGCAGGGGCGCACAACTCAATACCGTTTGGCGGATGCGCGAATTCCCAACCTATAAAGAACTCCTGGCACGCCCCTTCTTTTTCTGCGGGATCGGAGGATCGGGGATGTGGCCGCTGGCGCAGATCCTCAAAGGTCGCGGTGCGCAGGTCGCCGGATCCGACCGCAGCCGCGACCAGGGCCGAATGCCCGAAAAATTCGCGCAGATGGAAGGACAAGGGTTTGCGCTGTACCCGCAGGACGGCAGCGGGATCACTTCGCCCGAACAGATCCTCATTGCGTCCGCCGCGATCGAAGACAGCGTGCCAGAAATGCGGCGAGCGGCGGAACTCGGCTGTATGCGGCTGACTCGTGCCGAACTCAATTCGATCCTGTTCAACACCAGCGGAGCGGGCATCGGCATCGCCGGGACCAGCGGCAAATCCACCGTCACCGGCATGCTGGGGTGGATCATTCAGGTTGCGGGGCGCGAGCCGACCATCATGAACGGCGCGGTGATGAAGAATTTCGTCACGCCCGATCACCCACATGCCAGCGCTGTAGTTGGCGGGCGCAGCATCTATGTTAGCGAAGTCGATGAAAGCGACGGTTCGATCGCGCTCTATCGCCCAGCGGTTGGGGTGCTGCTCAATGTCAGTCTCGATCACAAGGGCATGGACGAACTGCGCGGATTGTTCGGCGACTATCTTGGCCGCAGCCGGATCGCGGCGGTGAACGCTGACGACGGTGAGGCGCTGGCGCTGCTGTCTCGCGCCAGGGAAGCGATCACCTTCGGCATCGATCAGCCCATGGCACAAATCGGAATCGTGCCCGGCAGCGTGGCTGAAGGCCCAGCACGGCAGGCAGCGCTGGTGGCGGACCGGCACGACAACAAGGAGTATCCGCTGACGCTGAACATGCCCGGCAGGCATAATCTCTCCAACGCGCTGGCGGCGATCGCAGGGGCAGCCTGCGCAGGCGTGCCGGTGAAGTTGGCGGTGGAAGCGCTGGCGAGTTTCGCCGGGCTTGCGCGCCGGTTCGACGTGATCGGCACCAGCGCCGGCGGAATCACGGTGATCGACGATTTCGGGCACAATCCGGAAAAATGCGCCGCCACGCTGCGCACGCTCAAGTCGTCACCGGGCCGTGTCATCGCCTTCTTCCAACCGCATGGATATGGTCCCTTGCGGCAGATGGGGCACGAACTCGCGACCACTTTCGCGCGCGAACTGGGCCACGACGATGTGACCGTGATGTGTGACCCGGTCTATTTCGGCGGTACGGTCGATCGCAGCGAGGGGAGCGAGCGGATCGTCGCGCTGATCAACGATGCGGGCGGCCACGCTGAGCACATTCCCGCGCGCGAAGATTGCGGCGCGCGGATCGTCGAACTTGCCCGCCCAGGCGACCGGATTGTGGTGATGGGCGCGCGCGATGACACACTGACAAGTTTCGCGAAGGATCTGCTCGCGCGGCTCGACTGAATCTCAATGAGCGCCGAACTTGAAGCCCTTGTGCAGCGCAAGAGCAATAATCGCCCCCAGCATAAGCCCCGCCACCGCGCTTAGCGCCGCATAAGTGATCCAACCCAGCACACTGCCCAGTGGACCTGCCGCTTGCGCCACCACATGCTCGACGCCATGCACCGCGTCGTAGGCAAAGCTCCAGCCAAGCTCGTGCATGCCGTGAAGGATGATCCCGCCACCGACCCACAACATGGCGATCGTGCCGACCGCCGACAGCAGGGTGAGCAGGACGGGCATGGAACGGAGCAGAAAGCGGCCGATTCGGCGTTCGACGGCGGTATGCCGCTGTTCGGCAAGGTGCAGTCCGACATCGTCCATCTTCACGATCAGCGCGACCGCGCCATAGACCGCAATGGTGATCAGGACGCCCACAAGGGCCAGCACACCCGCGCGGACAAACAAATCCTGCGCGGCGACCTCGCTCAGCGTGATGGCCATGATCTCGGCCGACAGAATCAGGTCGGTGCGGATCGCCCCCGATACGCGCGCGTGCTCGAACGCGACCGGATCTTCGATCACATCCTCCAGCGTTGCGCCGTGCTTCGCCCCGCCAAGCTTCTCGATCACCTTTTCCGCGCCTTCGTAGCACAGGAACGCCCCGCCGAGCATCAGCAGCGGTACGATCGCCCAGGGCAGGATTTCGCTTAGCAGCAGCGCCGCGGGGAGCAGGATGAGCAGCTTGTTCTTGAGGCTGCCGACGGCGATCTTGCCGATTATCGGCAATTCGCGCGCAGGGGAAAGGCCCGTCACGTACCCGGGAGTGACCGCCGCATCGTCGATCACCACCCCTGCTGCCTTTGACCCGGCCTTGCCCGCAGCAACGCCGACATCATCGACCGAAGCTGCCGCTGCCCTGGCGATCAGCGAAACATCATCGAGCAGGGCGACAAGGCCAGTAGGCATGCGAGGATTCCCGGTTGGAGTGGCGAATGCTGGTCTGTGGCGCCTGCTCCCGCGCCGGGCAAGCCCCATTCGCGCTTGCAATCGCGGGCAAACCCGCTATGGGCGCACGTCCCTGCTTCGGCTGGCACTTGTGCCCAACGCCGGTGCGGGATTTGCGAAGAAAGCCGGAGGGGCCCCTGCGATGGTCGCAGGATCAGCCAGCGATCGGCAGTATGAAAGGACCAGTTACATGCCGCTTTACGAGCATGTTTTCTTGGCGCGTCAGGACCTTAGCCAGGCCCAGGTTGACGCGCTGGCGGCGCAGGCCACCGCAATCGTCGAGAGCAATCAGGGCAAAGTCACCAAGACGGAAACCTGGGGCCTCAAATCCCTCGCTTACAAGATCGACCGCAACCGCAAGGCGCATTTCGTTCTGTTGAACATCGATGCTTCCGGTCCGGTGATTCAGGAGCTTGAGCGTCAGACCCGGATCAACGAAG
>PNJY01000135.1 GCA_013822125.1 Erythrobacter sp. | reverse complement strand
AACTGGCGCTGATGGTAATGCAGACCGGGATCGGCCTGTCGCGCGCCGATACGATTGCCTATGCCGCCTCGGTGATCAATGTAATCGTTCAGCTTGGTCGCACCAGCGACGGCAAGCGATCGATCACCCAGATTGCGGACAGCAAGACGCTGCTATGAACATTCAAACCGAGGTGGCCGGTATCTATTCCAATCGCGAGTTGAGCTGGCTTGCATTCAACGAGCGTGTGCTGGCCGAGGCCGGGAACAGCCACTATCCACTGCTTGAACGCCTGCGGTTCCTGTCGATTTCGGGCAGCAATCTCGACGAATTCATGATGATCCGCGTGGCCGGGCTGATGGGGCAGGTTCAGCGCGGGGTAGGCGATATCTCGATCGACGGGCTAACCGCTGCCCAGCAATTGACCGCAATCCGCGTCCGGCTTGAAGAGCTTTACGCGCAGCAGCAACGGGCGTGGCGCGATCTGCGCGCCGAGTTGGCCGATGTGGGCATCCACATAGCCGACGAGCGGCGGGTGAGCGAGACGGCCTATCACTGGCTGAAGGACTATTTCCTCGAGGAAATCGCCGCCGTCCTCACCCCGCAGGCGATCGATCCGGCGCATCCGTTTCCGTTCATCGCCAACGAGGGAACGGGGCTGCTCTTCACGCTCACACGCAAATCGGACAAGGCACAGATCATCGAAATGGTTCTGATCCCCTCGGCATTGCCGCGCTATGTCCGCGTGCCGGGAGATGAGGCGATCTATGTCAGCATCGCCAGCCTGATCTGCCGTTTTGCCGACCACCTGTTCCCCGGCTTTGCGATCAAGGGTGACGGGCTGTTCCGCGTGCTACGCGACAGCGACATCGAGATCTCGGAAGAGGCCGAAGATCTGGTGCGCACCTTTCGCTCGGCAATTCAGCGCCGCCGGCGTGGGCGGGTGATCCAGCTTGAGCTGGAGGAGGGTTTCGATCCTGTGGCCCAGCAGCTGCTGCTCGATCAATTGGGCGTGGGCGATGCTTTCGTCATCCAGACCGATGGGGTGATCGGCATCGATGGCCTGGCCGAAGTGGTGGACGAGGACCGCCCCGAGCTCAAGTTCGAACCTTATGTGCCGCGCTACCCCGAGCGCATTCTCGAACATGATGGCGATGCCTTTGCCGCAATCCGCGAGAAGAGCATCATCATCCATCACCCCTACGAAAGCTTCGAGGTGGTGGTCGATTTCATTCGCCAGGCCGCCGCCGATCCCGACGTACTGGCGATCAAGCAGACGCTGTATCGCGCAGGCCATCAGTCGGCGGTGATCAATGCCCTGATCGCGGCTGCCGAAGCGGGCAAATCGGTCACCGCCGTGGTCGAACTCAAGGCCCGTTTCGATGAGGAGCAGAACCTCAAATGGGCAAGCCAGCTCGAGCGCGCCGGGGTTCAGGTGATCTATGGTTTCGTCGAATGGAAGACCCACGCCAAAGTCGCCATGGTTGTTCGGCGCGAGGACGACGGCTTTCGCACATACTGCCACTTCGGCACCGGCAATTACCACCCCGATACCGCGCGAATTTATACTGACCTCAGCTATTTCACCGCTTCGCCCAAACTTGGCCGCGATGCTGCCAGACTGTTCAATTTCGTCAGCGGTTACGTCGAGCCCCACCACACCGAGCGGTTGGCGATTTCCCCGCTCAATCTGCGTGAGACGCTTTACGACGCGATCGACAACGAGATCGCCAATGCCCGCGCAGGCAAGCCCGCGGCGATCTGGCTGAAGTGCAACCAGATTACCGACAAGGCCGTGATCGACCGGCTCTATCTTGCCAGCCAGGCTGGCGTCGAGATCGAGCTTGTCGTGCGCGGAATCTGTTGTCTTGTGCCCGGCGTACCTGGCGTCAGCGACCATGTCCGGGTCAAATCGATCGTCGGCCGCTTTCTCGAACACAGCCGCATCTACGCATTTGCCAATGGCGAGGAGATGCCCAGCCCGATGGCGCGGGTGTTCATTTCCTCGGCCGATCTGATGGAACGCAATTTCGATCGCCGCGTCGAAGCGTTGATCCCGATAACCAACCGCACCGTGCACGATCAGGTGCTACAACAGGTGCTGCTGGCCAATGTGCTCGATACCGAGCAGAGCTGGATTCTTGGCCCTGACGGCAGCTATGCGCGCGCCGACCCCGGGGAAAATCCATTCAACTGCCATCGCTATTTCATGACCAATCCCTCGCTCTCGGGGCGTGGCGGCGCGCTCGATGCCAGCCGCGTGCCCAAGCTGGCGTTGCGCAAGGGCCGACCGGGATGAGCTTTCGCGCCAGGCGGGTTGACAAGGAGGGGACGTTTTCGGGCAACAAGCCTGCGCGTGCGATCATCGATATCGGTTCGAACACCGTGCGCATGGTGATCTTTGGCGGATCGCCGCGAGCGCCCGCCGTGCTGTTCAACGAGAAAGTCGCCGCGCGGTTGGGGCGCGACATTGCCCACACCGGGCTACTGCCCGAAGATGCGATGGACATGGCGCTGCGCGAACTGCGGCGCTTTGCCACTCTGCTCGAGGTTCTGGGGATCAGGGATATCGAAACAGTGGCCACGGCCGCCGTGCGCGATGCCGCCAACGGGGGGCAGTTTCTTGAGGAGATCGCGCAGATCGGCCTCGCGCCGAGGCTGATTTCGGGCGCCGAGGAGGCGCGGTTGAGCGCGCAAGGCGTGATCGGCGCCTTTCCCGGCGCGCGCGGTGTGGTCGCCGATCTTGGCGGCGGCAGCCTCGAACTCGTGCGGATCGGCAACGGCGGGGTCGAGCACGCGACCAGCCTGCCACTGGGCACGCTGCGGTTGGGCGAATACCGCAATGGCGACGAGCCGGTCATGGTGCGGCGACTGGCCGAGCGACTGGCGCAATCGGATTGGGGCAGCGCGATCGAAGCGCCGCTTTATCTGGTGGGGGGCACCTGGCGCGCGATTGCGGTGCACGACATGGCGCGCCGCAAATATCCGCTGAGCGACCCGCATGGCTACGAGCTTGACGCCGGACGAGCGGCAAAGCTTGCTGCTCGCGTCGCCAGTGCGGCGCCGGAGAGCCTGCTGATCGATCCGCGCATATCGATCATGCGCAGCGAGATAATGCCGGACGCGGCGATCCTGCTCGAGGCAATGCTTGAAAGGCTCAAGCCGGAACGCGTGGTGTTTTCATCGTGGGGCCTGCGCGAAGGGCTGCTCTATGACCGGCTGCCCGATCATACCAAGGCGCAGGACCCGCTGCTGGCAGGCGTGGCGGTGTTTGCCGCGCAATGCGGTGCGCCGCCGGTGCTGGCTTCGCATATCGCCGGGTGGACAGCCGATGTCGCTCCGTCGCGTGCACCTGGATCGGAGCGCATTCGCCTCGCCGCCAATATGCTGGCGCTGGCATCAATGCAGCTGGAACCCAACCTCAGGCTCGAACACGCAGTCGATTGGGCGCTGCACAAGCGCTGGATCGCGATCGATGCCGCGGGCAGGGCGATGATTGCGGCGGCGGTGGCGGCCAACCGCAATACCGCGGACCGACCCGGGAAGCTGGCAAAGCTGGCCACGCACGAGCAGCTTGACGAAGGTGTAAGCTGGGGCCTGGCCACGCGACTGGCCCGGCGACTTGGGGCACGCTCGCGCCAGTCGCTCCAGGCCAGCAGGTTGACGGCGGACGATGGTGTGCTGGTGCTGCGGTTGAGGCATAGTTACCGCCATCTCCATGGGCTGGCCAATGAGCGCGACATGGCCGCGCTGGCGGACCATCTGGGATTGCGTGCCGAATTGCAGGTCGTTCCCGATGACGAGGCGCTGTAGATCCTGTAGATCAGCTGCGCGCGAAGGGCGAAAAATCGGTATCGGTGTCGTAGAGGTCCACCCCCTCGCTGCGCTTGAGCGTGCCGACGACCAGATAGGTCACCGGCGTCAGCAGCGCCTCCCACATCGTCTTGATGAACCATTGCGAGAGCACCACCTGCCACAATTGTTCGGGCGGCCATCCGGCCAGCCCCCAGAAGGCCAGCGGATAGAAGATCAGGCTGTCGAGCCCCTGGCCGACCACGGTCGAACCGATCGTCCGGCTCCACAGCATCCTGCCCCTGGTCCAGACCTTCATTCGCGCCAGCACATAGGAATTGGCGAATTCTCCGGCCCAGAATGCGGTGATCGATGCCAGCACGATGCGCCAGCTGTTGCCGAACACGTTCTCGTAATCGCTCTGGAACGGCCAGCCCTCGGCGGGCGGCAGAGACACGACCACCCAGCTCATGAAAGCCATGAAGGCAAGCGCGGCAAACCCGGTCCAGATCACCCGTCGCGCGCGGGCATAGCCATAGACCTCGGTCAGCACGTCGCCGATCACATAGCTGATCGGGAAGAACAGCACCCCGGCGCCGAAGCTCCATTCACCCAGCCACGGCAGATCGACGAACGATCGCTTGGATGCGCCGATTACGTTCGACAGCAGCAGGATCGCGACGAACGCGGCCATCACCAGATCGTAGTTGCGGAACGACACCGGAGCGGAGGATGTTTGGAGAGGTTCGCGGGTTTTTTCCATCGTCACGCTGCCTAACCCGATTTCAATGCGGGGCAAAGCCAGCTAATGGCGAATTCGCGCGCGCCCGTAGCTCATCTGGATAGAGCGCGAGACTTCTAATCTTGAGGTAGCAGGTTCGAGTCCTGCCGGGCGCGCCAGCCAGCAGTCATCCCGCGGGGTGCCTCAGAGTTCGATCAACCAGTGTTCGCTCACTTCGGGCTTGCCGAATTCGTTCTGGGTTTCAGTGGCGATGATTCGAAATCCTTCGGCGGCATAAATGCGCCGCGCGCTATCAAGCACCTGGTGCGTCCACAGCACGATACGGCGATATCCGGCCTCGCGCGCGAACTGCGTGCATCGGTTGACCAGCGCCGCGCCGATGCCCAGGCCGCGCGCCTCGGGCTCGACATAGAGAAGCCTCAGGCGCGCGGTGTCCGCGTCGTCCTCGACCAACATCACCGCACCCAGCATTCGCCCGTCACGTTCGGCCACCCAGCACTGCTCGCGGCCTTCCTTGAAGTCGCGCAGGAATTTCGCCGCGATTTCGTAAATCAGGGCCTCGAGCGGCCTGCCCCAGCCATAAAGCTCGTCATAAAGGATCGCTTGCCGTGCGCTGAGCATTCCCACGTCGCCCGAACGGAACGGGCGCAAGCACCAGCGCGCTTCAGTCGTCATGCTCGCCAATGTCGCGCGCCACTCGCGGGTCGCGAAGCAGGCGCTCTATCCGCTCGGCCTCATCGAAGCTCTCGTCGGGCGTGAAGCGCAGCTTGGGCGCGAATTTGAGCCCCAGCCGTTTCGCCACCTCGCGCTGGAAGAAGGCGGTGTTCTGGCGAAGCGCCTGCACAATGTCCGCTTCGTCCATGCCCAGGAGCGGCTTCACATAGACAGACGCGCTGCGCAGGTCGGGTGTCATGCGCACTTCGGTGACGCTGATGTTGGCGGCGCTCACGCGCTCGTCATGCACCTCCTGCCGGCTGAGCAGTTCGGAGAGGATATGCCGCACCCGCTCGCCCACCTTGAGCACGCGGACCGAGTGCTGTTCAGGGGTGAATTGCTGGCGTGGCATTCAGTCCCTCACAGTACTCGCTCGCGTTCTTCCACCTCGAACACTTCGAGATTGTCGCCCGGCTTGATGTCG
>PNJY01000134.1 GCA_013822125.1 Erythrobacter sp. | reverse complement strand
CACCGATCTGCCGTTTCGCAGGCTGGTGCGAAGCTATGGATCGGGCCTAAACGTAACCGAAATGATCGCCAGCCAAGCGGCGATCCGCGATACGCGCCAGAGCATCCAGAAGGCGGCATGGGACGCGATCGAGGAACCGGTATCGATGCAGTTGGTCGGTTGCGATCCTGAAAGCATGGGCGAGGCAGCGCGGTTAAACCAGGATCGCGGGGCTGCCATCATCGACATCAATTTCGGTTGTCCGGTGCGCAAGGTTACCAACGGCATGGCGGGAAGCGCACTGATGCGCGAGGTTCCGCTCGCCACAAAGCTGATGGAGGCTACCGTCAAGGCGGTGAACGTGCCGGTGACGGTCAAGATGCGCATGGGCTGGGATCACGCCAGTCTGAATGCACCCGAACTGGCACGAATTGCCCAGAATCTGGGGGTGAAGATGATCACCGTCCACGGCCGCACGCGCAACCAGATGTACAGCGGCAGTGCCGACTGGGGCTTTGTCCGCAAGGTGAAGCAGGCTGTATCCATCCCTGTCATCGTTAACGGCGACATCTGCGGGATCGCGGATGCGGCGCGCGCGCTCGAACAATCGGGTGCCGACGGGGTGATGATCGGGCGCGGGGCCTATGGCAAGCCGTGGCTGCTGGGGCAGGTCATGCATTGGTGGCGTACGGGCGAGAGCCTGCCTGCTCCGGCATTGCAGGAGCAGTTTGACGCCCTGATCGGGCATTACCGCGCCATGCTGGAACTCTATGGGCGCGATGTCGGAACCAAGGTCGCGCGCAAGCATCTGGGTTGGTACACCAAAGGGCTGCACGGCTCGGCCGAGTTTCGCAACCGCGTGAATTTCATCGACGATCCCGAGCAGGTCGTCGGCGAGGTCGAGCGCTTCTACGAACCTTTCCTCAGGCCGCGTGCGGCATGACTGTCGCCCCGGCCACCCTTCTTGAGCAACGCCCTGGTGCTGAGGCGCAGATCGGCGGGTTGATCTTTGCCATGCTGCTGATCGATCCCGAGGCCCATATTGCCGAAGTCAATCAGGCGACCGAAGATCTATTGGGGCGCAGCGCCAAGCACCTTGTTGGCCAGCGGGTTGGCGCGGCACTTGATCTGCAGGACCCCAGGGTACTTGCCCATCTAGAAGAGCGCGGCGAGGCACTGGTCGCTCGCGACATCGCCCTGATCGTGGGTGAAAACGAAAAACGCGTGAATCTCACTCTCTCGCCGCTGTCGGGTCACTCTGGCTGGCGCGTGCTGACCCTGTCGGAATTGGGCCGCAACGATGCCGAGGAGGCCGGCGCAGGCGACCTTGCGGGCCTTGGTGCCCCGTCGATCCTGGCGCATGAAATCAAGAACCCGCTCGCGGCGATCCGCGGGGCAGGGCAACTGGTCGAGCGCAAGCTCGAGCCCCAGGACCGCTCGCTGGCCCGGATGATAGTCGACGAAGTTGACCGCATCGCCCGCCTGATCGACCGGATGCAGCAGTTGGGTAGCACGGTCGTCGGGCCGAGCGCGCCGTGCAACCTTCACGAGGCGATCCGATCGGCCATTGCCACGGTACGCGCGGCCGATCGCGGCACGGTGGAGGTGGTAGAGGAGTTCGACCCGTCGCTGCCGCCTGTTCTGGCCAACCAGGACGCACTACTGCAGGTGCTGATCAACCTGATTTCGAACGCCTGCGATGCTGCGAGCGCTGCCGCTGCCCCGCGCGTAATCGTCAAGACCCGCTTCGCCAGCGGAATGATGCTCAGCGCCATCCGCCTAGGAACCAGGGTCAGGTTGCCGATCGAGATCGCGGTGATCGACAACGGTCCGGGGATCGATCCGGCGCTGCGCGACCATGTGTTCGAACCATTCGTCACCTCGAAGAAGTCGGGGCAGGGGCTGGGCCTTGCCCTGGTGCGCAAGCTGGTGCGCGATATGGCCGGCCGTATCAGCCACGATCGTGACGAGCGGGCTGCTCTGACGCAATTTCGCGTCCATCTTCCGCTGGCGCGGGAAGGGGAAACCAGATGAGTGGCAGGATTCTGCTGGTCGAGGACGACGCCGCCATTGCCACGGTGATAACCGCGGCTCTTGAGGACGAAGGCATGCTGGTCCACCACTGCGAGAGCATCGCCGGGCGCGACCGGTTCCTGGCTGCCCAGCGCTTTGATGCGATGTTGACAGATGTCATATTGGCCGATGGCGACGGCATCGCTTCGCTTGTGGCGGTCCGTGCGCTTGACCCGGACATGCCGGTGATCGTGCTTTCGGCGCAGAACACGCTCGATACCGCAGTGCGGGCGAGCGAGACGCAGGCGTTCGAATATTTTCCAAAACCGTTCGATCTTGAGGAATTGGTGCGCGCGGCCCGGCAGGCAGTTGGCAGGCGGAGCGAAGAGCGCGGCGACACGCCCGAGGTCGAGCATGACGGGTTGCCGATGGTCGGTCGCAGCCAGGCAATGCAGGGCGTCTATCGCATGATCGCGCGCGTGCTGCGCAACGATCTGACCGTGCTGGTGACGGGCGAATCGGGCACAGGCAAGGAATTGGTGGCCGAGGCGATCCATCAGCTTGGCGCGCGCAAATCGGGCCCGTTCGTCGCGGTCAATGCTGCTGCCATACCCTCGGAGCTGATCGAGAGCGAGCTTTTCGGCCACGAAAAGGGCGCCTTCACCGGCGCGATCAACCAGGCTATCGGCAAGTTCGAGCAGGCCAATGGCGGGACGCTGTTCCTCGACGAGATCGGCGACATGCCGGCCGAGGCTCAGACCCGCCTTCTGCGCGCGCTGCAATCGGGCACCATCCGCCGGGTCGGCGGCAGGCAGGAAATCTCGGTCAACGCCCGGATCATCGCCGCCACCAACCGCGATCTGGCACCAATGATCGCGGCAGGGACATTCCGCGAGGACCTGTTCTATCGTCTCAACGTGGTCCCCATCGAACTGCCGCCGCTGCGTCAACGCAGGGAAGACATCGCGGTCCTGGCCCAGCACTTCCTGGTCAAGGCGGCGGAGGACGGGCTCTCGCGCCATACTATCACCGCCGATGCTATCCGTTCGCTGGAACAGCGAAGTTGGCCCGGCAATGTGCGCGAATTGCGCAATGTCGTCTATCGCCTCGCGCTCATGGCGCGCGATGACACGATCGACGCTGCCAGCGTTCGCGATATACTCGGCGATGCCGATTCAACCGGCAGGCCCGGCAAAGCGGATGGCTTTCGGGCAGCGTTGGACCAATGGCTGGCCCTGACCCCGGTTCAGAAGGGTGCGCTCTACCGGAACGCGCTTGCGGCGTTCGAGAAGCCGCTGTTCGAGCATGCGCTGGCGCAGACGGGCGGGAATCAGCTGCGCGCGGCGCACGTATTGGGGATCAATCGCAACACCTTGCGCAAACGGATCGTCGAACTGGGAATCGATCCCGACCGCTTCGATCAAGCGATTTGATCGAGTGGCCCAACAAATGACTTGCACCTTTGCAACACTACTGTTGTAAACGCGCAACGATGTTTGCGCAGGCGACGACCAATCATACCCGAACCCACAGGTGGCGGAGAAAATTTGTCGTCGCGGCGCGACGGGCCGGCCTGTTTCGCTGGCTCTGGATCATTAGTGCTCTGGGACTGCTGGCGGCGATCTGGAGTACCTGGTTCACATTCACAAACGCTCCGCCCGATGGGAAGTTCCTGCCATCGGCGCAAGTTGCGGCGCTGCTGATTGGTACGCTGATCCCGGCTATGACGCTGCTGGTGCTGTTGGGGCGTCATCTGGCGCTGAAGCGGGCGGCGGGCAGTACCGCCCGGTTGCATGTGCGGTTGGTGTTCTTCTTTTCAGTTATTGCCGCGGTTCCCACGCTGCTGGTCGCAGGCTTTGCCGCGCTCCTGTTCCAGCTAGGCGTCGATTTCTGGTTTTCGGACAATTCGCGCGGCCTGATGGAAAATGCCCGCGAACTGGCCGAGGGGTATTACGAACAGAACCAGCTTGAAGTCGCTGAAGAGACGGTCGCCATGGCAGGCGACATGCGCTTCTACCTTGAACGAGGCGCGTTGACCGATGGCGGTTTTGCCGAATTCTATGCCTACCAGGCTCAAGCCCGCGAACTCACCGAATCAGCGATATTCCAGCAATTGCCGGATGGGTCGCTGCGTACGGCAGCGATCTTTGACCTGATGGCCGAAAACCAGCCGCTCGAATTCGGGGCCAAGGCGCTTCCCAGGCTATCTTCGGGTGAATCGGTGGTGGTGGAGGGGAACCCGCAGCGAATCGCCGCGGTTGCGCCGATCGACCGCAACAGCGGCATTTACCTGTACAATGCCCGCAATTCGGAGGCGTCCTCGTTCAATTACTGGGAGCGCGCCCAATCGATTTACAAGACCTACGAGGCTCTGACCCTTCGTGCGCGGGCGCTGCAGTTGCGGTTCAACCTGGCACTGGTCGTGGTCAGCCTGATGCTGGTCTGGCTGGCAGTGTGGTTCGCGCTGAGATTTGCCGACCGGCAGGTCGAACCACTGACCGATCTGGTCGCCGCCGCTCGCAAGGTCGGGGCGGGGAACTTCGCCCTGCGCGTCAAGGGACGCAAGGGCGGCGATGAAATCGGGCTGCTCAATCGTGCCTTCAACCGCATGACAGCGCAGCTGGAAAAGCAGACCTATGCGCTGGTCAATGCGAACCGGCAGATCGACGATCGGCGGGCCTTCATGGAAGCCGTGCTCGAATCGGTTACTGCGGGCGTGATCTCGGTCGACGAGAGCGGGCGGGTCCAGCTAATCAACAGCTCGGCGCAGAGACTGCTCACGGGCCGCGAGGAAGGCCCGGCTTTGGGTATCGAGCTGTCGGCGGTGGCACCGGAAATCCATCGCCTGATCCAGGCGGGGCTCAAGAGCGGTATCGTGACTCAGGCCAAGGGAGACGATCTGCTAACGCTGGCGGTGAGGATCGCGCCCGAGCGGGGCGGGCATGTCATCACGTTCGAGGATATCACGCGCCAGCTCCTCGATCAGCGCCAGGCTGCATGGTCGGATGTCGCACGGCGGATCGCGCACGAGATCAAGAACCCGCTGACCCCGATCCAGCTGGCGACCGAACGATTGAGGCGTCGTTATCGCAAGCAGATCGAAAGCGATGGCGATCTGTTCGACGAGTTGACCTCCACCGTCATCCGGCAAGTCGGCGATCTGCGAAAGATGGTGGACGAATTCTCTTCGTTCGCCCGGCTTCCCAAGCCCAACTTCCGTATGGAGGATGCGCTCGACCTGGTTCGCCAGTCGCTGTTCCTGCAGGAGGTAGCGCACCCGCAAATCGATTTCGTGCTCGATGTCGACAGTTCACAGGACTTCGCACTGTCCTGCGATCGGCACCAGTTGGGCCAGGCAATGACAAACGTGTTGAAGAACGCGGTCGAGGCGGTGGAAGCGCGGGCGAAGTCGTCCGAGCCCGATTATCGTGGCCGGATCACGGTGGGCATGGCGATTGACGAGGCTATGCTGACGATTGTGGTCGAAGACAACGGTATCGGTCTGCCGCACGACCGCGATCGAATACTGGAGCCCTATGTCACCACGCGCGAGAAGGGCACCGGCCTGGGGCTCGCGATCGTCAACAAGATTGTCGACGAACATGGCGGCGAGATTGCGTTCTCTACCGAAAAGACCGGAGGAACGCGCGTCGTCCTCAAGTTTGCGCGCGATCCGCTGGG
>PNJY01000133.1 GCA_013822125.1 Erythrobacter sp. | reverse complement strand
TTCGAAAATGCTGCCGCGGTGTCCGCGCACCTGCGCCAGCCCGGTTATCCCCGGTTTGACCACATGGCGGTGCCAATAGGAACTGTCGACTTCCCAGAACATCGCGCTGCCTGCCGTGGTGGATTCGGCATGCGGGCGCGGGCCGACCAGGCTCATCTCGCCGCTCAGTACGTTGAGGAACTGCGGCAATTCGTCAAGGCTGGTGCGGCGCAGGAAAGCGCCGATCCTTGTAACGCGTGGATCGGCGCGCAGGGTCGACTGTTCGGCCCGCGTATCTTCCATCGCCGCCTGCATGGTGCGGAACTTGCAGATCAGGAACTTGCGATTGCCAAGGCCGATCCGTTCCTGCCGGAACAGCGCCGGGCCGGGGCTGTCGAGCTTGACGGCAATGGCGATGAGAAGCAGCATCGGAGCCAGCAGCGGCAATGCGACAAGCGTGACGGCAAGGTCGAAGCTGCGCTTGAGAAAGCGCTGTTCCCACGACAATTGCCCGCTGCCCAGCACAAGGCTGGCATGGCCCGATCGCTCGCGGATCGCCAGCGGGTGCAGCGCCGAAATTTCGGGCACGACGATCTCGGTCGGGATGTCGAGCGACTTGAGGAGAAAGGCCCACTGCGCGCGCCGTTCAGGCGGGCAGTGTACCGCCATCCCGTCAAGCCCCTCCGCAAGCCCGCCCAGTCGTTCAAGCATGGCTGGGTTGCCGGGTTCCGGAACGAGATCGAGCGCGCTGGCGGTGGCGGACGCCTCGCCCCAAGTCCGGTCAGGGTCGACACCGTCATGAATGTGCAGAAAGGCGAATGGGGCGTTTTCCAGAAAATGCGCGCCGATACGGGCCACCAGATTTCGGCCCAGCCAGAGAAGCAGCAGCGCCAGCATGGTGCCAAACCCCAGAACCACGCGCGAAAACTCCTCACTGGCCTTGAGAAAGAAGAACAGCAGGAACATCGTCAGGGCCGCCATCGCCAGGCACAGCGTGGCCCGCCACGGCCCGCGCGCACGATCGAGCAGCGTTGCGATTGAGTAGGATTTCTTGTTCAGGCTGAGAACCAGATAGACCGGCGCAATCGCCAGCAGCACGCGGCCAACCATCCCGAACGCCTGGACCGGCAGATAGGCCAGGCTGACCGCGATATAGCCAAGCGCGATCGCGATCAGGTCAAGGCCGATCGCGGCCACGCTCAACCGGATGCGCATGGCGCGCCTGCGCCTGAGCCGCATCATGGCCGAGGCGTGATGCACCGGCAGCCAGGGACCTACCTCGCTCGGTAGGTCAGGGAAAATACCCGACCCCATTGGGCCATGGTCTTCGACATCCGCCGGAACAACTGGCGGGCCGTAAGTCATGACCTAAAGCCTGATGACATCGTTTCATCCCCAGCGATCGAAGTGAGAGCGACCTAGGGCCGAGCGGGGCGGGACACAAGTGCCAAAGCCCGATCATATGGCTCGCGCGGCTACCACACATGCTCTACGCTCAGGCAATGACCAGGGTTCTCATTACAGGTTCAGCCGGGTTCATCGGGTATCACCTCGCGCAGCTGTTGCTCGATGCAGGGTTCGCCGTGGTCGGTTACGACGGGCTGACCGAGTATTACGACGTCCGTTTGAAACAGCGGCGACACCAGATGCTGCTCCAGAACTCCGGCTTCAGCGCACATGTCGGCATGCTCGAGGATCACGAGCGCTTGCGTGCGCTGATACTCGATGAACGCCCGGATGTGATCGTCCACCTCGCGGCGCAGGCCGGCGTACGCTACAGCCTCGAACATCCGCGCGCCTATATCGATGCCAATGTGACCGGCACCTTCAACGTGATGGAGTGCGCGCACGAACTGGACGTGCGACATCTGCTGATGGCATCGACCAGCTCGGTCTATGGCGCAAACACACAGTTACCCTTTCGCGAGGTCGATAGGTGCGATCACCCGCTGACGCTCTATGCGGCGACCAAGAAGGCCGCCGAGGAGATGGCGCACAGTTACGCCCATCTGTGGAACCTGCCGACCACGATGTTCCGCTTTTTTACGGTCTATGGCCCATGGGGGCGCCCCGACATGGCCTTCTTCAAGTTCACTCGCAGCGTGATCGAAGGCAGCCCGATCGACGTTTACAACAATGGCGAAATGTATCGCGATTTTACCTACGTCGCCGATCTGGTCCGCGCGATCCGTTTGCTGATCGACGTTGCTCCGCAGCGGCCCGATGGCCCCGAAAGCATCGCCCGGCATGACAGCCTCTCGCCCGTGGCGCCGTTCCGTGTGGTCAATATCGGCAACGGCGGCAAGGTGCCGTTGATGGACTTCATCGCGGCGATAGAGGAGGCATGCGGGCGCAAGGCAGTGAAGAATTTCATGCCCATGCAGAAAGGCGACGTGCCCGCCACCTGGGCTGATACCACGCTGCTCCAGGAATTGACCGGATACCGTCCCCAAACCGGGATTCGCGAGGGTATGCGCCAGTTTGTCGCCTGGTATCGCGACTATTACCAGGTGTGAACAGGGCCAAGCCGAACAGTAAGTAAATGCCGTTAGCCCGGCGTTAACTATGCACTGCCAAAAGCGGCGGCGTGTATAACGAGGCAATCTCGAATTCGGTCGCATTAATGCAGCAATCCGGGCCAGAAGGGGGGCGTTCCGGGGTGTGCCACCCCGTGCGCATCCTGCTGGCCGAGGATACGCCGATCAGCGCACAGATGATGGAAGTGATGGCCCGGCACCTGGGGGTCGACCTCGATATTGCCGCCAATGGCGCGGAGGCGATCGCGCTGATCCGTAGCGCGGCGGCGAGCAAGCGGCCCTACACGCTGCTGCTGCTCGATGTGATGATGCCGGTGCTCGACGGGGTCGAGACCACGCGGCGCCTTCGGTCGTTGGGTTTTGATGAAAAGACGCTGCCGATCATCGCGGTCACCGCGGCTACCGATCTGGAGGATGTGTGCAGCTATCGCGAAGCCGGGATGCAGGCGTTTCTTGCCAAGCCGGTCAGCCTGACCGAGCTCAAAACGGCGCTGGGTGCCTGGGGGCAGGGATCGGCGCTGGCAAGAGCAGGCCTTGCCGACGAGCGTTGGGCGGCGCTGCACGGGCAATTCGCCTTGCGCAAACGGATCACGCTGGAACAGATCGAACTGACGCTTGCTTCCGGGCAGCCTGACGAAGACCAGATCACCGCCGCGCGGATCCTGCTGCACCAACTGGCGGGGACCGCCGGATCGTTTGGCGAGCAACATTTGAGCGAAAGCGCACGCGAACTCGAGGCTGCACTGGTAGCAGCCTACATGCAATGCGGAGACGTGCGACAGGTACTGGCACGCGCCTGCGAAATTCTGAGGGAAAATCAATGATCCGTGGTCAATCTGCAACGCCCGGGCGGGTTCCGTCCGTGGTGCTGGCGTTACTTTCGCTGCTCGCGGCGGGTCTCGCGCTCGTTCCCGCCGCAGCGTCAGCGCAGACCGGGTGGAGCGGCGAAATCGCCGTGCGCGCGGTCGAATCCGAACGAGATCTTCCCGAGGGCGAGGAAATCGACAGTTCGGGGATCGGCATCCGCGGCGAGATCGGCTTCGATCTCGAAGCTTCGCGCAGGACCCGGGTCAGGTTCGAAGCGGAAGCGGGCGGGTTCGACTATCGCGACAGCACCCGCAAGTCGCGCGAGACATACGGAGGCACGGCCAGCGTTTCACACGATCTCACCGACGCGCTGGAGTTTCGGCTGCAGGCACGTCGGATCGAAAATATCGCCGTGCTCGAAGCCAATCAGGCCGACCAGACCAGCGTCGGCGCGCGCCTGCAATGGGAAAGCGGCAACGACCGGGTGCGCGTTTCGGCCGATTACCGGAAACGCGAATACGATCTTGGCGCGCCCGCAAGCGGCGACGGCTATCGCGTGGCGGCGCAATACAAACGCAGGATCGGCGCCTATCACTGGTTGAGCATCGACCTGTCGCACGAGGAAATGTCCAGCATCGAGAGCCCGAGCCGCAGCTATGAGCGCCGCGTGATCAATGCCACCTACAGCTTGCCGGTGGCCAAGCGGCTACGCCTGCTTCCTTCGATCGATGTGCGCAAATGGGGTTACGATGCACGCATCGCGCAAGGCGACCCTGCAGGCGACTTCAGGGTTGACCGCTATGCCGCGCCCGGGCTCGGCCTCGCCTATGGCAGGGCCGACAGCGGTCCGTTCTTCCGCGCCGAAGCCGAATATCGCCTGCGTCAGTCGAACGACCAGCGCTTTGGCCAGGACGGATTGTGGATCGGGGTAAGCGCCGGTTACCGGTTCTGACGCGGTCCGTCTATCCGGTCAGCGCCTTGACCAACCAGCCGCCCTTCTGCCTGCCGGTGAGCTTCTTGAGTTCGGCGGCGGCGCGCTGGCTTGAGATCTGCTCGGCGATCATGGCCTTGTAGATGCGGTCGGCGGCGCGGCGGCGGCGCACCGCATCGCCCGCGTCGAGAAACGCCTCGACCACCGAGAGCGCCCTGACGAGCAGTTGGACGAACCGGCCTTTGCCCGGCTCGTCCGCTCCGCCAGATCCGGCGTCAGTCCCGGCTGCGAACTGCGCAAGTTGCGCATCGAGCCGCGCCTCGAGAGCATCGATCTGGGCGGCCGGGATGTCGGTCGATCCCTCGCCGCGGGCACGCAAACCGGCAATGGTCGCCCGTACCGCGGCTTCGCATAGCGCGCCATATTCCTGGAAGGATGCGAGCACGCGGAAGCCCCTGTCGATGAGCGCCTGATCATCCTGGCTGACCTGCTCGCACGCTTTCCACACCGCCTCCCAGGCTTGCCAACGATAGACCCAGTCGAGCCCGGTGCCCTTGATGTTCTGCATTCCCATGATCCGCGCGACGAGACCGGGAGGCGTCCGTGCGGCGATCAGCCGGACGATGGCCTCGCCCGGCATGTAATAATCCCAAACCGGCACCAGCTTGGCGCGAAAGGCACGGGTCAGCAGGTCGCGCATCGCGGCATCGAGCGAGGCATCGTCGCCGCCGGCGCGCACCTCCTCGCGAAGGCGGGCATAATCGCGCTGTAGCGCGGCCAGCTCGTCGTAGTGCGCGCAGATGTCATCAGCACGGGCAATCGTGGCCGCCTCGAGCACTGCCCGCAGATTGCCCTTGCGCGCGGCGTCGACCGCGGCCTCGGGCGCCAGCTTCCCGGTTTGCGGGGCGATCATGGCCTTGAGCCGCCCCTCAAGCTCGCGTTCGCCCAGCGCGATGCGCTGCCCCCGCGCCAGGTCTGCGAGCCTTTCGACCGGATCGGCGCCTTCGGCAAACAGCGTCTGTTCGCCGATGTACGCCTGCCACTCCTCTTCAATGAAGCCCAGAAGTCCCTCGATGTTCGAGCCGATAAGGAAATGCCGGTCTGCCGCGACGTCCCGTGCGAGAATTCTGGCAAAGACGCGCGATCTTGGTACGCGATCCGCGCGGTTATTAACCACAGTGGTTACAAATACCTCAGGATCGTGCGCCAGATCGTGATCGGCAAAGCCCATTCGCGTCCAATTGCCCATCGCTCCGAAGCGTTCGTTGGCGGAATTGCCCATGATATATTCGAGCGTAGAGCCGTTGACGACCGAACGCGGATAGGTCTTGAGCACACCCAGGTCGGCGACCACGCGATCCGCCATCTCGCGCACACAGAAATCGTGGTCGAGGCCGAGCTCGTCGCCCAGCGCGGTGACC
>PNJY01000132.1 GCA_013822125.1 Erythrobacter sp. | reverse complement strand
ACCGGGCGCAGGCGTGTCAGCGCGCCCTCGCGCACCGCCTCTAGTGCTCCCAGGCCGCGTTCGCGCAGGTCGCGTATGAAGGACAGCATGACGACACCGTTGAGCACCGCAACACCCGACAAGGCGATGAACCCGATCCCGGCGGAGATCGACATCGGGATCCCGCGCAATGCCAGGGCCGCCACCCCGCCAGTCAATGCGAGCGGCACGCCCGAGAAGACGATAGCCGCATCCTTCGTCGATCCAAACAGGGTGAAAAGGAGCCCGAAGATCAGCAGCAGGACAAGCGGCACGACCACCTGCAGCCGTGTCTTGGCCGACTGGAGCTGTTCGAACGTGCCGCCATATTCAACGTAATAGCCGGTCGGCAGTTCGACTTCAGCGCCGACCTTCTCACGCAGCTCCGTGATGAAAGATCCCAGATCCCGGCCGCGCACGTTGGCGGTGATCACGGCGCGGCGCTTGCCGTTCTCACGGCTGATCTGATTGGGTCCGGCCGAGAGTGAGATGTCAGCCAGTTGTGACAGCGGCACCGTCCCGCCGGCTGCAAGGCGAACGGGCAGATTGCCGAGTGCCGGTAAGTCCGTCCGCAGCGCTTCGGGCAGGCGCACGACGACGGCAAAGCGCCGGTCGCCTTCGAACACCTCGCCGGCCTTGCGGCCGCCAGTTGCCGTGGCCACGGCATCCTGAACCTCGGCCATGCTGATGCCATAGCGTGCGAGTATGTCACGGCGCGGTGTGACCGAGAGCATCGGCAGACCCGTGACCTGCTCTAGCTTCACATCCTCAGCCCCGGGGATAGACGCCGCCACATCGTTGATGGCGTCACCGCTCTTGAGCAGCTGCTCGAGGTCGTCGCCGAACAGCTTGATCGCTACATCGGCGCGCACGCCCGCGATCAACTCGTTCATGCGCATCTGCACCGGCTGCGTGAACTCGTAGTTGTTGCCGGGAATTTCCGACACCGCCTTGTTCAGTTCGGCCACAAGCTGGTCACGCGGCTTGCGCGGGTCGGGCCATTCGCTCCTGTCCTTGAGCATGATGAAATTGTCCGCGACCGATGGTGGCATGGGGTCGGTCGCGACATCGGCCGTACCGATCTTCGCAAAGACGCGCTCCACCTCCGGGAACTGCCGGATACGTTTCTCCAGTGACTCCTGCATCTGCACTGCCTGGCCAAGACTGGTGCCCGGAATACGCAGCGCGTGCATCGCGATGTCGCCTTCATCGAGGTTGGGGATGAACTCCGACCCTAACCGTGTTGCTCCCGCAGCGCTGAGGGTGACAAGCAGGACGGCAAAGGCAACAGCGAGCTTCGGCCGAGCCAAGGCCTTGTCGAGGAGCGGCGCGTACCGCTCGCTCATCCAGCGCATGACGCGGTTTTCCTTTTCCTCCACCTTGCCGGTGACGAAGAGGGCAACGGCAGCGGGCACAAGCGTCAGCGAGAGGATCAGCGCCGCCGTCAAGGCCAGCACGACGGTGGTCGCCATGGGATGGAAGGTTTTGCCCTCAATGCCTTCAAGCGCGAAAATCGGCAGATACACCGCGGTAATGATGACGATGCCGAAGATCGAGGGGCGGATGACTTCGGCGCTCGCCTTGGCCACGAGGCCAAACCGCTCGTCGCGATCGAGCAAGCGGCCCATTCGATGCTGGGCTTCGCCCAATCGTCGCAGGCAGTTCTCGACGATGATGACCGCTCCGTCGACGATCAGGCCGAAATCGAGCGCACCCAGGCTCATCAGGTTCGCAGAGGTTCGGGTCGCCAGCATGCCGGTCAGCGTCATGAGCATGGCGATCGGGATCACCGCAGCCGTGATCAGAGCCGCCCGGAAATTGCCGAGCAGCAGGAACAGGACCACAATCACGAGCAATGCCCCCTCGGCGAGGTTCTTCTCGACAGTGGCGATCGTGCGGTCGACCAGTTCGGTACGGTCATAGAGCGGGTGCGCCACCACGCCTGCGGGTAGCGAAGCTGTCGCCTGCTTGAGCTTCTCCGCAGCAGCCTGGGCAACAATCCGGGGGTTTTCGCCAGTCCGCATGAAGATGGTTCCGAGCACGATCTCCTTCGCATTTTCGGTTGCGGCACCTGTGCGCAGTTCGGACCCGATCACAACTTCGGCCACGTCACCGACGCGGATCGGCACGCCGCCGCGCGTCGCAACGAGGATCTGCGAGAGGTCTGCTTCATTGGCCGCCTGCCCGGGAACGCGGATCAGGATCTGCTCGCCGCCGCGCTCGACATAGCCCGCGCCGCGATTGGCGTTGTTGCGTTCCAGTGCCTCGACAAGATCGTTCAGCGACAGATTGAGCGCGGCCAACTGCGCCGGGTTGGGCGTGACATGGTATTGCCGTTCGTAGCCGCCGATAGTGTTCACCTCGGCCACGCCGGGAATGGTGCGCATCTGCGGCCGCACCACCCAATCGGACAGGGTCCTGAGATCGGTTGCCGTCCAGGGACTGCCATCGGGTTTGGTTGCGCCGGGCTTTGGTTCGATCGCGAACATGAAGATTTCGCCGAGCCCGGTGGCGATCGGCCCCATTTCCGGCTCGATCCCGGCCGGCAGTTGCGACCTGACCGCTTGCAGGCGCTCGTTGACCTGCTGGCGGGCGAAATAGGTGTCGGTGCCGTCCTCGAACACCACCGTGACCTGGCTCAGGCCATAGCGCGAGATCGAGCGCGTGTAGGAAAGACCCGGAACGCCGGCGATCGCCGTCTCGATGGGAAATGTGATGCGCTGCTCGGATTCGAGCGGGGAATAGCCTTCGGCCTCCGTGTTGATCTGGACCTGGACGTTAGTGATGTCGGGTACGGCGTCGATGGGCAGCTTGGTCGCGCTCCACACGCCGATGGCAGATAAAAGGGCGACAACCGCGAGGACGAACCAGCGCTGGCGAATGGAAAAGCCGATGATGCGGGCAAGCATGGCGCTATCTCTCCCGCTCAATGATCATGGCTCGCGCCCGACTTCTCGATGTCGGCGCGGATGAGGAAGGAGCCCTTGGCGGCATAAGGCGTGCCCGGCTTGATGCCGCTCAGCACTTCGGTCCACTCGGGCGATGAGCGCCCCAGCTCGAGCATGCGAACTTCGTAGTCCTGGCCGAAATTGGCAAAGACGACCTTGAAGTCGCGGAACGGCTGGATGGCTTCGGTCCGCACGGCCAGTGGCACGGTGACGGCATTCACCACCACCTTGCCGCGCAATGCCATGCCGGCACGGAGCCGCCCCCCCCGATTGGGGACAGAGGTTCGCACCAGCGCCGTTCCGGCCTCGGCATTACCTTCGGGCAAATAGCCCCCGAGCTGGCTGGCCGCGACGGGCGTGCCGTCCATGGCTTCGATTTCTACCCGCATGCCGGGCTGGATCACCGCCAGATCCTTGGGGAAGATGTTGAAGACGACCGAGGTCTGGGCGGGGTCGGTGATGACATAGAGCGCGCGATCACCGGTCACGTTACCGGGGTTGCCGTTACGCTCGGCGACCACGCCGCTGACGGTCGCATAGACCGGATAGACTTGCAGGCTCTCGCTCGACTCGATGCGCGCCAGCAATTGCCCCCGCTGGACATAGTCGCCCACGGCCTTGGTCACGCTGACGACGCGGCCCGGAAACTGGCCACGGATTTCCGAACGGGCAGATGGGTCGAGTGCGACAGTGCCGAAGAGTTCGCGTGTCTCGCCGATTAACGCCGGACCTGCGGTCAGTATCTCGATGCCGCCCGCCTTGGCCGCCTC
Source organism: Erythrobacter sp. (assembly GCA_013822125.1). GTDB lineage: Bacteria > Pseudomonadota > Alphaproteobacteria > Sphingomonadales > Sphingomonadaceae > Erythrobacter. The sequence continues at coordinate 2,066 of PNJY01000132.1, read as the reverse complement.
TGCCGTGATATGCGTGCGGCCTTCGGGACTGGCGTATTTCCAGACGTGCCGCTTGCCGTTTTCGACCGCGACCACCTCGACGTCGAAGCTGTGGGGTTCCTCGACCACGCCCTGACCGGCAAGGAACTTGCCTTCGGGCTTGAAAGCAAAAGTGTTGACCTCGCCCCCCAGTCGCCGGAGCGTCATGGTCAGCTGCACGGACCCCGGATCGACCGGTTGGCCACCTCGGCTGGCATAGACCCTGAACTGCGGTTCCTGCCCGGTTTCGAACACTGTGACCTCAACGGCAAAATCGCCATCCTTCAGGAGACGCCCGCCGTTGGGGCCTTGCTCGGCTTCGGCCCCCTCCTCGCCATGTTCCGCGGGTGCCGGACCGGAACCACAGGCGGCAAGCGGGAGGGCAAGAGCGAGTGCCGCGATAGCGGCGGTGAAACGGATGTTTTTCATTGTACTTCCTCCCCGGCGACGACGTCGAAGCGTCCGGTCAGCCGGTCGATCTGGGACAGGATGTCGCGGTAGCGGGTCATTGCTTCGACCCACTGCGACTGAACCTCGATGATGGCGTCGGCACCGTCCTGCACATCGCTGAAACGGAAACCGCCGCGATTGTAGCCTTCGCGGACCTGCTGGAGTGTGCGGACCGCCTTGGGATAGACATCCTGCATGATCCCGTCGGCGCGCATCCGGGCGGCATCAGCCTCGGCCCTGAGCGAGGCCAACTGGCGCAGACGGTCAAGGCGGGCCGCTTCGGCCAGCAGTTCGATCCGTTGCCGCTCGGCCTGCGCGCGCTCGATGTTGCCCCGATTGCGGTCGAAACGGCCCAGCGGGATCGAGATCCCGGCCACCAGTGCGACATCGCCCGTCTCGCGCAGATGCCGCACGCCGCCGCTCACCGTGTAATCCTGCACGCCGCGCGTCTGTTCGACCACGACCGCCGCCTGCGCCCGTTCCACCGTGGCAGATGCAAGCGCACTGTCGGCAGCGGCCAACTGGTGCAGGTGATCGTCCGGCTTCTCGATCCCGCGCGGCACCTCGACATCTTCTGCTTTGCCGCCCCAGAACGAGGCCAGCCTCGCGCGGGCGGCATTGCGGCGTGACCGGGCCTCGTCGAGCGCAAGCCGTGCCTGGGCTACGCGAGCTTCGGCGCGGGTTTCGACGAAGAGCGGATCCTTGTAGCCGCGTACCCGGCGCAGCGCTTCGGTCTGCATGGCGCGCTCGGTTTCGAGGCGTCGTTCGGCAAGCCAGACAACTTCTTCGGCGATCTGCAGGTCGATGAATGTGCGTTGCACTGCTTCGGCGAGGTCGAGCCGGGTGAGGCGCGCCGAAGCCTCCGCGACACCGATGTCACGTTCGGCATAGGCGATCCGCGCATCGCGCTTGCCCCCGCGTTCGATGGTCTGGGCATAAGTGACGGTCGTCTCGGCCTGCCGATAGACGTCATAGGCGCCGGTGCCGGCGATGTTTTCGGCTTCGACTGACAGGACGGGATTGGGACGAACATCGGCCTGGCTGCGCCCCGCCCTTGCAGACCGGATGCCTGCCTCCTGGGCCTGGATCGCGGGCGATGCCGCAATGGCGCGGCGGACGGCCTCGTCCAGACTTACGGGTTCCGCACTTGCCGCTATGGGCAAGGCCAGCGCCAAGCCGGCCAATAGGCCGGCGCGCAATGTCAAAGTCATGGGAACACTCCTGAAACGCTTTCAGTTTGCTCGCGCGTGTCTTCGACACGCGGGGCATTCAGGGCACGTCGGGAAAGCCAGCCAATCAGGGAAACCTCGGCACCCCCGACCGGCAAATCACTCATTCGAATGGTTGAAGCCATCAACAATCGGGATGCCATCTTATGCACCGCCGGCATGATGTTCGGTGTCTACAGTCGATCCCGGGCAGACTGTCATGGATATCGGGGTGCTGTCGGGCACCCGTTCATGGTCAACGTGCGAGATTTGCACACTATCGATTGTAGAGGCGGCAATCTGCACCGAACTTGTGAAACGCCACTGCCCCCGGGAACGATATCGGTACTTCTTCCAGTCGCTTTCCTGACAGGCGACCTGCTGGCCTTG
>PNJY01000131.1 GCA_013822125.1 Erythrobacter sp. | reverse complement strand
CCCGCCCCTCGCTGCCGACACGCTCGGCCAGGCGCACGGTATAATATCCCGCCCCCGCGCCGATATCGGCAACGGTCATGCCCTCATGCAACTCGGCCAGGTCCATGACCTTTTGCGCTTCGCCGCGGCTGTCACGCGCGTCCTCGGACGAAACCACCGCCTTGCTCTGCGCCGAAACGGGCCGGTGAGGTCGGGGAAACTCGAGCGCAGTCTCCGGCCGCCCGCTCGTATCCTCAACCGGCTGGCAGGCCGCCAGCAGCGCAAACGGTACCAGCGCCAGCGTAACGCGCATCATTCGATGTCCTCCACTTGCCCAGCCTCCCCTGTCACACGTAACGCAAGCGCAGCGGAAATAAATGCATCGATATCGCCGTCGAGCACATTATCGGGCGAAGTCGAGACCACGCCAGTGCGCAGGTCCTTCACCATCTGGTACGGCTGCAACACGTATGAGCGGATCTGGTGGCCCCAGCCGATCTCGCTCTTTTCCTGATATTCGCCGCTCGCCACCGCTTCGCGCTCGGCCATCTCGCGTTCGAACAGCCGTGCCTTGAGCATGTTCATCGCGGTAGCGCGGTTCTTGTGCTGGCTGCGGTCGTTCTGGCTGGCCACCACGATGCCGGTGGGCATATGCGTGATCCGGACCGCGGAATCGGTGGTATTGACGTGCTGCCCACCCGCGCCGCTGGCGCGATAGGTATCGATCTTGAGATCGCCCTCGTTGATCTGGATGTCGATGTCATCGTCGATCACCGGATATACCCAGACCGAGCTGAACGAAGTGTGACGTCGCGCCGAACTGTCATAAGGGCTGATCCGCACGAGCCGATGCACCCCGCTTTCGGTCTTGGCATAGCCATAGGCGTTATCGCCCTTGATCAGCAGTGTGGCGGACTTGATCCCCGCCTGTTCGCCGGCCTGATATTCGACCGTTTCGACTTTGAAGCCACGCTTCTCGGCCCAGCGAGCGTACATACGCAGCAGCATTTCCGCCCAGTCCTGGCTTTCGGTACCGCCCGCCCCGGCGTGGATTTCGATGTAGGTGTCATTCCCGTCCGCTTCGCCCGAAAGCAGTGCCTGAACCTTGTCGGCATCGGCGCGGACGGCGAGCTGTTCGAGCGACTTCAACCCATCAAGGACGATTTCATCCTCGCCCTCGGCCTCGCCCATCTCGATGAACTCGATCGCATCGGCCATCTGCGAGGATATGTCCCTGACGGTGTTGACCGCAGTTTCAAGCTGCTTCTGCTCGCGCGAGATGGCCTGCGCCTGCCTGGGATTGTCCCACAGCGACGGGTCCTGGACGCGCGCGTTCAGCTCGTCCAGCCGACGCAGCGAACGCTCCCAGTCCAGTGACTGGCGAACCAGCTCAAGCGCGGCATTGATACGGTCGATATGGGCCTGCCCTTCGGCACGCATGACGTTTCCTTTGCAAAATCTGCCGCCCGATTAGCGGACCGCCTGCGATTGTAAAGGAGCCGGGCGGTTCGGCCGCGGCGGCTTACCGGCGCAGCCCCTTCACCGCTTCGAGCGATAGTCGCACGTGATCGCGGTAATCCATGTCCGAATGCACCATGACGATGCGGCCGTCGGGCGCAATCACATAGCTGGTACGGCTGGTCACACCCAGGTCCTTGCCCTCGCTCACCAGGCTGACATCGTAAGCCTTGATCAAATCAGCCGATGCAACGCCCACGGGAAAGGCATTGCGGCATTCGAGCACCGAAAACTCCTTGAGCGTGCCGATGTCGTCCGCCGAAAGACCGATGACCGACGCGCCCATGGCCGCGAACTCGTCCATCGCCTCGGCAAAGGCATTGGCTTCGAGCGTGCAGCCCTTGGTGAAGGCCTTGGGGTAAAAATAGAGCACCACCGGCCCCCGCGCCAATGCCGCAGAGAGCGAAAATCCGGTTTCCTTGCCCGCAAGCGCGGCCTGGGTCGCAAAGACAGGCGCGCGCACACCCACGGGCAACTCCGCAGCCACAGGAACAGCCAATAGGCCAAGCAATGCCGCGCCGAGCGCTTTAACCGGAAGTTTCATCTGCCTCATCCCTCACCGTTTGCCCTGCGAACGTATCAATAAATCCCGCCCTGATCCTCCACGAAGTCCCGTGGCTGACCTTCGCCGCCGGCAGGCCGGCCATCTTCAATTCCGCTTATCCCGCGACGGATCAGGCGGAGCAGTTCATCGCGCATTGCGGAGATCTCGTCCTGCCGCGTTTCGCGGCCCGGTTCGGTATCGGGCTTGAACGCCTCCCATATCACCGGAGCAAGCGGCTCGTCGCTCGGCCAGGCGTCAAACACACGCTTGCCGGTACGGCGATCGATCCTGACCATGCGGATACCCGGCGGGGCGACATACGGCCCGACGTCCCAGCGGGCCCGTGACTGTTCGACGAACTGCTTGAAGATCGGCGCGGCAGTGTTGCTGCCCTGGACATATCCGCCCAGGTTGCGCGGCTGGTCATATCCCAGATAGACCCCGGCGACGATTTCGGGCGATCCGCCGACGAACCAGGCGTTGGTAGGGCCGTTTGTGGTTCCGGTCTTGCCGAACAACGGCAGACCCAGATCGCGCAGCCGAACCGCGGTGCCGCGTTGCACCACGCCTTGCAGCATGTGGATCACCTGGAAGGCGGTGCGCGGATCGAGCACCTCACGCCCCATCGCACCGAACCTAGGCATCGGCTTGCCATCCCACGCGGCCATGTTGCAGCCGTCGCACTTGCGCCTCTCGGCGCGCCAGATCACCTTGCCGCGCCGGTCCTGCACATAATCGATGACGCTGGGATCGTGCAGCCGCCCGTGGTTGGCCAGCGCGGCATAGGCGTTGACCATCTTCAGCACCGTCGTATCCCCCGCCCCCAGCGCGAACGAAGGGTAGGAATCGTAATTACCGATGCCGAGCCGGTCGAAGGTCTCGATCACCTTGGGCATGCCGGCTTCCATGGCGATGTGCACCGTCATCAGGTTGCGCGATTGCTCCAGCCCCCAGCGCATGGTGTGGATGCCGCCGCCCTTGCCATCGAAATTGCGGAAGCACTTTTCGCCCAGGATCGAGCCCTGGTAGAAGCAGAAGGTTTCATCCGGAACTTCGCTGGCAGGGGTCATCCCGTTATCGAGCCCGGCCGCATAAACGAACGGCTTGATCGTCGATCCCGGCTGGCGGAGCGCCTGCGTCGCGCGGTTGAAATCGCTCAGCCGCGAATCGAAACCGCCCTGCATCGCCAGCACCCGCCCGGTCTGTACCGCCTCGGCCAGGAAACCACCCGAAACGTCGGGAATGGTGCGCACGCGATAGCCGCCGCCCTGCGGCGAAACCGCGATTATATCGCCAGGCCTCAGGGCATCTGGCAGGCCTGACAACGGGAACTCCCGTCCGTCGGAAAAGCCCACGCTGGCGCTTTCGCCCGCTCGACGGGTGACGACACCTACGCGCCAATCCTTGTAATTGACCGCCAGAAACGAACTGGCGAGCTGTCCGTCCCAATCGCCATTGTCCATATCGATCCTGGCAATCGGCCCAGCCCAACCGCGGCTGCCATGATACCGCAGCAGGCCGTCGCGCAGAGCATCCCTGCCGGCCTTTTGCAGCACCCGATCGAGCGAGGTGCGCACCCACAGGCCGCCGGCGTAAACGCTGTTCGGCCCATCCTCGGCCGTTTCGCCGAACTGCTCGATCAGCTGGCGGCGCACTTCTTCGAGGAAATAGCCCGATTCGACCGAACTGGCGGGTTCCTTCTGGCGAACCAGGCCGAGCGGCATAGCCCGGGCGGCAAGCTCCTGCTCCCGGGTGATGAAGCCGTTACGTTCCATCTGGCCGAGAACGAAATTGCGGCGATCGATCGCCATCTCGCGGTTTGCGGCACGTCCATAGCGCTCGGGCGCCTTGGGCAGGATCGCCAGGAAGGCCATCTCATGCAGTTTCAGATCGCCCACATCCTTGTCGAAATAGGCGCGCGCGGCAGCCTGGACCCCGAAGCTGCGCCTCCCCAGCGGAATCTCGTTGAGATAGAGTTCGAGGATCTCCTGCTTCGAGAGGACACCTTCGATCCGCTGGGCGAGGATCATTTCCTTGAGCTTGCGCGTGACAGAATATTCATCGCCCAGCAGCAGGTTCTTGGCCACCTGCTGAGTGATGGTGGAGCCGCCCACAGCCCGTTCGCCCGAGCCGAATTTGGTGGCGTAATCGAATGCCGCAAAGGCCGTGCCGGTCAGGTCGATGCCCGAATGGCTGAAGAAAGTGCGATCCTCCGCAGCCAGGTAGGCCTCTATCAGCTTTTGCGGAAAGTCGGCGTATTGCAGAGCCACGCGCCGGTCGCGCGCATAGGAATGGACGATTTCGCCATCGTTGTCGCGCACCGTCGTTGGCAGCGGCGTCTCATACTCAATCAGAACTTCCGCATCGGGCAAGTCGCGCCCCAGCCATGCCCAACCGGCCAGCCACACGACCACCAATGCCAGCAGGCCCCGCGCGCCCCAGCGGAAGGCACGTCTGTCGTTCCAGTTGTGGCGAAACCATTCCACCGCTGCCGCACTGTCGCGGCGTAGGCGAAACCTGAAATAGTCGCGAAAGGATTGTTCTGCCATTACCCGCCCGAAGTTGATCGAGCCGCCTCTAGCATGGCCAATCGGCGGCGCGCCAGAACCAATACGGGCCAGCGCGCCGTTATCCCGGCGACACCGGAGACTGCCGGGCGAAATAGATGCGGATTGCGCGCGCCATCATCCGCGCGAACTTGCTGCGCCCTTGTTCAGACATCAATCGCGCGGCGTCTTCGCGATTCGAAACGAACCCCGATTCGAACAGGATCGATGGCATGTCCGGCGCACGCAGCACCACCAGATCGGCTGCACGGCGCATATCGGGCACGAAATCATACTGTCCTTCACCCTCGCGCAGGATCAGGTCAACCAGCGTGGTCGCCTGTTCCTGCGCCCGGCGCTGCGAAAGATCGACCAGGATCGCACTGACTTCGGGCGACTGCCCGTCGATCGAAACCCCGTTCAGCCGGTCCGCGTCGTTCTCGCGCCGCGCGAAGCGCGCCGCCGCCTCGCTCGAAGCCTCGCTCGACAGGGTATAGATACTCGCCCCGCTCATGGCGACCTTTTCGCCGGCCGAATCCGCGTGGATCGATATGAACAGGTCCGCACCCAGTCGACGGGCGATATCGGGGCGTTCACCGAGCGCCAGGAAACGGTCGTTCTCGCGCGTCAGTGCGACCCGGACATCTCCCTGCGCGACCAGCTCGTCACGCAGTTTCAGCGCCAGCGCCAGAGTGATGTCCTTTTCGCTTGCGCCCTCGCCGCTTGCCCCGGGGTCGCGCCCGCCGTGCCCGGCATCGATCACCACCAGCGGGGCGCTATCATCGGCAGTGCCGTGAATTTGCGGAAGGTCCGAGCCTGCCGGAGGCTCGGGCAACAGGAAGCGCAAAATGTATTCGCGGCCGAAGACCGGGACAGGAATCCTTGTTCCCGAAGCGGTCAGCGCGGCGGCCGCAATCAGCGGCAGCGCAATGGCCAAGGCGAGGTGCTGGCGCAAGTTCATGGCGCAATCGTGGTAATGACCTAACTGCCTTGTACGCAATATGGTTGCGGGTATTAACCCACGGTGCTAGCAGCCTTGAACCGGACGGGAAACCACCCACCCGCCACACGGCGCGCTTGGTGACAGACTCCTTCCGCACTTTGCGCTCTGTAATCGCAAAGAATTGCAACAGGTTGACGCAGTGATGAGTTGTTACGCCCCGCCCTTTTCCGAGCAGTGCCATCGGCACGCCGGGAAAATCGCGGGCACACCTCTTCTGGATTGGTGCTCATCCATCACAGCAGACACAGCACTAATGCGCCGCCATCAATCGATGCGGCGCATGATCGAAACCGCCGACCTTTCCCAAGGCAAGGTCGGCTCCCTTACATTTGCGCGCTTGGGCGGA
>PNJY01000130.1 GCA_013822125.1 Erythrobacter sp. | reverse complement strand
CGCGCCTTCGGGAAAGATCGGCAGCGGGAATATCCCCATTACGCCCTTTTCTGTTCGCCCAGCGCAGCCTTGACGCGTTGGACCAGCCCGCCCGGGTCGAGCGGCTTGCGCGCCACGCCCACCACGCCCAGCGCGCGGTGCTGATCACCCAGCTGATTGCCTGCCGAGGCCGAAATCACCAGAACGGGCGGGCGACGATCCACAGTATCGTTCATGATCCGCAGGAACTTGACCCCGTCCATCCTGGGCATAACCAGATCGAGGACCACGAGATCGAATTCGCGCGAGCGGACCTGATCGAGCCCCTCTGCGCCATTGAGCGCGGTGGTCACAGCAAAACCTTCAAGCTCGAGCGTGAGCTTGAGCATTTCGCTCAACAATTCGTCATCGTCGACGATCAGTATCTGGCGCTGGTTCATCCGATCCGCCGCAAATCCACAGTGAAGCCGAACCCGTCCGCTTCGCGGCCCCAGTAGGACACCGACGCATCCCATTGCAACGCCCGGGCCATTCCTTCCGCAACCAGCTTGAAATCGCCCACGGCTTCGTCAGGGTTCCCCGAAAGCAGCTCGACCAGCCGTTCAAAGGCAATGCCGAAACCGCCAGCGATGCGGATCCGCGTGCGTCCTTCGAGTTCCTCGAGCTTGAGCGCCACCGCTTCGCCGCGCGGCGTGTCAGCCAGGACGACGCGCAGCATGGCGCCCAGCATTTCTTCCAGCGCGCGCGGCTCGGCCATGGTGAAGCCGCTGATGCCGGGAATGTCGGCGTCGATCCTGACCGAGAGATCCTGCGCGAATTCGGCCACCTGGCTGCGGGCTTCGAGGACCAACCTGCGTGCATCGAGCGGATAGCAGACCTCGGCGGTCTGCGCATTGGTGGCACGGATCAGCCCTGTGACTTCGTTGAGCCGACCGGTGCCGCGGCGCGCGATTTCGGCGATCCTGGCGACAAGCGGATTCATCTGCTCACTCTTGATCCTGGGGTCCATCGCCAGATCGGCGCCGAGCAGGATCGCCTCGAGATCGTTGCGCAATTGGGCATCGATATAGGTGGCGATCGCCTGGCGCAGATCGGCGGCGCGGTGGAGGCTGGCGACATCGATCGCCTCGAGCACCAGCACCCGGCCTTCGCGCTTGCCCAGCCGCTCGGGCACAGCCAGCCGGATCATGCGCTCGCCGCAGCCTAGGTCCCGCATGGGAATGCGCATTTCGCCGCCATTCAGCAGCAGATTCTGGATCGCGGCATCGATGCGTGCCTCGTCGAGATCGGTGAGGCCCCGCAACGCCAGCGGCAGGTCGGTTTCCGCCAGCCTCAGCCCTGCCGCCCGGAAGATGTCGCGCATCCGGGTATTGGCGTGAAGCGGCGAGCCGATCAGGTGGAAGATTGCAACCGCCGTGTCGAGCGCATCAATCCCGTGGTGCACCTGTTCTGACTCGCGCGAAATCAGCGCAATCGCGCTCGCCACCCGGTCGTCGATCGGCACATGGCGTTCGTCATGACGCGCCCGGGCGTTGAGATCGGTCCGCCAGCGGAACAGTTCGCGAAAAGAGGTCGTCATCGCGCGCACGAGGCGCTGCGACTTGCGCAGGAATGCGGTCTGAGGAACCCCGTGAATCCAGAACAGGTCGCCTCTGGCGATGCCCAGCCAGCTCATCCGCGCAGGTTGCCCCCATCCGGGAACAAGCTGCTGCGCGGCAATCGACAGCGAACTGCCACGCAGACGGTCGAACGCCTGCGCCAAACTACGCGGATCGGCCACAAGATCGGCAAGGCGGGCCGACTGGGCGAACACCTCCTCTATTTTTCCACCCGGAAGCTGCTCGATCAACAGGCTCTGCCCGATGCCGGCAATGCGCGCCGCCGTGCCGAGATATTCGGGCAGCCGCGCTCCTTCGCGCAGCGCCGAACGGACAAGCGAGTGCTGCATCGCACGCGAGGCGGCACTTTCCAGACGGCGGTCCTGCTTCGCCTCGCGCAGCAGCACGCGCTGGAACGTGACGAGCCACGGCACGAGCACGAGCGCGGTAACCGGAGGCAACTTGTTTGCAAGCTGGAGCGCGGCCAAGGCACCCGCCAGGATCACCACGGTCACACCCAGTGGCAGCGCCACGGCAAAGCGTTTGGGATCGACCCGGCTGTAGGCGATAGCCAGAACCAGCGCTGCAATCAGCAGCAACAGCCCCGCTTCCCATGGAGGTGAGCGACGGACCTCGCTCCCGGTGACCAGGTTCTGGACGGCGAAGGCGCGCAGGCGCGCCTCGCTCATCCCCTGGCCGCCGGGCGTCAGCGGGGTGGCATAGCGGGGAACGAGCGCATCGGCGGGGACAACGATCGCCACCAGCCCGCTGAGCTCGCCGCGCCGCAACTGCCCGTCGAGCAGTCGATCGGCGCTGAATTCGGGGATATTCTGGCCGCGGGGCATACGCATCAGGAAGTCGCCCGGTCGCGCCTTCCTGCCTGCAAGCATTGCTTCGAACGTCGGGATCGCGCCCGCGCTGCCGGAGATGGCGGTCCGGTGCCCACGGTAGATCCCGTATTCGGATACCGGAACGATCCTTGCCGCCGCATCCACCCCCGCCGGGACCGAACCTGCCAGTTGCCATTTGTCGCTCGCCGGTATCGGTCTGATGCCGCGGCCGTGGATGACTTGCGGCCCGGCAGCCCGGCGGCCAGCGAAAGCCGCAACCTGCGGGTCCGGCGGTGAGAGATAGCCGATGCGCTTGACCCCGAGCTGTGCCAGCCTGCGCTCCAGTGCCGCCTGCTGCGCAGCACCCGGCGGCGCCTGCTCGATCAGGACCACTCTGGGTGAAAGCCCCCGTTCGCGGATCGTGACAGCGTCGAACACGAGCCCATCGGCAAGTTTGAAGGCGCCGGCCAGATAAAGCGCGGACAGCGCGGCCGCCAGAAGGACGGGGCCAAGCCACGCGCCGACGGTCTCGCGTGCAAGAAATTGCCAAAGCCTGCGTGCGCGCGCATTGCGCCGCGACGGCGCAATGGGTCTGCTTGGCGCAAGAGGGAAAGGTGTGCCGCCGTCGGCCGGGGCATGTATCCTGCGCCTGGTGTGGGCTTTCCCGCCGTCGGGCGAAAGGGGCAGAACAGGGCGGTCAATCGCCCCTGCACCGCTGGCCATCTTGTCCTGCCCCCCGAATAACGACGCGTCTGAGCGCGTTCATCTGCGACCCCGGATTATGCCCGCCCCCGCCACCTTGCACCGATCGGGCAAGGAGCCGGGGCAGCCATGCCCTTGCCGCAATGAACTATGTAGTTATCCTTAATTTCGGGTTACCGGTCCTGCCGCAGGCGGCGGCTTCATTGCGGCGGCGGCGCAGCATCGCTTTCGTCAGCACCCTCTTCGGACGGAGCGCCTGCAGGAGCCTCACCGGGCAGCAGCGCGCTGCGTTCGCGTTCGAGCCGTTCGAGGTACTCGCGTTCGATCTGTTCGACGCGCGCCTGCTGCTCTGCGGCTTCTGCGTCGATCGTCGAGAGCCGTTCGGCACGCGCCGCTTCGATCAGCTGGCTGAATCGCACCGCCGACCCTTCGGCGCGGTCCTTGTAGGCGGCGTTGATCATTTGCTGGGTGCAGCCGGTAAAGCCGCCTGCGCCGGCCGGATCGCACGACATCGTGCCGAAGGAACCAACCATCTCGTAGCTTTCAACGCGCTGCGTCCAGGCCGTGTTCTCGGGACTGTCGCTGAGGCGCAGGTCCTCAGGAATACGATACCGCTCGTTTTCGGCCTTGCGCGCGCAGACGGTGATCTCGCCAGCCGCCGGTTCCGGGCAGACATCGTCGCCATAGACGATCACCATATTGACCTTGTCCCCCGCCTCTTCCTGCGCGGCGGCGGCAGCGGAAACGGCGATCACCGCGATTGCGGCTGCGACGGGAAGGGTGCGAAAGATCATGTCAATTCCTTGGCCTGGTCACTCGATTGGAACAGATTGAACAACATTGCGGTTGAATAGCATATGAAGGTGGGGCTGGCGCGCATGTTGCGCGATCAGACACGTTCGGCCAGCCGGATGGCAAACCGGCAACCCAACCTGATCGCACCCGAGAGCAGTGGATAGGCGGGCGCACGCTCGGCCCCGGCGGCGAGCGCGGCATCGCGGTGATCGCGCTCATCATCGCGGAACTCGGCGATCATCCCGGCCAGTTCGGATTCCGCTCCCGTCTCGCCCAGCCGTTCGAGCTGCTGCGTGTAGTGCCGGACGATCTCTTCCTCGACCGCTGCGGTGCAGGCCATCGCCGCCTCGGGGCCGAGCAACGCGGTTGCCGCACCCAAGGCATAGCCCGCCGCCGACCAGAACGGTTGCAACGCGGTAGGGCGCACGCCCCTTTCCGCCATCAGTGCATCGAACCGGGCCCGGTGCTCTTCCTCCTGCTCTGCCATGTGCGCGATTTCCTGCGCATGCGGCGCGCGATCTCCCATCACCGCCAGTTGCCCGCGATAGATCCTGGTCGCGCCGAACTCGCCAGCTTGATCGACCCGGATCATCGCGTGAATCTCGCGGCGGGACAGAGCGTTGTTCATGCTGGTGGTTTCTGCGCCAGCAGTGCGAATATGGCAAGCGCGCCCAGCGTCGAGATCAGGAAGTTCCAGCCCGCCAGCGAGATGCCCAGCAGGCTCCACGGTGCGGTGTCGCAGCGTACCAGCGGCGCCGACATGATCGCCGCCAGCGGATCGCCCCCAGCCTCGACAAACGTTGCGCAACGGGTGATCCCCTCCCACCAGCCGTATTCCACGCCCGCATGGAAACCGCCGATCAGCCCTGAAACCAGGATCGCCAGCGCTGCCAGAGCCACCCACAGGCGGCGCGGTGGGGCAAAAAAGCCGAGTGCCGCCAGGATCAACGCGGCAAAATGCGGATAGCGTTGCCACCAGCACATCTCGCACGGGTACAGCCCGAAACCGTATTGGGCGACATAGGCCCCGCCCAGAAGCCCAGCGGGAAGCGCCAGCGCCAACCAGGTTGCCCTTGTGGGCGCGGACCTGCGCAAATTCGCGATCATGCCTGCTTTTCCCGGTCTATTTGCGCAGGGCGATGGCGCTGGGCGTGGTGCGGCGCAGCGTTTCGATCGCGTAATGCAGCTGGAAATCCTCGATGCCCTGTTCCTTGAGTTCGTCGGCGGTCAGCTTGAAACGCGGATCGGCCAGCTTGTCGCCTTCGAGAGCGGCATCGTCGAGTCCCGCTTCGTTGATCAGATGCCCGCGCAGGTCCGATTCGCGCAGGGCATACTTGCTGCGCTTTTCCGCGTCGGGATCGGAAAGCTGTGGCACGGCGATGTCAGGCTTGATCCCGCCTTCCTGAACCGAGTGGCCCGAGGGAGTGTAATAGCGTGCGGTGGTGAGCTTGAGCGCACTGTCGCGGCTCAGCGGCAGCAGCGTCTGCACGCTGCCCTTGCCGAAGCTGCGATCACCCATCACCAGCGCGCGGCGATGATCCTGCAAAGCACCGGCGACTATTTCGGAAGCCGAGGCAGAACCCGCGTCGATCAGCACGATGATCGGCAGATCGCGGGCGATTGCGCCGCGAAACGCCGTTTCGGCATCATAGTTGGCGGTTTCGCCGCGCGCGCGGCCACGCTGAGAAACGATCCGCCCCTTGTCCAGAAACAAATCCGACAGCGCGATCGCCTCATCGAGCGAACCACCCGGATTGGAACGCAAATCGAGCACCAGCCCGTTCATCCGGCCAATCGCCTGTTCCTGCAACTTGCCCCAGGCGGTAAAGACGTCGCGGCCCACGTCGCGCGAAAATTCGTTGACCGATATGACACCGATATTGCCCTTCTCGAGCTTGTGCGTGACCGGCTCCAGCTCGATCACGCCGCGCGTCACGCTGACTTCGAAGGGCTCTTCGCGGCCGACCCGGAAGATCGTGAGATTGATCGAGGTTCCCGCCTTCCCGCGCATTCGCGACACGGCCGTGTCGATATCGGTGCCGTAGATCAGCTCGCCGTCGAGATGGGTGATGTAATCGCCCGCCTTGATCCCGGCCTGTTCGGCGGGACTGCCGCGGAAGGGCGAGATGACCTTGACCGCGCCGTCATCCATGATCACCGACAGGCCCAGGCCCGAATAGTTGCCGTCGATCATGGTTTCGATGCGGCTGAAATCGGACCCTTCGAGATAGGCGGAATGCGGATCGAGCGCGGCCAG
>PNJY01000129.1 GCA_013822125.1 Erythrobacter sp. | reverse complement strand
AACCGGCTTCCAGCTTTCCAACGCAGGCAAGCGTTCGGCCAAGGGGTTCGAATTCGACACCACCTACAATCCGGTCGATCCGCTGATGCTGACCTTTGCGGTGACCTATATCGATGCGCTGTTCGACAGCTTCGTCGAATCGCCGGTGGGCGATCTCAGTGGGCGCAGGCCGTCAGGTGCCGAATGGACCGTCACCACTGCCGCTACGTACACGCATGAGTTCGCCAGCGGCCACCGCCTGATCACACGTGTCGATTACAACCACGAATCGAACACCCCGATCGCGGTTGGCGGCCTGCCGACCTTCGGGCCGGGTGCCGAAGTGTTCGAGCGTGAGGTCAACCTGGTCAACGCCTCCATGACGCTGGCGCTGGAAAATGGTTTCGAAGTGGGCGCGTGGGCACGCAACCTCTTTGACGACAAGTACATCCAGACGATCTTCGACGGTGTGGCGCAGGCGGGTACCATCTCGGGCTATCCCAACCAGCCGCGTACATACGGCGGCGTGGTGCGTTACAAGTTCTGATCCGCGTTCGGATCGAACGAAACGGAAGGGGCTCGCTGCGGCGGGCCCCTTTTTTTGCGCGGTGCCGTAGTTTCAGATTTAGAGCCTGATGACGTTACATGGACCCGCCGCTTGCGGTTGTCGCTGGATAGTCCCCCGGTCGGCGTCGCTAAGCTTGTCCGGGGCATGAAGCCCGGCCTTCGCCTCGCTCCTTGCCGGAGAAACTTCCAGCGGCAATCCCGGTGTATCCCCACAGGCCCTAGAGCTCTCTTAGTGCCCTTGCCGGTTTGGCCCTCAGCAGCGGGAGCGAACCTGCCAGCGCAAAGGCCACCACCAGCGCCACGCCCAGCGCCAGAACCGCCAGTATCTGCCCCCAGTCGGGCAGCCAGTCGAATTCGAACAGCCGTGTGACCACCAGCCAGCCGAGCGGGACGCCCAATGCCAGAGCGACCAGTGCCAGCAGCATCGCCAGCATGCCGTATTCGGCCAGCTGCATCGCCAGGATCTGGCGGCGGCTGGCGCCCAGCACGCGCAGCATTACCGTGTCATAGGTCCGCGCTGCCCTGGCTGCGGCAATCGCACCCATCAGCACCGCAAGGCCGGCCAGTACTGCCACCGATGCTGCCGCGAATGTCGCGGTTCCGACTTGGCCGAGGATCGCCTGCGCCTGTTCCAGCACCTGGCCGATCTCGATCATGGAGCTTGACGGGAATTCGCGCACCATCTGGCGCAACAGCATGCCGCCGGGTTCGCGGCCCTGAAAATCTATCGTGGCGGTGAGATTGTGCGGCGCATCCTCCAGCGCGTTGCGGCTGAACACCAGCACGAAGTTGAAGCCCATGTTCTCCCAGTCGAGTTGGCGCAGATTGGCCACGCGCGCGCTGCGTTCCACCCCCAGCACGCCGACGGTGATCATATCGCCGGGCCCGACGCCGATCGCGCGCGCGAACTCCGCATCGAGCGATACCAGCGGCTCGCCCGCGTAATGCTGTGGCCACCAAGTGCCTTCGACCAGGCTGTTGCCTTCGGGCAGCGTGTCGGAATAGGTCAGGCCGCGCTCCCCCTGAAGCGCCCATGCGCCCTCGGGGATTTCCTTGAGCTCCGACACCCGCTGCATGGCATTTTCCGGGCCGTATGCCAGGATCGCACCGCGCATCGCCGGGACCACCCGGATCGTCGCGCCCGGATCGGCTTTGCTCACCAGCGCTCTGAAATCGGCCTCGCGGTCGCGCGGAATGTCGAGCACGAAATAGTCGGGTGCGTCGCGAGGAATGCTGCGCGCGATATTGCCGTTTATGCTGCTCTGGATCGCAGCGAGGAGGACAAACGCGGCAAGTCCGAAACCGAGCGCGGTGACCAGCGCCCCGGTCGAGCTGCCGGGACGGTGCAGATTGGCGAGTGCAGTGCGCACCAGCGGGCTGCGCGGACGTGGAATCGCACGCGCGGCGCGGCGGATCGCGGCGCCAAGCGGCGCCAGCGCGCCAAACGCAGCCGCCGCCCCGCCCAGGAACATTGCCGCAAGGTTTGGGTTGCCTGATGTTGTCAGCACCAGCACCACGATCGCGATCAAACCGCCGCAGACCCATGGCAGTGCCTGCCGCTGGAGCCTGAGCGGGGCCACGCGGACACGCATCAGCGCCATGGCCGCAAAATTGCGCGCGCGGATCAATGGCCCGGCGGCAAACACCAATGCCACCAGCAGGCCGAAACTCGCCGCCACGATCAGCGCGCCCGGATCGATCACGACGCCCGATTCTACCGGCAGCAAGTCCTTCAGCGCAAAGCCGAGCAGCGGGGTTACGGCAACGCCCACCATCAGCCCAGCAATCGTGCCCACCAATGCCGCCGCGCCGATCTGGAGGGCATAGATGCGGGCGATGTCGCGGCTCGATGCGCCCAGCACCTTGAGCGTGGCGATGCTGGTGCGCCGCGCCTCAAGGTAAGAGGCAACGCCGCCGCCGATCCCGATCCCGGCGATCACCAGCGCGGCGAGGCCCACCAGCGTAAGGAACTCGCCCATGCGCCCGACAAACCGGTCTGCCCCCGGCGATGCACGGTCGCGGGTGCGATAGCGCCACCCGCTTTCGGGGAAGCGCTGCTCCAGCGCTTCCTGCGCGGCCGCCGGGGCCCGCCCGCCTTCAAAGGCGATGCGGTACTTGCTCTCGTAAAGCGCGCCGGGCGCGGTCAGCCCGGCCTGCGCGGGAAAATCGCGTGCGACGATCACCGTCGGGCCAAGCTGGAAACCTTCGGACAGGCGATCGGGCTCGGTGGCGATGATCCCGGCGGCGACCAGTTCCTTCGTGCCGATACGGAAGCGATCGCCCACCGCGATGCCCAGCCGGTCGATCGCGCCTTGGTCCAGCCAGGCTTCTCCATTTGCCGGGGCACCCACCTTGTGCCCGTCCACAAGCGTGAAGGTGCCATAGAGCGGCCAGTTGGCGTCAACCGACTTGAGCCCCACCGGCGCGGCGTTCTCGCTGGCACCGGCCCCGGAGACAGCCCCGGAAGCCGCCCCGGAAACAGCCATCGCCTGCATGCGGACGCCGCCCGAGATTTCTCCCAATTCTTCCAGCGCCGCCTTTTCCTCCGGCGAAAGGTCGCGCTGCCACACCTCGATCTCAAGATCGCCGCCCAGCAGTTCCTGGCCGCGACTGGCCAGTTCGCGTTCGATCGCGGCGCTCAGCGTGCCGATGGCGGCCAGTGCGGCGGTGCCGAGGAACAGGCAGACCAGCAGCAGGCGCAGCCCCTTGAAACGGGTGTTGAGATCGCGCCGGGCAATCCGCCAGGCACTTGCCCAATCAAGCGATGCGCTCATCGCTTCACCGTGTCCGAGGCGATCCTGCCGTCGGCCAGCGTGATGACCCGTCCGCAACGCTCAGCCAGTTCGGGATCGTGGGTGATGACCAGCAAGGTTGCACCGGTCTGGGCGCGGCGGGCAAACAGCAGTTCGATGATCTCGTGCCCGGTGGCATGATCGAGATTGCCGGTCGGCTCATCGGCAAAGATCAGGCGCGGGCGCGGGGCGATGGCGCGGGCAATGGCAACGCGCTGTTGCTCGCCGCCCGAAAGCTGCGCGGGGTAATGGTCGAGCCGGTGACCGAGGGCAACCGCCTCCAGTTCGGCGCGCGCGCGGGCACGGATATCGCTTGCGCCCGCCAGCTCCATCGGGGTCGCAACGTTTTCCAGCGCGGTCATGGTCGGCAGCAGGTGGAACGCCTGGAGCACGATCCCGATGCGCCCGCGCCGCGCCAGTGCCAGCGCATCTTCGTCCATCGCGGTGAAATCTTCGCCCGCGACGTTCAGCGATCCACCACTGGCGCGTTCGAGCCCGGTCAGCACCGCCATCAGCGAGCTCTTGCCCGATCCCGACGGGCCGAGCAGCGCAACCACCTCGCCTTCGGACACATCGAGGTCGATCCCGCGCAGCACTTCGACCGGCGCGGCACCGGTTCCAAGCGTTAGCGTCAGGTTTCGGGCGGAAATTGCGAGAGATGGGCTTGTCACCACGCGGCGATGGCATAGGCATGGTGGCAAGACAAGGAGGCTCGCAGATGCACAAACCCGTTTGGTCGATAGCTTTGGCGCTGGTGCTCGTATCGTGCGGGCCGCAGCCCGGCGATGACGAGGGCAGGGCGGGGCCGAGGCAAACCGGCGCGGACGGGGCCGATCCGCTTGTTGGCAGCGTGCCGGTGATGGGGCCGCAGCGCCATATCCTGGCCTTTGGCGACAGCCTGTTTGCCGGATATGGCGTGGGGCAGGAAGCGAGCTATCCGGCGCAATTGCAGAATGCCCTGCGCGCACGCGGGATCAACGCAGTGATCGGCAATGCGGGCATTTCGGGCGATACCAGCGCGGCGGGGCTGGGGCGGCTTGCCTTCACGCTCGATGCGCAGGAGCACGCGCCCGACCTCGTCGTCCTCGAGCTGGGGGGCAACGATCTGCTGCGCGGTATCTCGCCCGATCAGACGCGCGCCAATCTGGCTGCGATGCTGGACGAGCTCAAACGGCGCAAGATTGCCGTGCTGATCATGGGGATGCGCGCGCCGCCCAATTATGGGCCCGAATACCAGGAGCAGTTCGATCGACTCTATGGCGATCTCGCGCAGCAGTATGGTGCCGCTCTGATCCCGTTCTGGCTCGATTCGATCTACCAGCAGCCCGATCTGTTCCAGGCCGATCGCATCCACCCGACGACAGAGGGAATCGAGGCATTGGTCGGCGCGACGGCGGACGAAGTGGCAGCCGCGATACCGGATGATTAGCAAGCAGGACGAGTCCCTGCGAAAGCAGGGACCTCAGTTGTCCTTGCGCTTTTTCGACCGAGACCCCTGCCTTCGCAGGGGCTCATTGCCTTATAGTAAGACCTGCCTCCACCCGCCATACTGCCGCCTCGCCCATAACGTCCGCGAAGGGTGCGGCCTCGGTCCCGGTCATCCACACTTGTGCCCGGCCGCGCCGCAACCGTTCGAACAGCGCATCGCGGCGCAGCGGATCAAGGTGCGCTGCCACCTCGTCGAGCAGCATCACCGCCGGGCGGCCTTCACTGGCGAGATCGGCATGGGCCAGCGTCATGGCGATCAGCATCGCCTTTTGCTCGCCGGTCGAGCAAAGCGCGGCCTGCTGCCCGGTGCTGGCCATCACCACCTCGATCTCGTCGCGTTGCGGCCCTGATAAAGCACGCCCGGCGGCGCGATCACGCGCGCGCTGGCGGCGCAGCTCTTCGGCCAGCGCCTGCCGTTCGGTCGGTCCACCAGGGCGATAGGTCAGCAGCGGGCGGGCGAAGGGTTTGTCGGGCAGGGCGGACAGAGCATCGCCAAGCCGCTGCACCAATTGCGCGCGGCCCTGCGCCAGCCGCTCACCATGTTCGCCGGCCTGTGCCTCGACGGCATCGAGCCATGCTGCCTCGGCCCCGGTCTCGAGCAGCCGGTTGCGTTCGCGCAGCGCGGCCTCGTAACGGGCGAGGCAGCGCGTGTGGAGTGGATCGAGCGCCAAGGCCATCCGGTCGATCCGCCGCCTGCGCGCACCCGCGCTGTCGGCAAACAGCCCGTCCATGGCCGGGGTCAGCCAGCTCACGGCAAACCATTCGCCCAGATCGGCGGCGCTGCCTTCGGCTCCATTGATGCGGACCTGCCTGCGGCCCGGCGCTGCGGGGTCGAGGAATGTCCCGATCCGCGCGCTTTCATGCCCTTGTTCCTTCAGGCTCGCGCCCACGGCAAAGCTGCTGCCGCCGTGGGGCCCGCACATTTCAGCCAGACCCGCATTGCGCAGGCCGCGTCCCGGCGCGAGCAGCGAAATCGCTTCAAGGATATTGGTCTTGCCCGCGCCGTTCTCGCCGACCAGCAGGTTGAACTGCCGTGTCTGCGCAAGCTCACTCGCGCGGTGATTGCGAAAATGGGCAAGCGAGATGCGATCGAGCGCCATGGCGGTCTTGCCTAGCCGTGGCGAGTCAGTTTGACCACGAATTGCGGGCTAATATCCGCAATCCTGATTTTTTGGCCCGATTGTTGGGAAAAAATCCCAAGCTTTCGGATCGGTGAATGGCTCGTTTTCTGACGTTTCGATGGAAAACCGCAGAATTCCGCCATTTTCGCAAATTGGCACGCCTTGTGCAAATACCTGTGCATCCGGGGGGAATGGCTCACCGGAAATTAACCAACCAGGAGTTTTTGAGAAATGTTCGCACTGACCGACACCACCAGCCGCTTGTTTGCCGCTGTTACCTCGCTCGCCATCTCGGCGGTCTTCATGGCCACCGCGATCATCCCCGCCAGCCCGGCAGGCCT
>PNJY01000128.1 GCA_013822125.1 Erythrobacter sp. | reverse complement strand
CATGAATTGTTTCGAGCGCAATGCTCACCGGGCCATCCTTGCGGTCTTCAATGGTGACCAGATCACCTTCGATGCCCTTCAGGATGCCGCGCAGATTGCGCGGGCCTTCGACCGATTTGCCGAGCGTTATCTTGACCTCGTGCCCAGCCCAATTGGCGAAATCCTTGGGCCGTGTCAGCGGTCGGTCGATTCCGGGCGAGGAAACCTCAAGATGATATGTCCCCTCGATCAGCACTTCGCCGCGTTCTTCATTCCGGTCGATCGCGTCGGAGATACGGCGCGACAAGGCGGCGCATTGGTCGATGATCAGCTGGCCCGTGGCCGGATCTTCGGCCATGACCTGCAAGGCCTGTCCGCCTTCCCCTGCCTCCGATTGCATCATCTTGACGCGCACGAGATCGAACCCAAGGGCCTTGGCCTCTGGTTCGATGATCTCGGTCAAGCGCGCGATATCCGCCATGCATTCTCCACAAGTCCGATAGTCGGCAACGGCGTTTTGCACCGGCCCCCGGAGGCGCCAGCCCAAACCTTGATCACCAATGTCGGGATGGCGGCCAGATAGACCCCATGCGCGGCATTTGCAAGTGTGAAAAAGGGGCCCGTGGAAGGGGCCCCTCCTCCAAACGTGTCAGGTCAAATCCTGCGGTACGGCAATCGAGCTAATCGCCGAAGTGGAGATCGCCGCTATGCGTGCGCGGGCCGCGCTGCTCGCCTGGCACCCAGGTGACGTGGGTTATCACGGTGTATCCGTTGAAATTGCGGACAAATTCATTGTCGCGCCCGGCCGCATCCTTGCCAATCGCACGGCCCCAATCGGCAGGCGAATCGCCGGTATCAATCCCCAGTGGTTTACCGCCACCGCCGCCCTTGCCGCCGCCCGGCCCGCCGCCGCCACCGCCGCCGGTGCTTCCTTCACCATGGTCATAGATCGTTGCCAGCTGATCGTAGTCGTGCTGGTCGGGATGTGTATTGCCATCTGGCAGGCTGGTATACTCCATGCAGGAACGGGTCAGATCGGTGCTGAAATCCTCGTTCTGGTGGCCCAGGCCATAATCATGGCCGATTTCCTGGCAGGTGACGAGCTGCTTCCAGTCTTCGGTGTTGTAGGTCTGGAATGCGAAATAGGTATCGTTGAGCTTGGTCGAACCGGCAACGATGTGCCCGCCCGAAATGCTGATCGAGGCAATGCCCAGCCAGCCGTTCTGGCCATAGGCCGCGTTGCACACCTGGATCGTGCCCGAACTCATCGGGCAGCGCTTGGCATTGGTCGTGCCCGTGGTGAGAACGCTTTCGATATGCGCCGAGGCGTTCCAGTCCTGCACGGCCAGCGCGACGCGCGGCTTCCATGCGCCTACTGTATTGTCCACCACCAACGGAGTGGCGACGCCGCTGACTGTCTGCCAGTGATAGGTGCTCCAGGCATGATCAGCCAGCGCTGCACTACCTGCCATGCCCGCTGCCACTGCGCCAAGAGCCGCCGCAGTCCTTATGCGATGCAAAGATTTCATGATTCCATCCCCTGTTTAAACCCCACAGGGACTAGATCAAACTTGCGGCACCTTGTCCAGACGAGAGATCAAGGTTCAGCGCCAATGCGCCCGCCCGATGCGACAGGCCTATTCCTCTTCCTGCATCAAGGCATGGCGTTTTATCGCGTGGCGCAGCTGGTCATAGCTGAGGCCCAGCGCCCGCGCGGTCTGGCGCTGGTTCCAACGGTGCTTGCCCAGTGCATGCTCGAGGATCGCGCGCTCATGCGCATCAACCGCACTGCGCAGGTCCTCGACCGTATCGAGATCGGGCGCGGCCTGCGCGAGCGAGCCGTCGCCGCGCGCCGCGGCCTGGCCCGACGGGCTTTCCGGCTTGCGATGCGCCGGGCTGGCCGGTTTCCACGGGCTGTCGAACGGATCGAACTGGACATGACCGACAGGCTGGCTCCAGTCGTCCCAGCGATAGACCGCACGTTCCACCACGTTGCGCAATTCGCGCACATTGCCGGGCCAGGGATATTCATCGAGCTGGCGGCGGACATGGTCGGCAAAGCCGGGCCAGCCCTCCCACTGCAGTTCAGCCGCCATTCGCCGCCCGAAATAGTCCGCCAACACGTCGATGTCACCCTCGCGCACGCGCAGCGGTGGCAGCGTGATCACCTCGAAGCTGAGCCGGTCGAGCAGGTCGGAGCGGAATTCGCCGCGTTCGGCCAGTGCAGGCAGATCGTCATTGGTCGCGGCAACGATCCGCACATCGACCCGGATGGGGCGCGACGATCCGATCCGCGTGACTTCGCCATATTCGACCGCACGCAGCAATCGCTCCTGCGCGGCCATCGACAGGTTGCCCAGCTCGTCGAGGAACAGCGTGCCCCGGTCCGCTTCCTCGAAGCGCCCGGCGCGCGTCTTGGTCGCGCCGGTAAAGGCCCCGGCCTCGTGCCCGAACAGTTCGGCCTCGATCAGCGTTTCGGGCAGCGCCGCACAGTTCATGGTCACCAGCGGCTCGTCCCAGCGCGGGGACAGGCGGTGGAGGCGCTCGGCGATCAGTTCCTTGCCGGTCCCACGCTCGCCGATCACCAGCACAGGCCGGTTCATCGGCGCGGCGCGGCTGGCGCGCTCGACCGCATCGAGAAAGGCACCCGATTGCCCAATGAACTGGTTATCGCGCTTCATCGGCCAATCTATAGTGAAAAATCCCAATGCTTGGCAACTGATACCAATGGGACTCTGTCAGCACGTTTTTATCTATCTGATTTATAGCAATTATTTCATTTGGCACGCCATTTGCTTAACTGGAAGCAACAGAGTTCGAAAGGAATTGACCGATGTACGATCGCCGCTTCTTCCGCAGCAAGCTTGGGCAGGCTGCTGTGGCCAGCGTGACGGCAATGGCTGCGTTCGTCGCGCTTTCGGCGCAGATGCATGCCACGCCCGCGCTAGCCGCGCAGACTTCATGCCATGTCGTGCAGGCAGCATGACCAAGCCAACCAACAATACACCCCTAGGGCCGGAGCGCTCAGTCCCCCCCGAGAGCAAACAAGCCGGTGCCACATCCAGTCGCGGCACCGACGCTCCGGCCCACCTTGGGGCCCACCCTGGCGCTCAGTTCGGCGCGCGTCGCTTTTCGCGGCTCGATGCCGAGATCGAGCGGTTGCGGCAGAGCCCAACCCCGACGCAGGGTGGCTCGACGCAAAGGGGCCCAACCCAACCAGGATCGCGTCTAGACAGTTTCACCAGTGGAGTAGCCTTCATGGGCATTTTCAGCCGTACCCGCGACATCATTGCTGCCAATTTCAACGACATGCTCGACAAGGCCGACGATCCGTCCAAGATGATCCGCATGATCATCCTCGAAATGGAGGAGACGCTGGTGGAAGTGCGCGCCAGCGCCGCGCGCACGATTGCCGATCAGAAGGAAATGCACCGCCATGTGGTCAAGCTCGACCGGCTTCAGGCCGAC
Source organism: Erythrobacter sp. (assembly GCA_013822125.1). GTDB lineage: Bacteria > Pseudomonadota > Alphaproteobacteria > Sphingomonadales > Sphingomonadaceae > Erythrobacter. The sequence continues at coordinate 2,883 of PNJY01000128.1, read as the reverse complement.
TGGGGCGAAAAGGCGCAGCTCGCGCTCAGCAAGGACCGCGAGGACCTGGCCCGTGCTGCTCTGGTCGAGCGCAAGAAGGCGGCCGACATGGCCGACCAGCTGCGGCAGGAAATCGCGGTTCTCGACGATGCCCTGCGCGCCTACGAGAACGACATCCAGAAGTTGCAGCAGCGCCTGCGCGAAGCCCGCAGCCGCCAGACCGCGATCGCCGCGCGGCTGGAAAGTGCTGAGAACCGCGTCAAGCTGCGCACCGTAATGAGCGCCGAACGCACCGATGAGGCGATGGCCCGCTTCGACCAGCTCGAACGCCGGGTCGATTACGCCGAAGGCCGCGCCGAAGCGCTGGGCATCGCCGACCAGTCGGGCAAGCCCAGCCTGGCGGACGAGATCGCCGCGCTCGAAGGTGCGGACAAGATCGACGAGGAACTCGAAGAAATGAAGCGCGCGCTGGGAATGGACAGCGCCCCAAGCAAGAAGACACAGGAGGGCTGAGCCGTGGAAGAGATATTCATCGTCCCAGTAGTCGTAATCGGGCTTCCGTGGCTGATCCTGCATTATGTCACCAAGTGGAAAACCGCCACCACCATCACCAGCGATGACGAGGTGCTGCTCGACGAACTTTACCAGCTTGCCCGCCGTCTGGACGAGCGGATGGATACGGTCGAGCGACTGGTTGCCAGCGACCACGTCGATTTTCAGCCGCGCCGTCTGCTCGACGATCGCGACGCCGATAACCAGCAGCTGCGTGAACTGGAAAAAATGATTGCCGAAAAGAAAGGAACCGCCAAGTGAACAGCCCCCGCACCACGCTTTACCGCGACAAGACAAATGCCAAGCTGATGGGCGTCTGTTCGGGCATTGCCGATTACACCGGCGTCAATGTCCTGTGGGTCCGCCTTGGCGCATTGTTCCTGATCCCGATGACCAGCGGCATGGTGATTCCGGGATATTTCATCGCCGGGCTGCTGCTCAACAAGAAGCCACCGCATCTCTATGCTGATGCCGAGGAAACCAAATACTGGCAGCGCGTGCGTCAGAGCCCGCAGCGCACCGCGCGCGAAATCCGCAGCCGGTTCCGCGATGTCGACAGGCGGTTGGCCGATGTCGAAGCATTCTACGTCAGCAGCAATCCGCGCCTGACCGCCGAAATCGAGCGGCTGCGCTGAAATCAGGGGATAGGGGTTAGGGTTATGGAAGACGTCATCTGGATATTGATTCCGTTGGCACCTTTTCTGATGGTCAGCTTCATTGTCTGGACCAAGCATCAGCAGAAGATCGCCGAATTGCAGGTCAGTACGACCGCCGAGAATACCGCCGAACGCGCCGCGCAATATGCGTCGCAGGTTCAGCGGCTCGAAGACCGCGTGCAGGTGCTCGAGAGGATCGTCACCGATCGCGGCTATGACATCGCCACGCAGATCGAGGCGCTGCGCGACACTCGCCGCGTCGACGAGCAGGGCAGCGGCGTGCCGCTTGGCCTCGAACGCAACCGCCAGAGCGGGGAGCGCGTGTGATGGACCCAACCGATCTCATTCCCTATCTCGGCTGGATCATCGGCGGCGGCTTCGCGCTGGGCGCGGCTGGCATCCTCGCCTCGGTCCACAACACCCGCCTCAAGATCAGGAACGGCTATCCGCTTGAAGGCATGTGGGGCCAGTCATTGAAGCCAGGCATGACCAGCGAGGCGCAGCAGCGTGTGACGCTGTTGACGCAGGAAAATGCCCAGCTGCGCGCCGAACTCGGCAGCCTCAAGGACCGGCTGGCGAATGTCGAACGGATCGTTACCGATGGCGGGTTCCACTTGACCCACGAGATCGAGCGGCTGCGCGGCAAGAAGGAAGCCAACTGATGCCCATGAGCACAACACTCATCGTAATAGCCGCGATCATTGCCTGGGCCGCGATCCGGATCGTGCGATTGAATACCTCGCACCTGCGCAATGGCACACCGCGGCAGGATGCACTGCCGGACGAGAGCGAGACCCGCCGCGAGATCGAGGATCTGCGCGAGCGGATCAAGGTGCTCGAACGCATCGCCACCGATGGCAATTCGCTCGATGCCCGGCAGACCCGGCAGATCGCGGAGGAAATCGAGGCCCTGCGCGACCGGCAGGACCAATAGGCAAAGGGTTTTTGAGGAGGCCCATGACCATGAGTGAAGCGGTTTTCATCATTGCAGCGGCCAGTCTGATCGGCCTCGTCGTGGTGGCCTATGCGCTGCTGCGCGGATGGCAGGGTTGGCTCGAACTGAAGCAACGCGAACTTGAAAAGTCCCCGCGCGAAATCGAAGGCGGCGCGGGTTCGGGCGCGGCGCGGATCGAGATCGCCGACCTCAAGGAACGCATCAAAAAGCTCGAAGCCATCGCCAGCGGGGTGGATTTGTAAACTGGGTCGCCTACATGTGCATCAACCCCGTGTACCGTCATTGCGAGGAGCGCAGCGACGAAGCAATCCATGGGCGGATGCGCGCAAGGCTCTGGATTGCTTCGCTCCGCTCGCAATGACGAGTTTTGAACGCTTGCGCACTCTCAATGACATCCTTGAAGAATATGAATTCCTCGATAGCGACGAACGCTATCGTCTGCTGATCGAACTCGGGCGCGAGCTTGACCCCATGCCCGATGTTCTCAAGACCGATGCCACGCTGGTTCGCGGCTGTTCAGCCAGCGTCTGGACCTATCCCACTGGCGATGCGGCACGGCTGCATTTCCTGGCTGACAGCAATGCCGCGATCACCAAGGGGATTGTCGCGCTGGTGATATCCGCGGTGCAGGATCGACAGGCGCATGAAGTCGCCGCGATGGATATTGCCGCCGCGCTCGCCCCGTTCGACCTCAGGAACCAGCTTTCCTCCAACCGCACGCAGGGCGTTCCCAACATGATT
>PNJY01000127.1 GCA_013822125.1 Erythrobacter sp. | reverse complement strand
GTGGGTCAGGACGCAACCTTGTTTACCGGTTCGATCAAAGACAACCTTGCCCTCGGCGCACCCGAGGTTGACGAGGAGCGCCTGTTCGAAGCGCTGCGGTTGAGCGGCGCCGACGAGTTCCTTGCGCGTGACGACAGCGGGGTTGATCGTGCAGTGGGTGAGCAGGGCCGCCGCCTTTCGGGCGGGCAGCGCAGCTTCCTGGCGCTTGCGCGCGCCTTTGTGTCTCCTTGCGAACTACTGTTCCTCGATGAACCGACTGGCGCGATGGATTCGCAGACCGAACGGCAATTTGTCGAACGCCTGCGCGGATCGCTGATCGAGCAGCAGACGCTGGTGATCTCGACGCATCGCCCGGCCTTGTTCGATCTTTGCAATCGCATCATCGTTCTCGACAAGGGCAAGGTGGTTGCCGACGGCAGCAAGGACGAAATTCTTGCCCGGGCCAGCAAGCAGGGCGGGATGACGCAATGAGCATGGCCTTCGCCTCTGCCAGACATGCGCTGCATGGCGCCGACGGCGGCGCGCGCCCCGGCATTGCCTTTGGCGGCGCGGTGTTGGGCGCGATGGCGCTTTCGCTGGTGTTCCTGATCGGCGATGCCGGATCGGGACGGGCCGAAGCGAGCGAGTCTTTCAAGTCGCGCGAACTGGCGCAGCTCAAATCGATGGACAGCGGCGCGCAGGCCGAAATCCTGATTGAAGGCCTTTCGGCGCAGGAACGCAACGACCTGATTCCCGCATCGCGGACGCCGGTGGAAGCGATGGACCGATTTGCGGTGATCAGCGCTTCCAGCCCGCAATATGCCAGCGCACACCGTTGCCTGACGCAGGCGATCTATTACGAAGCCGCCAACGAGCCGCTCAAGGGCAAACGTGCGGTGGCGCAGGTCGTGCTCAACCGCTTGCGCCATCCGGCCTATCCCAATTCAGTGTGCGGTGTGGTTTATGAAGGGGTCAACGATCCCGTCTGCCAGTTCAGCTTTACTTGCGACGGTTCGCTGCTGCGGCAGCCGATGGCGCGCCAGTGGAATGAATCGCGCAAGGTTGCGGCAGAGGCGCTGGCCGGAACGGTCGAGCCGTCGGTCGGCTCCGCCACGCACTACCATGCCGATTATGTCCTGCCGCGCTGGGCCTATACCCTGGCCAAGATCGAAAAGATCGGCGTGCATGTATTCTATCGCTTTCCCGGCAGGGCCGGGCGCGAGGCCGCTTTCAGCCGCCGCTGGGCGGGCAATGAACGGGTGCCGTTCCTCAGCGATGACCGGCTGCGCCAGATGCTGGCCGGCAGGTACGATAACGCTGCACCGGCCGAACCCGAGCTGACGCCCGGGTTGACGGTGACTCCGCATGTCACCGATCGCCACGCGCCCAGCGATGTCGGTGGGCGGCTTGATACGACCAAAGGCTGGCGCCTGGCGATCCCCGATCCTGTCACAGCCAGCCGTTCGTCAGGCGACACGAGCGTCGCGGATATCGGGGCGATGCAGTGAACCGGATACGTCAGTGGATTGAGATTTTTTCCGACTGGGACGCCAACCGCAAGCTGATTGCGGTTTGTGCCGCAACGCTGTTCCTGCTCATCGGTTGGTCGAGCGTGGCACAGACCGAGGAAGTGACGCGCGGCATGGGCAAGGTGATCCCTTCGTCCAAGGCGCAGCTTGTGCAGCCTGCCGAGCCGGCGGTGGTCGAGGAAATCCTCGTGCGTGCGGGTCAACTGGTCAAGAAGGGGCAGTTACTGGTCCGCTTTGATGCTGAGATCGCCGAATCCGAACTGGGCAAGCTCAAGACCGAGAACGAGCTGCTGACGGCACGGGCACAGCGGCTCGAGGGTGAAGCCACGGGCACGCAGCTTGGCTGCGCCGAGGGCGGCGATTGCGCCGACGAGCAACGCTTGCAGGCGGTGCGGTTGGCTGCGGCGCGCAGCCGCGAAAGCTCGCTGTCATCGGCCATCGAGCAGCGCCGCCGCGATCTGCGAGAGGCGCAGGCCACCGTAGATTCGCTGGAAGACAGCGTGCGGCTGACCCGCGATCAGGTCAACATGCTCGAACCGCTGGCCAAGCAGGGCATCGTGCCCAAGACCGAACTGCTGACCGCGCAGCGCGACCTTGTCGATACGCAAGGGCGTCTCGCCGCCGCAAGGCAGGCAGTCGGGCGGGCGCAGGCCGCCGTCAGCCAGGCGCAGGCCGATCTCAACGCAGGCAAGTTCGAATTCCAGCAGCAGGCGTTGGGCGAACGTTCGGAGATCACTACGCGCATCGCGGTGAACGAGGAAACCATCCGCGGGGCAGAGGCACGGCGCAACCGCAACGAGTTGCGCGCGCCAGCCGATGGCATCGTCAACGATGTCCAGATCACCACCGTGGGCGGTTTCGTTAACGCAGGCGAGCAGCTCATGCAGATCGTGCCGGTGGGCGACAAGCTGCTGGTGGAGGCGCGGGTGGCGCCCAAGGACATCGCCTTCATCAAGGTGGGCGACCGCGCCATGGTCAAGGTCACAGCCTATGATTTTGCCACCTATGGCGGGCTTTCAGGGCGGGTCCAGAACGTTAGCGCCGACAGCGTCTATGACGAGGTCGAGCGCGAGGCCTATTACACAGTGCTGGTCGAGACTGACCGGGCCTATCTGTCACGCGGCGGAAAACGGCTGCCGATCGTGCCGGGCATGATCTGCGATGTCGAGATCATCACCGGCAGCAAATCGGTACTGAGCTATCTGCTCAAGCCGATCAGCCGCGCGCTGGGCGAATCGCTGACCGAGCGCTGACGAACAATCCGATCAGTTGTAGGCGAGGCGGACCACAGGCTGCGTCGGCGGCGCTACCGCCTGCCCATGCAGCCAGCGATCACCGCCAGAGAAGCTGATTACCGCGCGATAGCCGTAATCGCCAGCGGCTGGCACCACCCGGTCGCTCTGCAAATCGAGCATCGACCAGCCAGCGCCATTGCGCACCAGCAGCACCGCGTGATCGACCTGGCGCAAAGTGTCGCGCGCGAGTGTCAGCATCATATCGTCGCGATCGATACCGGCAGCGGCCAGCATCTGCATCTTGAGGATCGCGAAATCCTCGCAATCGCCCGAACCGCGCCGCAGTGTGGTCGCGGCATCGGCCCAGTAATCGCGCATGCCCGAAGACTGGCGATCGTCACGATAATCGATCTTGCGGTTGACCCAGCGGTTGACCCGCGCGAGCAGCGCGTCGCGATCCTGCGGTACCGTCCCGATTGCTTGGGTGAGGTCCCGCTGCGACAGCCCGCGTGTCGAAACGCGTCGCCATTCCGCATCGTAACGGGTGCGCTGAATTGCGATCCGCTCGCTGCCGAGGAACGCCCCTGTGCTGCGCGCCGGAGGAGGGAAGGGTGCGCGCAGCACAAGGCCCTGCGGAAGGCCGAGACAGGCAGAGCCGATCGCGGCAAGCGGCAAGGCCGGGGCGTAGGAACTGGTGGTGGCAGTCGCAGGGCCAAGAATCGGATTCGCAACGGGCAGTCCGCCCCCACCGCCGCCGCCTTGCTGCATCCGCATGAGCTCCAGAGCGCTGGGCTGTCCGCCCAGGATCGCCGCGCTCTTGCTCATCGGTCGGCTGGCGTAGCCATAAGAAAGCGGGCTGGCGGTTGCCGCAGGCTGCATGGCGCAGTTGACTTGCGCCATGCCCACGGCAGCCAGCGGAAGCGCGCCGGGCATGGTCAAAGCCAACGGGGTGGAGGCCTGCGCTGGCGAGGCCACAGCGTAAAGCGCAAACGCGCCAGACAGGAGTGCTTTCTTGAACATCCTGCACTGATGCAACGCAACCGCCTACCACGCGGTTCGAAGACAGGGTTACCGGCAGGCTAAGGAAAGTTGACGCAAAGTCGCGAGTGAGGTGCCGCCGCACGGCACAATCCCGCCGCATGGCCGCAAACCAAGGTTAACGCGAATAAAGGCGCCAGCTCAGGTCATGATAAAAATGTGCGCCGTTACCCGGCCAGGCAGGTTGTCAGCCGCGATCACCGTGAAGGATCAGGCCGAAGTGTCCGCGCCTTCGCTGCGTTTGGCCTCGCGCTCGTATCTGATCGCATCGAGGATCTTGGCGCCGCCCAGGAACACCGCGCCGGTGGTAGCGAGGAACAGCAGTTTGCCGCCGAAACCGGGGTATTCGAGCAAGTATTGCGAGCCGCGCGCGGTTGCGCCCAAAGCCAGGGCATAGATGATCGCATAGGCTTCGAACCGCGTCTTGATTACAAACAGTCGGCCCAGCTTGCGTAGCATCCTCGCATCCCTTGCATTGACCCGGTCAGCGCCGGGCACAGGGTTAACAATTTGCTAATACTACGCCTTGGCGTACGCCTGTCCAGCGCGTTAACCCAGTTCAGGGAGGTCCAGCGCCTCAAGAAGCGCGAGCCGTGCCGCTTTGACACTGTTTTCGAGCGTCTCGTCACCCAGATCGGCGGGATCGATCTGTTCGGGCCACATCCGGGCGATAACCGATTCGATTTGCGCCGCCTTTTCGTCGGACAGCAGGAAGCGCGGATCGACCGTGGCGGGATCGGCCACTACGCGCAGCCGCAGGCAGGCCGGGCCGCCCCCATTGGCCATCGATTGCCGCACATCGACCGGGATCACCTGCCGGATCGGGCCATTGGTGGCCAGCATCGCTTCGCACCAACGCCACACGCTTGGCGATTCGCGGCATTCCTCGGGCACGATCAGCGCCATTCCGCCCTGGGGCAAGGTGATGAGCTGCGCGTTGAAGAGATAGGTCCTGATCGCTTCGGCGAGACTCACCGCACTGTCAGGCACTTCGACCACTTGCAGCGCGGGGAAGGCCGCGCGGATCGCGTCATAGGCACCCTGCCGGTCGGCGAAGGCGAGTTCGTGCGTGAAGAGCACGCTCTCGTTCGCCACCGCCACCACGTCGTTGTGGAATGCGCCGGCCTCGATCGCTGCCGGGTTCTGTTCGATGAACACGGTGCGCGCCGGATCGAGTCCGTGCAGGCGGGCGACCGCACGGCTCGCTTCGATATGCTGGCGTGCGGGAAACTTGCCGCCGCGTTCGCCATAGACGAAGACCTCGACCCCCGGTGCGCCGTGGCTCTCGCACAGCCGCATGTGGTTGGCCGCGCCCTCATCGCCAAACGTCGGCGGCACGGCGTCATGGACGCAAAAATGACTGACGTCACCGAAGGCGATGGCGAGCTGGCGCTGCGTGTCGGGCCATTCCTGCGCGCGGTGGACCATGGTGACGAGGTTGGCGGGGGTCAGGTGGCAGCGCCTGTCGGCGCAATCGGGTGCGGGGCTGACGGTGGCGGCATTGGCGGTCCACATGCTGCTGGCCGACCATGCCGCGGCCAGCAGCGCTCGCTCGCCAGCACCCACGCGCGCCGGATCGACCGCAAGCGCCCGCAGCAGGGCGTTATTGGGGCGCGGCAGCGGTAGCAGGAACCCTTGCACGCCAAGACGGGCCAGATTGCCACGCATCTTGGCAATGCCCTGCAATGCCGCCGCGCGCGGATAGCTGGGATCGCCCTTGTGGCTGGCGCTGGCAATATTGCCGAGGCTGAGCCCGGCATAATTGTGGCTGGGGCCGACGATGCCGTCGAAATTGATTTCGACGAGGGTCATGGAACGAGCCTCGTCGCCCCGGACTTGATCCGGTGTCGCATGCCGCAGGCGCCGTGCTTGCCGATGACGATCCCAGCCTTCGCTGGGATGACGAAGCTATTCTTGTTCACCGCGCCACGCTCCACACCGTATCGCCCGGGCTGACATCGAGCAGGTCGGCAGTCGCCGAATCGATCGCAATGCTGCCGTCCTCCAGCATGCTGCGCGCGCCATAGCTGGCGCGGAAGTTGCCTAGCCGCCCGGCGGCAAGGATTGCCCTTTCTCCCTGCGCCAGATCGACGGTGGAAACCTTGCGCCCCTCGGCCTCGCTGACGCTGCGCACTGCATCGGTTTGCGCGACCATGGTCGGTCCGCCGTCGAAGATGTCGAGATAGCCGTCGAAGCGAAAGCCCTCGTTTTCGAGCATCTTCATTGCTGCGCGCCCCGACGGATGCGGCACGCCGATCACCGCGCGAGCGTGCTCGTCGAGCATGGCGACATAGACCGGGTGCTTGGGCATCAGATCGGCGATGAACTGGTTACCGTTGATGGCATTGAAATAGTCGGCATCCTGAAAGCCCATGCCGAAGAAGCGCCCGGCCACTCCGTCCCAGAAGGGCGAGCCGCCGCGCTCGTCGATTACCCCGCGCAGCTCGGCCAGAACGCGGTCGGCAAAGCGCGCGCGGTGCATGGCGATGAACAGATAGCGGCTGCGCGCCAGCAGCAGGCCCAGCCCGCCCGCGCGTTCGCCCGGATGGAGAAACAGCCCGCCGACCTCGCTCGAACCTTC
>PNJY01000126.1 GCA_013822125.1 Erythrobacter sp. | reverse complement strand
ACCTGCTTCTTCGGCAGATGCGCAAACAGCCGCTCGAGACTGACCCGCGCCTGGATCACATCCTCGTGGCTGTCCTCAATCGCATGGTCGTCCTCGAGCATATCGCTCTCGTGCTTGTAAACCTTGCGCAGATGATCGACCCAGCGATAGCGCGCGATCGCCGCCAGCCACGGCAGGAATGGCCGCGTGGTATCGTAGGAAGCGCGCTTGGCATGAAGTGCCAGCAGTACGTCCTGCACCAGGTCTTCGAGCTGGTGCGGGGGCACCCGCCGCCGGAAATACCGTTCGAGCCACATGCCCGTTTCGGACAGCAGCACATTGTAGGCGGCCTTGTCGCCTTTCTGTGCCGCCGCCATCAGGCGGGCATAAGTAGCCTCTTCAGCGATCACCCACGGCGCATCCGGCAGAACAGCGAATCAAGCGAAATCGCGCCTGCCCCGCGTGAGATCAGGATGCCTGCCATGGCCACCCACAGTAGGTGCACGCTCCACCAGGCATCGGGATAGACGAAGAACTGTATCACCAGCGTCATGCCGAGCAGCGCAAGTGCCGAAAGGCGCGTAGCCAAGCCCAGAACGAGCAGGATTGGAAACAGGTGTTCCGAATAGGTTGCCATGTGCACCGAAAGATCGGTCGGCAACGGCACCTTGCTGTATTCGTTCTCGAACAGAAAATAGGTCGTATCGGTAATGTCAAACAGACTACCGTCTTCCACCTTGGTCCGGCCCGAGCGCCAGAACACTCCTGCCAGAGCAAAGCGGGTGAAGAGCAGCGCCAGCCCCTCAATCAACTTGCCCGAAACCAGTCCGACAAATCGCGTATACAAAGACATGACGCCGCTCATCCCCATTCTCCTGCTCTTCTGTCAGCTCAGCGTTCGACCGGCGCGAGCGAACCCTTGCCCTTGGGCGTTGCGGTCGCTTCGCATGTGCCCTTCTTCACCAGCTTCCAGGCATTGCCCTGGTAATCGCGGGTCGAAGTGCCGGCACAGCTGGTACCGGGGCCTGCGGCGCAATCGTTCTCGCCTGCCTTGGCAACGCCATAGCATTTTTCCATCGGCGCCTTTTGAGCCACGGCAGGTGCGGCGGCCACACCGGCAACAATACCTGCGCCAAGCGCGATACTGACAAATTTTGCGATCGATTTGGTATTCATCTTTATACTCCGTAGGTCTCTTGGTGCGAACCGAAAGGGCCCTGGCTAGCGGCCTGGGTCGTCAGCTGGTTCGCGGTATGTCTTTCTGCGGTTACAATCACACAATTTTTCCCCGCTGTAACCTCTCCTACTCACCTGGCGAACCAACGTGTGTCCGCTTCCACGGGCATCATTTCAGCAATTCATTCGGAGACAACCACCATGACTATTGAAACTCGCAAGACTGTCTTTGCAGCCGCCGCTGCCGTATTCGCGCTTGCTTCCGCCGCAGCCTTTGCCGCCGAACCACCTGCTGGCAGCAGTGGCAAGGCCGTCGGTGCCAATGATGCGGTGCATTGCTATGGCGTCAACAGCTGCAAGGGCACAGCCGATTGCGCTACTGCAAACAACGCCTGCAAGGGCCAGAACGAGTGCAAGGGGCATGGCTTTGTCGGCATCAAGGCAGGCGAATGCCTGACCAAGGGCGGTACAATCGGCGATCTCGGCTAACGGCCGCAGATCAACCGGGTGACCCGGCGCCACATCCCCGACCCCTAACCCACCCCAAGGCGCCGGGTCACCATTTTCCCCGCAAATTTTTCTGCTATTAGGCATCAATCATGGATTCGATCCCGCCGTTCGGAGGCTTTGGCCTGGGCCTGCGCAGACAGCACTATGCCGACTTTCTTGCCGGTGAGGTGCCGGTCGATTTCGTTGAGGTTATCAGCGAAAACTACATGGTTGACGGGGGCAAGCCACTGCGCGTGCTAGAAGAAGTGCGCGCGAAGCATCCGGTGGCTCTGCATGGCGTTTCGATGTCGATCGGTTCCGCGGGGGGGATCGATCCCGCCTATCTCGACCGGCTTAAGCGCCTTGCCGAGCGGATCGAACCGCTATGGGTCTCGGACCATCTGTGCTGGACCCGCACCAGCGCACACAATAGCCACGATCTCCTTCCGCTGCCGTTGACACGCGATGCGCTTGATGTCGCCTGCGCCAACGTCGACCAGGCGCAGAATCACCTTGGCCGCGCGATGCTGATCGAAAACCCGTCGAGCTATCTAACTTTCCCCGAGGATGAGTTGACCGAGTGGGAATTCATCGGCGAAATGGCACGCCGCACAGGCTGCTACCTGCTGCTCGACATCAACAACATCTATGTCAGCGCATGCAATCACGGCTTTTCGGCAGATGATTATCTCGCGGGCCTGCCGCTCGATAGTGTGCGGCAGATCCACCTTGCGGGGCATACGCCTGCCACCAAGGAGCGCCCGGTTGTGATCGACACGCACGATCGCGACGTCTGCGACGATGTCTGGGCGCTTTATGCCAGGGCCATGAGCATGTTGAGCGTGCCGGTCGCTACGATGATCGAGCGCGACGACAATATCCCCCCGCTGGCCGACCTGCTCCATGAACTGGACGAGGCACGCGCGATCGCGGCGGGGGCCAGCGACAAAGGGGCAGGCGAGAGCATCGCGGCATGAACCCTTCGGCTGATCTGGGTGGGTTGCAGCAGGCGTTCATGGCGCAAGTGCTCGATGAGGATGCGCCCCTGCCCCACGGCTGGGGCAAACGCCACGCCGTGGGCATGAGCGTCTATCGCGGCAACTATCGCTCGGCCCTGGTCGAGGCAATGCGCAGCACCTACGAGCGCACCGAAAAATGGGTGGGAGAGGCTGCCTTCCGCCGCGCCGCGGCCCATCACCTGATCGCGCATCCGCCTTCAAGCTGGACCATCGACGATGCCGGCGCAGGGTTCGACCGGACCTGCGCGGAGCTCTTCGCCAACGATCCCGAAGTGGCCGAACTGGCTTGGCTCGAATGGACCATGCTCGAGGCTTTTACCGCCCCCGATGTCGCCCCGCTCGACCTGCCCGGTTTCAGCGCGGCAACCAGCGGGTTTGGCGACGAAGACTGGGCGGACATGCGGACCACCTTTCTGCCGGGGAGCCGGGCGCGCGTGCTGGCGCACGATCTGCGAGCGATCTGGAAGGTACTGGGCGAGGAAGATCTGGTGCGTCCGCAATTCGAAATCGAAGGTGACACCGGCTGCCTTGTCTGGCGCGAGGGCGAGCGGGCGACCTTCATCATGGTCGAGGCCGACGAGGCGCGCGCATTCGAGGCGATGCGGCAGGGTTCCAGTTACGGTGAGGTCTGCATGACGATCGCAAACGAAGGCGATCAATCCGATTCCGCCCAGAGCGATGCAGCAATGCGCGCCGGAGCCATGCTGGGCCACTGGCTGAACGAAGGGCTGATCGCCGCAATCGACTGAACGGGCGTCAGGGGCGGAACGGCTCGCCTGCCATGTCCTCACTCATCGCCCACAGCCGTTCCGCAGCTTCGCGGTCATAGGCCCAGGATCGCACTCCGCTGCTCATGCTTGCGTCGTCGATCACGGCGATATGGCAATCCTCGCAATAGACGCCGCCCTTGCCCTGCAATTCGCCCGCCGTTGCTGCCCAGCATGTGGTCGCCGCACCTTGCGGGATCGTTTTCCAGGCGAAATTGGGGCGATCCTTCATCATCGCCATCATCGCCGCGCGATCTTCATCGGTCAGATGGCGGCCAAGGTTGGTCATGATCCCGCCGGGATGGACCGCGAAGACATCGAACCCGCGCCCTGCAAGCCGTTCCTGCAAGGCGACGCTGAACAGGATGTTGGCGGTCTTCGACTGGCCATAACTCACCCATTTGTCATAGGGCCGATTGCGGAAATGCGGGTCGTCGAAATCGACCTGCGAGCGATGATGCGCCAGCGATGAGAGGTTGACGATGCGCCTGCCCACCCCGTTCTCGACCAGCGGAAGCAGGTAATTGGTAAGCAGGAAATGGCCCAGGTGATTGGTGCCCAGCTGCATTTCGAAGCCATCTTTGGTCTGCGACAGCGGGCAGGCCATCACGCCCGCGTTGTTGATCAGGAGGTCGATCTTCGCAAAGCGCGAAACTGCCTCGTCGCCGCAGGCGCGCACGCTCGCAAGCGAGGCGAAATCGACGACGATGGTATCGACCTGCGCGCCCGCAACATCGGCGCGGATCACCTCCGCTGCGGCATCGAGCTTGCCCTGGTCGCGCGCGGCCAGCACCACATGCGCGCCGCGCGCCGCCATCGCCCGCGCGGTCTCCTGGCCAAGTCCCGATGCGCCGCCGGTGACGAACACCGTCGTTCCCGAAAGGTCGTGCCCCGCCAGCACTTCGTCAGCGGTCGATGTCGCGCCAAATCCGCTCATTACCCGTCTCCCAATTTCAGTTCGTACAGAAACTCTTCGTCGCACTGCGATCCGACCCAGAATTCGATGTCGGCGATCTTGTCAAATCCGTAGCGCGCATAGAAACGCTGCGCGCCCTCGTTCCCGCTCCACACAGATAGCTGGATCGCATCGCAGGCTAGCGCCAAGGCATGGCCTGTCGCCCACTCCATCAATTGCGCGCCCAGGCCCTTTCCGGTCATGTAGGGCTGGGTATAGAGCTGGTTCAGCGCAATCGGATTGCGGGCATGCGAATGCCGCGAATAGGGGCTGGGGAGCTGCATCTTGCAATATCCCAGCAGGCGCCCCCCCGCTTCGGCCAGACAATGGGCGAAGCTATCATCGGCGATCTCGCGCGCGACGACGGCTTCGTCATAGGCTTCGCGCAGGAACTGGTTGAGGTCGTCCGCGCGGTAGAGATGGCCAAAGGCCGCGCAGAAGCTCTCGCGCCCGAGCTGCGCGAGCGCCGGGGCATCGGCAACCACCGCCGGGCGCAGGACGTGGTGCATGCCGGCCTGCGGCGACGTATCGGGGCTGTCGTTTGCTGTCATCCAGCCATGATGGGTCATTCGTTCGCGCTTTTCCAGTGGCCCGAACGTTCGAGCCGATTATAAAGCCCGCATGACCAATCCATTGCGGCGCCTTGTCGCCCTCGCCCTCACGCTGATTGCCACACCCGCCCTGGCCGAACCGCCCGTGCAATGGTCGATCGCCATTCACGGCGGCGCGGGCACGATGTCTCGCGAGGAAATGATCGAGGAAAAGCGCGCCGAATACGAGGCGGCGCTTCAGGCCGCGCTCGATGCCGGGGCGCAGGTGCTCCGCGATGGCGGCGATGCGATCGAGGCGGTGCGCACCGTGATCGTCACGCTCGAGGACGATCCGCGCTTCAACGCCGGGCGAGGCGCTGTTTTCACCTGGGATGGCACCAACGAACTTGACGCCTCGATCATGGACGGGCGCGATCTCAGCGCGGGTGCGGTGGCTGCCGTGATAGGGGTAAAAAACCCGATCCTGCTGGCCGATGCGGTCCGGCTTGACGGACGGCATGTCTTTCTCAGCGGCAAGGGGGCGGAAGATTTTGCGGCAGAATATGGATTGGAATCGGCCGAGCCTTCATGGTTCGCGACCGAACCGCGGCTTCGCGCGCTCGAACGGTTCAAGGCAGGCAAGGTTTCGGCAATAGATGTCGATCTCAAGTACGGCACAGTGGGCGCGGTCGCGCTCGACAGCGCGGGCAATCTTGCTGCCGGCACATCGACCGGCGGCACCACCGGCAAGCGCTGGGGGCGGATCGGTGATTCCCCGGTGATCGGCGCGGGCACTTATGCCGACAACCGCTCGTGTGCAGTTTCGGCCACGGGCGAGGGTGAATATTTCATCCGCGTCGGCGTGGCTCGGCAGATCTGCAACCGGGTGCAGATGGCCGGCGAAGATGTGCAGACCGCCGCCGATGCGGTGATTGGCGAGGTCGGCGCGCTCGGCGGTGAAGGCGGGGTGATCGTCATGGCACCCGATGGCGAGGCGGTGTTCGCCTTCAACACCAGCGGCATGTATCGCGGCCGCGCCGACAGCAAGGGCACCAGCGAAGTGGCGATCTTCGCGGGCGAATAAAGCAAGGCCTGCAACCTGCAACTATGCCGCATGGCTTTGCGAGCCGAAGCGAACATGCCAATAGGGCGACATGTCTGAAATCCTGACCTCCCCGATTGCCGATCCGTCAGCAATTGCCGCCGACATTCGCCGCATCGTCGATGAGGTCAATCGCAGCGCGGAGCAATTGCCCCAGCATCACGAATTCATCGCGCGTTACTGCCCGGCAGGTGCCAGTTAACCCCGCACGCGCGCTTGCCGATAGGTGCCAAGAATCCGCAATTGTTTGGAATGGAACGCCAGCTCTTCGAACGCGCGATCGACCGCCGGATCGCCGGGCGCACCGATGATGTCGGCATAGAACATGGTGGCCGAAAAACTCGCGCCGATCTGATAGCTTTCGAGCTTGGTCATGTTGACGCCGTT
>PNJY01000125.1 GCA_013822125.1 Erythrobacter sp. | reverse complement strand
GGAGATTGGCCGGAGCCGGACCTTTGCGGATACGGCCGGCCGTATCATAGTGCGAACCATGGCAAGGGCAGAAATACCCCCCGAATTCGCCCTTCACCTCGCCTTCCGCGGTGCCCAGCGGCACACAGCCAAGGTGCGTGCAGACGCCCATGGTGACGAGCACATCCTCGTGCCCCGGCTTGGTCCGTTCGGCCAGCGTCTGCGGATCGCGCAGCGCGGCGACGTCGACCCCGTTCGCGGCGGCGATTTCAGCGGCGGTAAGGCGTTTGACGAACAGCGGCTGCCTGCGGAACACCGCCTTGATCGCCTGCCCCGGTTCGATCGCGGAAATATCGACTTCGGTCGAACTCTCCGCCCGCACGTCGGCCGAAGGCGACATCTGGCTCACCAGCGGGATCAGCGTAACCACGCCGCCGACGCCGGCCGCACTGACCGCCGCGATATTGATGAAGTCCCGCCGCCGGACCCCTTCATCGCCGTGATCGGCGAACGATTCCCGAGTGACGGTGCCCTTTGTATCAGCCATCAGCCTTCAACCTTGATCATGCCAGAAATGCCCCGCCGACGGACGGTGGCTCATTTACCGATTCCAGCCTTGGCGCGAAATTGCAAGGACCCGCGTTACGGCCAGCCTACCGAAGCGCGGTGCACCCTGCCCCGATCCCCGATTTGGGCGCGCTGATAGCTGCAAAGGCAGGCATTGCCAACCGCCTTTTGGTCACTATCCGTTTCCTTTCGCGCAAGTTCCGGCCTTCAAGCGAGCGCGATCAGGCTGATCTGCCTGCCATAGCAGGGTTCTTGCCGCCGGGTCGCGCGGCGGTAGGAATAGAAGCGGTCCTCCAGCGCGCAGGTATCGAGGCCGACGCTCTCGACGCGACTCACCCCTGCGCGTCGCAGCCGTGCCGCCACATATCCGGGCAGGTCGAACTGCCAGTGGCCGGCGCGACCGGGCGCGAAAAGCCCTGCATCCTCCTGTTCGAAGCGCGCATGGAATACGTCATCGACCTCATAGCTGGCCTGCTGGATCGTTGGTCCTATCGCTGCCGCAATGTTGCCGGGAACCGCACCCAGCGCCGCCATCGCCGCCACGGTATTCTCGAGAACGCCGCCATATGCCCCGCGCCATCCGGCATGTGCCGCACCGATCACACCCGCCGCATGATCGGCCAGCAGCACTGGCGCGCAATCGGCGGTGACAATGCCCAGCACCAGGCCGGGCCGGTCGGTCACCAGCGCATCGGCAGAAGGGCGACTGTCCTCGTCCCACGGCTCGGTAACCGTCACAACATCCGCCGAATGCGTCTGGTGCACCGAAACCAGCCTACCGGCGGGCACCACCGCTTCGCACGCAATCGTGCGATTCGCATGCACCGCCGCCCGGTCCTGCTCTGCGCCGAAACCGCATTGCAGGCCTGCAACGATCCCCTGCGACGTGCCTCCCCGCCGCCCGAAGAAACCGTGCGGGATCGTGCCAAGCACAGTGCTGCGCGTAATATCAACCAAGGCTGCGCGCCACCTGTTCGAAAGTATCGCGCGAAAGCTTGCTCGCAGCGATGCGTTCCAGCTCGCCGCGCATCAGCTCCGAACGCCCTTCCTCGATCCGTCGCCAGCGCCCCAGCGCAGGAACGAAACGCGCCGCGGTCTGCGCGTTGATCGGGTCAAGCGCGAGAATGAGGTCGGCAATCAGGCGATAGCCCTCGCCGCTTGCCGCATGGAAGGCATGCGGATTGCCCACCAGCGCCATGTAGAGCGAACGCACGCGATTTGGATTGCGGAGCGTGAAATCAGGGTGCCGCGCCAACGCCTTGACGTGTTCGAGCACTTGCGGGTGCAGCGACAGCGCCTGCAGGCTGAACCATTTGTCGATCACCAGCGCATTGCCGGCAAAGCGTCGGTGGAAATCGGCAAGGCATTCCTCGCGCGCGGGAGTTTCGAGGCCGCACAGGACCATCAGCGCGCCCTGCCGATCGGTCATATTGGCCGCGTCACGATATTGGCGCATGGCGAGATCGGCCGCCAATCCGGGATCGCTGGCGGCGAGATAAGCCAGCGCCTGCGTTTTCATCCTGCGCGCTCCGCGCGAGCCGGGCGCATCGTGCGCACAGGCGGAAACGCGATCGTATTGCGCGCGCAGCTGCGTTTCGAGCCGGGCCCCCAGAATTCCCTTCAGGTTCTCGCGCTCGCGGTGGACCACGCAGGGATCTGGCCGGTCGATCTGTTCCATCAAATAGCTGACAGCGGGCAGCACGAGCATTTCGCCGCGCATGGAATCGTCCAGCCTTTCGTCGGCGACGATTGCTCCCACCGCCTCGGCAATCGCATCCTCGCCAGATCGACGTGCATCCGCATCGAGCGCGCCGAGCGCCGCCGCCACCAGATGGCCGCCGACCAGCTCCTGCAGGGCCTCATTGCGGGCGAAGGCATCGTCGTCATGTGCGGCGAGCAGCAACAAGTCCTCGCGCGCAATTTCGCGCTCGATCACGACCGGTGCGGTGAAGCCGCGGTTGATTGAGAGCACCGGGCGTGTGGCGTATCCCGGAAAGCTGAAGCTCTGTTTCTCGCTGTCGAGCACGATCAGCTGCTCGCCCCGATGGCTGCCGCTGGCCCGATCGAGCAGCGTGATGCGCAGCGGGATCACCATCGGCGCCTTTTCCTTCTGGCCCGGGGTCGGGGCCATTGCCTGGCGCAGATGGAGCGTAACTTCGTCGCCCGCATGCTCCATTCGCACACCGACGCGGGGGGTTCCGGCCTGGCTATACCACAGGCGGAACTGCCCGAGATCGAGCCCCGCGCCGTCCTCGATCGCGGCGACGAAATCTTCGCAGGTCGCCGCTTCGCCATCATGCCGCGCGAAGTACAGGCCGGTGCCCGCCCGAAAGCGTTCCGGCCCCGCCATGCTGCGCATCATGCGGATAACCTCGGCCCCCTTGTTATAGACAGTGGCGGTGTAGAAATTGCTGATCTCGCGGTAGCTGTCGGGCCGGATCGGATGCGCCAGCGGCCCCGAATCCTCGGGGAACTGTGCCGAGCGAAGGATGCGCACATCCTCGATCCGCTTGACCGCCTCGCCTTGCATGTCCTGGCTGAAGAGCTGGTCGCGCAGCACGGTAAAGCCCTCCTTGAGCGAAAGCTGGAACCAGTCGCGGCAGGTCACACGGTTGCCCGACCAGTTGTGGAAATACTCGTGCGCGATCACGCCTTCGATCGCGTCGAAATCGCCGTCGGTCGCGGTTTCGGCGTCGGCCAGCACATACTTGGTGTTGAAGATGTTGAGGCCCTTGTTCTCCATCGCTCCCATGTTGAAATCGCTGACCGCGACGATGTTGAACAGGTCGAGATCGTATTCGCGCCCGAATACCTCTTCGTCCCATTTCATCGCTTTACTGAGCGATTCGATCGCGTGGCCGGTGCGCGGGAGGTCTTCAGGGCGGACCCAGACATTGAGTGCGACCTCGCGCCCGCCGCAGGTGGTGAAAGTTGAGGAATTGGCGACCAGATCGCCTGCGACCAGCGCGAACAGGTAACACGGTTTGGGCCAGGGATCGTGCCATTCGGCCCAGTGCGAGCCGTCGTTGTTTTCGCCCGCCGCAACGCGGTTGCCATTGGCGAGCAGCACCGGGAACTGCGCCTTGTTCGCGCGCATCCGAACGCGCCAGATCGAAAGCACGTCGGGGCGGTCGGGGAAGAACGTGATCCGGCGGAAGCCCTCGGCCTCGCACTGCGTGCACAGCATCCCGCCCGAGGCATAAAGCCCTTCGAGCTGGGTGTTGGCGGAAGGATCGATCCGCGTGGCGATCTCGATCAAGTGCGCATCTGCCGAAAGTGGCAGGATCAGATCGCCGCCGTCGAGCGAATAATCGTTGACCGGCGTGCCATCGACCTTGACCGACATCAGCTCAAGCCCCTCGCCATTGAGCCGGATCGTCGGTTCGGCATCGGCGGCGGCGTTGCGCACCACGGTCAGCTTCGAGGTGACGAGCGTTGAATCGGGCGCGAGGTCGAAGCTAAGCTCGATCTCGGGTACCAGCCAGGCGAAGGGGCGATAATCCGCCCGGCGAATTTCCACCGGATGATGCGGCGCGGAGGCAGCGTCCACCAACTCCGGGGCTGTATCGAGGCCAGGGGCTGCGTCTTGAACAATATCCATTGCGCCGATTTAGGTTGCTTTGTCCGGCTCGCCAATGCTTGGATTGTTTGCATGGCGCATTTGCTCATCTTCGGGCTGGGATATACGGCAGGCCGCATAGCATCGGCGGTGAAAACGCGCGGCTGGCAGGTCGATGCCACCGGCAGCGCGGGCAATATCGATTTCGCGGACGAGGAGGCTGTCAGGCGGGCGTTGGCGCATGCGAGCCATGTCCTGTCGTCAGTCCCGCCCGCCGAAGACAGCGACCCGGTGCTCGACCGGTATGGTGATGCGCTGGGCGGAAAATGGCTGGGCTACCTGTCCTCAACGGGGGTCTACGGGGACACAAAGGGGGCTTGGGTCGATGAAAGCGCAGCAGTCGTTGGCAAAAGGGGGGGCAGTGGACGGCGCACCGCGCGCGCCGATGCCGATGCCCGCTGGCTCATGGCTGGGGCCAGAGGAGGGGCGCGGGTGTTCCGCCTGCCCGGAATCTATGGCCCGGGCCGCAGTGCTCTTGAACGGGTGCGAGAGGACAAGGCCAGGCGGATCGACGCACCGGGGCAGGTGTTCAGCCGCATCCATGTCGACGACATAGTTGGCGGGGTGGTCGCGGCTTTGGATAGTGACGCGCCGCCCGGTGCCTACAATCTGGCCGACGATCTGCCAACCAGCCAGAATGCTGTGATCGAGCATGCCTGCCGCCTGCTGGGGGTGGAGCCGCCCCACCTGCAAGCGCTGGACGAAGCCGGGCTGACCACCGCAGCGCGCGCCTATTATTCGGAGAACCGCCGGGTCGCCAACGGCAAGGCGAAGCGCGTGCTCGGGTGGACGCCGCACTACCCCACGTTCCGCGAAGGCCTGGCGAGCCTGATCTAAATATCAGTGATGCCGCGCGCGCAGCGCCACGATCATCCCGCCCAACGCCAGCACCGCTCCCGAAACTGCTAGGGCAGACCATTGATAACCTTCGATAAAGGTCGAGATCAGCATTGCGATGACGATCACCGCCACCCCGTTGTAGGCTGCGCGGCCCGCACCGATATCGCGCACGATCTGGTAATAGAGCGGGAAGGTGATCACCGATCCAACGATCGCCAGATAGGCGATCCCGCCCCAATAACTCCACCTGTCGGGAAACACCGGCGGGCCGGAGGTGATCCAGGCAAAGGCGAAATCGATCAGCGCGCCATAGAGCATGGCCCAGGCGAGCAGGCTCATCATCGGCAGCGCACGGCCTGTGCGGCCCGCCTGGATCACGTTGGCGATCGAGGCGGCCAATATCCCGCCAAGCGTAAGCCATATGCCGAGCGTGACGTCACCGCCCATTGGGCCGTCCAGCGGGCCATCCAATGGTGCCAACCGTGCCTCGTGCACCAGCAACAGCGCGATCCCCGCGATCGCTACCAGGCTGCCGAGGAAGAAACGCGGCGTCACCCGCTCGCCCAGCAGCACTCGCCCGAGCACGGCATTGGGCACCATCAGCATTCCGAACATCACCGCGACGATGCCCGAGGTGAGGTGCAGCTCGGCACGATAGACGAAGTTGAAATTGCCGCAGAACTGGAACAGGCCCAGCGCCAGCGAAAGCAGGTGGCCACGGCTCCCCAGCCGCAGGCTCTTCCCGGTAATCGCCGCGAGCGCGAACATGCAAGGTGCTGCCAGCGCAAAGCGCCAGGCGACCGACCAACTGGCCGGAACATCGCCGATCTGCCCGGTTATGACGTACCAGGTCGAACCCCAGATCAGCGCGGTGAGCAGGAACGGCCACAGCACCTGCGGGCGCAGCAGCGCGTGCGGCGGCGGAGTGGCGCCGACGGCTTCATCCGTTGCCCGGTCAGGTTCACTCATAGCGCGGCGATCGCCCGTGCCAGTGCCGCCGCATCTTCCTGACGGGTATTCCACGCTGTGACAAACCGCGCGGCCCCCTCCCCCCAATCGTAGAAGGCAAAGTCCTGCGCGCGCAGCGCCGCGCGTTCGGCGGCAGTGCAGCGCATGAAAATCTCGTTGGCTTCAACCGGGTGGAGCAGCCTTTCGCCGCAAACCTGCGCGATTTCCGCCGCAGCTCCGTTGGCGGCACGGGCATTGGCGAGCCACAGATCGCCGTCAAGCATGGCGAGGATCTGCGCCGCCAGATAGCGCCCCTTGCATTGCAGGTGCCCGGCGCGCTTGCGGCGATAACGGACGTGCGCAGCGGCTGCGGGATCGAACAGCACCACCGCCTCGGCCCCCATGCCGCCGTTCTTGATGAAGCCGAAGCTCAGCGTGTCGCACGGCCCCACCGCCTCTGCCGCCGAACAGCCGAGGAAGGCGACCGCATTGGCAAAGCGCG
>PNJY01000124.1 GCA_013822125.1 Erythrobacter sp. | reverse complement strand
GCAGGCTTCATCCCCGGCAACCTCCACACCGCCGCAATCGACGGCGCGATCACCGTCGATGCCGAGGAGGCCAAGGAAATGGCCCGCCGCGCCGCACGGGAGGAGGGGATGCTGGTCGGCATCTCGAGCGGCGCGACGCTGGCGGCGATCGCCAGCAAGCTCGCCGATCTGCCTGCGGGATCGCGGGTACTCGGCTTCAACTACGATACCGGGGAGCGTTACCTTTCGGTGCCCGATTTCCTGCCGGTGGAGTGAGCGCTCGAGCGTGAGGGGCAATATCTCGCTCCACGAGACGGACAGGCCGAACCCGGAAGATTGCGCGGGCGCGCTTGAGATCCTCAGGCAGTTCACCCGCGCCAATGTCCCGACGCTGGACAATCACGATTATGCCTTGCTGCTCAAGGACGAGGCAGGGGTGCTCGTGGGCGGGCTGATCGGGCAATCGCGCTGGGGCGGGTTTCTGATCGACATCCTCGCCCTGTCGCCGCCCGTGCGGGGGCAAGGCTGGGGAGCGATCCTGCTTACCAAGGCCGAGGCCGAAGCGCGGCGGCGCGATTGCAACCACATGCGCCTCGATACCTATGCCTTTCAGGCCAAGGCATTCTACGAGGCGCACGGCTTCGCTGTATTCGGCCAGATCGACGGGCCTGCGCCTTACTACCCGCACTACTTCATGATGAAGCGGCTCTGAAGCCGTTCGCGCAGGCTTGCGATGGTTGATCGACGTCATCGCCCCGTCATCGCGATAACCCATTCCTAACCCTAAGCGCGTAACCCTCCGGGCTGGTTGCCGGTGCAATCAGGTCTCTGCTCGGGAAACACGCGGTCATGAAGTTCATCAAGCTCGAATCGCGCGGGGGGAATTACCTCGTCGTGGCCTCGAACGTGGCGTGGCTGCGCACGGCCGAGAACGGGCAGACCAGTGTCGGCATCGTCGGCGGGCAGCCGCTGCTCGTGGTGGGCTCGATCGAGGAAGTGGCCGAGAAGATCCTGGTCGGCCTTGCTCAGGCTTCGACCGAGGCGCCGGCTGCACCTGACGCCGCTGCCTCGCCGACCGTCGCACAGGCTCCCGCCGCGCCGGCACCTGCTGCACCGGTGCCTGCTCCGCCGCCGGCTGCGGCCATGGAGCCTGTCGCACCGCCGGTCGCGGCTCCCGTGGCTCAGCCCCGCGCTGCCGAGCCGGAAGCCGTCGCGCCGCCCCCGCCGCCCGCTCCGCCGCCAACTGCTCCGGCGCCCGAACCGGAGCCCGGGCCGGAACCCGAAGCAATTGTCCCCGAACCCGAACCCGAACCCGAACCGGCCCCGCCGCCGCGCGCTGTGCCACATCCCGCACCTGCGCCACCGCGCCCCACCGCGCGCCCGGACGCAGATCCCGCCCCGGCACGTCCCCGCGTCGTTTCGGCGCGCTCGGCCAGCCAGTGGGAGCGCCCCGCATCGGCGGCGCCAAAAAGCCTCAAGATGAAAGTCAGCTCGCAGCGCATGATGGGAAGGCTGGATTAGCGCATCCCATCGCTGCACTCAGTTGCCGTAATACACCGGCCCCAGTGCGTCGATCACTGCCACGGCGTCGAGCGCATCTGGCTCGCTCGCGCCATCATCGAGCAGGCGTATCGTCAGCTCGGTCTTGTAGCCGACCAACGTCCGTTCGATCGGTGTTCCACCGATCGAGCGGGTCAGGACCTGTTCGTAATCGCTCCGCGCGCCGATGTGGAAATGCGCCTTGCCCGCCTCGCGCGCGATTTCCGCAGCGCGCAGCAGCGTCATTTCCTGCACCACGGGCGCAGAGGTGGTATTGCCGGTGAATTCGACCTTGATCGAGCCATCCGCGTTTGTGGCCGAACGGAAGCCCGCAGTGCGATCGATGCCCCCCAGCAAGGTCGTCCCGAAGGAGAATGCCGCGCCCACCATCGCGCCAAGGATATTGGGGCGCGACTTTTCGTAGTCGATCAGCTTGCGCTTTGACTCGGGACGAATCAGCAGCGTTCCAGCGAGTGCGGCGATCCGATCCGCGCCGCGTCGGGGCGTAGCAATCAGCGCGGGCAGATCGGGCGCATCGGCCACCCCGGCGCGCGCTGCGGCATAGGCTGTGTGAAACTCCTCGCTCGCTGTGGTGGCGCGCAAACGATCCGTGCCGAACAGGGCAGCGGCTTCTGCGACCCGCCCTTCCCCCAGCGCAATACGCGCCTCGATCAGCCGAGCCATCGGCTCAAGCTGGCTCTTGCGCAGATCTGCGGCAAGCAGGCCGCCGAGCCTAACCCCAGGTGACGGTTGCCCCTCGGCACCCTGCGCCGTCGGCGGCTTCTCGGCCTCATCGAGCGCCTTGCGCGTGAGCGCCAGCCATGCCCGTGCCGTTTCTGGCTGACCATTTGCCGCATGGGCATAGGCCCTTGTCAGACCATCCCCGATGACGCCCTGCCACTTATCGAGATATTGGGTGAGCGCGTTTTGCTGGCCAATCAGGCGTTCAACGCTTGGGGGCGGAGGAAGGTCGAGTGCGGGCGGCACCGCGCCGTCTGCGAGTTCATTGAGCGCGGCAGGGCCACCGCTCAAGCGTTGCGCGAGGCCGCGGGTCATCGGATCGATCCGCGCGAGCGCTAGCCAGACGGACCGATCCTCGGGCCCATTGGCGGCAAGCGATCGCAACAAGGCGGCAACCCGCTGGATCTCGACCGAAAAGGGACGCTTGGCTGCCGTCTGCTCTGCAAGCGTCAAAGCGGCTTCGGTCTGGCCAGACTGGCTCAGCGCAAGCGCCCGCAGCAGATCGATCGAGACCCCCATGCTTCGGTCGTAGAAAAACTCCCCGGCATAGGTTGCGGCGGCCTGTTGCGCCGTTTCGAGATCGACCAGCGCCCCTGCCGCATCGCCCAGTTCAATCTTCGCAGCCGCCCGTGCCCGCAAGAGATGCGCGCGGCGCAGGCTCTGCTCGGGCTTGAGGTTTTTGCTCGCCAACGCGCGGTCGCAAGCAGCCCGCGTACCTTGCGCTGATCCTCTGATCCCGGAGCCGAAGCCAAAGGCCGGAAAGGTTGCCTCACCGCGCATGCCGTCATCACTGCTCTTGGGCTTCTTCAGCCCGTCGCAGCCCGAAAAATCCTCCGATGCTCCTGCCAGTGCAGGCGCAGCGACGGTCAACGAGAGAGCGGCGAGCGCTCCCGAAATCCAGCGTGTTTCCATTATTTTACGACCCCGTTGCGACCCTTGTCATGCGCATCCGCGCATGGTGCCAACCATACTGCACGGCGACCGCAGGCGACGCAATGCCCGAGATTTGCCGCTGCCCGCAAAGGAAGAAGGCCGCCCCGCGCGTATGCAGGGCGGCCTTTGCGGTCGATCGGACGCAGGCTTAGGCGGCGGTCGCGAAGGCCTCTGCCGGAAGCTTCATCATGTATTCGCTGCCCGCCTCAAGCTTGCGGCGCAGCGCGCCCGAGTCGGGCAGGAAGCGTTCGGCGTAGTAATTGGCCGAAACCAGCTTGGCTTCGTAGAAGGCCTTGTCATCGGCGCCCTCGGCCAGCTTGGCCTGCGCGACCTTCGCCATCTTCAGCCAGAAGAAGCCAAGCGTCACGATGCCCATGATGTGCATGTAGTGGTGCGCGCCCGCGCCGAGGTGGTTGAGGTTGGCCATCGCGTTCTGCATGAACCACATGGTTGCCGCCTTCTGCTCGCCCAGCGCCTTTTCGAGGCGTTCGGCAACCGAAGCGAGCTCCGGCACCTGCTTGGCGGCGGCGATTTCTTCGTCGATCATCGCGAAGAAGGCCTGGATCGCCTTGCCACCGCCCGCGGCGAGCTTGCGGCCGCAAAGGTCCATCGCCTGCACGCCGTTGGCGCCTTCGTAGATCATCGCGATGCGGCTATCGCGCACGAACTGCTCCATGCCCCACTCGCGCACATAGCCGTGGCCGCCGTAGACCTGCTGCATGTTGTTGGCGATGTCGTAGCCCTTGTCGGTGCCGTAACCCTTGATCACCGGGGTCATCAACCCGATCAGCAGGTCGGCCTGCTCGCGTTCTTCCGGGGTCTGCGCCTTGTGAGTCAGATCGACCTGCAATGCGCCCCACAGGCACAGCGCCCGCATGCTTTCGGTGAAGACCTTGGCGTCCATCAGCATCCGGCGCACATCGGGGTGGACGAAGATCGGATCGGCCTTGGCCTCGGGCTGCGCCGGGCCGGTCAGCGCGCGGCCCTGACGCCGGTCAAGCGCATAGGTCACCGCGTTCTGGTAGGCGACTTCGGCCTGGGCATAGCCCTGGATGCCGACGCCAAGCCGCGCTGCGTTCATCATGATGAACATCGCGGCGAGACCCTTGTTTTCCTCGCCCACCATGTATCCGGTCGCACCGTCGTAGTTCAGCAGGCAGGTGGCGTTGCCATGGATGCCCATCTTCTTCTCGATCGACCCGCAGGTGACGCCGTTGCGCGCGCCCGGATTGCCGTTCTCGTCGAGAATGAACTTGGGCACAATGAACAGCGAAATGCCCTTGACGTTGTCAGGCGCACCCGGGGTCTTGGCCAGCACCAGATGGATGATGTTGCTGGTAAGATCATGCTCGCCGGCCGAGATGAAGATCTTGGTGCCGGTAATCGCATAGGTGCCATCGCCATTGGGCACGGCCTTTGTGCGGATCATGCCGAGATCGGTGCCGCAGTGGGGCTCGGTGAGGTTCATTGTGCCCGACCACTCGCCCGAGATCATCTTGGGCACATAGGTCGCCTTCTGCTCGTCCGAGCCCTTGGCGAGGATCGCCGAGATCGCGCCGTGGGTAAGGCCGGGATACATCGCAAAGGCCTGGTTGGCGGTGCCGGAATATTCCTCGAGCACGAAGCCGAGCACGTGGGGCAGCCCCTGCCCGCCGAATTCTTCGGGCTGGGCGAGCGTGCCCCAACCGCTTTCGACATAGGCCTGATAGGCCTCCTTGAAGCCCGGAGGGGTGGTGACGCTGCCGTCCTCATGACGGGTGCAGCCGTGCTCGTCACCCGCCTGATTGATCGGCGCGAGCACTTCGGCGCAGAACTTGCCTGCCTCGTTGATCACGGTCTCGATCATGTCAGGGGTCGCGTTCTCGAAGCCCGGCAGATTTCCGAAGCTGGCAAGGTCGAGCACTTCGTTGACGATGAAGCGCGTGTCGCGGGTGGGCGCGGTATAGGTCGGCATCGGTTGATCCCTCTGGTAGGCAGACGTGGTGAAGTGGTGGCGACCTTAGCGCATCAGCGCAGGTCAAGCTTTTCGATTTCGGCGACGAAGTCGGTGAGTTCCTTGATGGCGCTGTCGATGTCGTCGCGCTGCGCCTTCAGCTTGGCGACGTGCGCGCGGCACTTCTCGACCGTGACGCGGCGCTGTTCGACCCGGCCATCGTCGAGGTCGTAGAGGTCGATCATCTCGCGGATTTCGGTAAGGCTGAAGCCGACGTTCTTGGCGCGCATGATCCAGGCGAGGCGTGCGCGGTCGCGCTTGGAATAGACCCGGGTCAGGCCGACGCGCGCCGGGCTGATCAGCCCCTCGTCCTCGTAGAAGCGCAGCGCCCGGGCGGTGCAGCCGAATTCCGAAGTGAGGTCGGAAATGGTGAAATGTTCGCGCTCGTGGACATCCGGCCGGTCGAGATGCGCACCGTTGCGGCGCGGCTCGGCGGCGAGATCGACGGCGGCGGGGGAAGCATGAGCGGTAGCCATGGCAGCCCTATACCTTACGTTTACGTGAGCGTCAAGTATGCTTGCGCCGGAGCAACACCCTGCCCTCGTCCTCGCCTTCACCCGCGACCACCTCGCGGTAGAAGCAGGATAATGCGCCGGTGTGGCAGGTGGGCCCGGCTGGCGTGGCGCGAATCAGCAGCGCGTCCTGATCGCAGTCAGTCAGAACCGAACGGACCGTCAGATAGTGCCCCGAAGTCTCGCCCTTCATCCACAAGGCCCCGCGCGAACGCGACCAGAAGTGCACCTTGCCCGTGGCCAGCGTTGCCTCCAGCGCCTCGGCGTTCATGTGCGCAACCACCAGAACCCCGCCATCCGCATCGTCGATCACGACCGCGGTCAGCAGGCCCGCCGCATCGAATTTGGGAGCAAAGACAGAGCCCTTCTCGCGCTCTTCTGGGGTGAGGACGAGGTCGGTCACGAAAGCAACTCCATGCAAGCAACAGGGCGGCTCATGCAGCGATTGTTGCAAGCACACAACAGCAGGTGACAAAAAATCACTCTGAGGGCGGTTTCGTCTTCCGCGTTAGGCAACTCGGTGGAAGATAGCCCCCGGAGCCTTCGCAAGGGGTTCTCCACCGAATATTCGGCACCGCCCGGTGCCGGGTTCAGGGGGTGACCGGACCGCGTTACTGGCAGCGGGGTGCCAGCGCGACCGGTTGAACGATAAGGATTGGATCCCGGCAGCGAAGTTAGGGGGTCGCTGCCTCGGCTCGAAAGAGCGGATCCGCACCGTTTCGTCACGTGGCGCCCGGGGTCGAAAGACCTCGGGCGTTATGTGTTTTACGGGCCCTTGCGGATTATGGATGCGCGTGCTTGTGGT
>PNJY01000123.1 GCA_013822125.1 Erythrobacter sp. | reverse complement strand
CTTCGGGAATGTTGCGCCCGGCGGGCCCCTGCACATCCTCGTGATCGGGATAAGTGTTGGTGATGGTGCCGATATCGTCGCGCATCCAGTCCTGCTGGAGCACGCGCACATAGGAGGGGTTGAGTCCCATGCATTCCCACAGAAATACGCGCGCCTTGAGCCCGCGCGAGGTGCGCAGCAGGCTGAACTGTTCCCAGATCGTCGCCTTGTCATAGGGGCGGAACAGGAACATTTCGGTGAGCTCGCCAAAAGCGGTCCCGTGGAGGAACATCGCCTCGCAGCCGGTGGTCTTGGAGACGATCGCGGGGCCAAGCGCGTTGATCAGACCTGCCTTGAGGCGCTCGGTCCCCGATTTGCCGCGCGTACCCCAGCCCCCCAGCACCAGCGCCAGGCCCTTGCGCAGCTGCCGCGCGCGCCAGCCGAGAACCATGTGCCGTCCGAAAAACCACAGGCCGGCCAGCGCCGCAAACACGCCGAGCTCGACGAGGCTGTTTTCATAAACGGTCGAGAAATAGGCGAATGCCCGGTCCCACAATACCGGAAATGCCAGCGCGATGCCGCCAAAGCTGTAGAACCTTGCCACTTCGGGATTGTGCGAACCTTCAGCGAGGGCATCGTCATGCGAGGCGAATTCGCACCCGACCCCCATTTCGCGCAGGCGGTTCACGAAGCCTGCCGGATCGCGGTTGCGCAGGGCGGCCAGCGGCGCAAAGTCGCGGCTGATCTTCAGGAACAACCAGCCGCGCCGAAAGAAGCTGTCGGGCGCGACGATGCGGGTGGCGCCAGCGCTGGTGAATATCTGCGTGACCCCGCCGCGATCGAGCGCGCTCAGCACCTGGTCGAGCAGCGGCAGGTGATTGCGCCAACCCCCTTCGCCGCCTTCGAACAGGGGTTCGCCCGGGACCTTGGTCGGTGCCAGTTCGGACATCCGCGCGCTGGGCGCAATCAGCGGCGCATCGTAGTGTCGCCCGATCGTGTGGCGGAAGGCTTGCCGCTTGTCGGTGGAGCCATTGCGCCATTCGAACAGGATGCGCCACAGCCGCGGACGGAAGTACTCCCCGCGAAGGACGCGCGGCGCGATTCCCGGCCGTACCGCAAGGCCAAAGTCGTTCTGTGCCAGCACCGCCATGACCCGGCCCACCCTTCCGGGATTGCACCTCAGCTCATCGCGCAATGGTGCCACGCGGCGACTGCGGCCCTCGCCGAGACCCGCCGTCACATCGCGCAGATGCAGCGCGATCTGCTGCGCCTCAGGGTCGGAGATCAGCCACAGCCGCTCGCGGGCTTCGCCTGCCCACCGCAGCACCCGCGCGGACAGCCCCCGCTGGCTGAGACCCGCGATACCCGCGCGCAGCCGCTCGACCAGCGCGATCCTGCTGTCGCCCTCCGGCGTCACGGCGGCCAGAGAGCAGGCCGCATCGAGCGCAATGCGCAGCACGAATTCATCCTGCTCGAACGTCAGGATGCGCAGGATGTGGTGCGCAAGGTCCGCCGGCTCGACGACCTGCGCCACCCGCACCGGATCGGCGAAGATTGCGGCGCGCACCTGCGGGTCGCGATCGATCCTGAGGCGCGTCAGCAACGCAGCCGCATTGGCGCGGGGAAGCAGGTGAAGGTAATCGGCAAAGGCTTGCCGCACCGCGCCTTGCGGATCGTTGGCTAGTTGCGCCAGCAGCAGCGAGAACTTCGGCTCGGCACCGACCTGCTCGCAAACGATGCGCACCATGTGCCGCCGCACGAAGATCTCGTTGTCGCGCAGCGGCGCAGGCAGCGTATCCGGCTTCACCGCCAATCTCCGCGAGATCGCCGAAGGGACCGACTGCGGCGAAATCGCCAGCAACGCGTCAAAGGCGGCGCATTGGTTCCACACATCCTCCGATTCGTCGAGCGCGGCGCGGCGCGTGGCGCTGAGCGCCAGATCGAACCAGAAGGCGTTGAGCCTGCCCCCCAGCGGCGCGACCGCATGCATCAGACAGCGATGCGCCGCCCGGCGCACGCGCGCATCTCCGCCCCAACTGCGCATCTCGACCAGGAATTCGTGAAAGGTATCACTGAAGAACGGGCTCTGTGCTTCGAGCAGGTCCTCGGCCAGTGCCGCCCCGGCAATCGAGCCGAGCCGTTCCAGCGAATAGGCCAGCGCCCGCTCGCGCTCGCCCCGGCGCCTGCGCAGGCGTTCCTGCATGGCATCGGCATCGAGGAAGCGGTCGAGCGCCGCCTTGTCGCGCCGCAACTGTCTTCCGCCCGCCCCCAGATTGCGGGCCAGGTCGAGGATCGCGGCGCGACTTTCAGCCTCGTCGGCGGCACTGGCGAAGCGCGACAGGAAAGCGGCTTCGGCCTGGCCGAGCGCGGTCAGGGCATCGCGCTGACGCTGGCAGTATTGCAGCACCAGTTCGGCATGCTGGCGAGCCGGGGCAGGTGCGGCGCGATTGCCCGCATGATCCAGCAGCGCCTGGCGCAGATCGGCAAAGACCGGATCGAGCCTGGGCGCATGATGCCCAGCAAGCCGGTCCTCGAGCGACAGATTCGGTTGAACCGTCACCGCGCGGCCTGCTCCAGGCATCGTCGGAACCCGGAGCGCAGCGCATCATCGCTGACGAGATCGCGCCGCAGCTCGGCCGACAGTTCGAGATGGACGAACCCGTTGAAGCCCGCCTTGCGCAACGCCATTCCTTGCGCATTGCCGAGAGCGCCGAGTTCGCCAGTCTCGACCGGAAACACCCTGATAATATGCGGTGCCAGCGAACCGCTCAGGCAATCGGCCACGTCCAGCAGACGCGCGTCGGGAACGCGGGTGCCGTTGCTCAGGATCACACCTGCTTCGCGCGCCGCCGCTTCATTGCGGTTATGCCGGTCAAAGCCGTGCAGCTGGACCACCAACCCTTCGGGATGCCGCCGCGCGAACGCCAGCGCAAAGGCGGTAAAGTGGTGATGCCGCTCGCGGGCCAGATCGAGGGCATATGGGCACTCGGCCTGCGGATTGCGCGGCGCGGAATTCCACGCAGCCGCGGCAGCGCGCGATTCGAGGAACAGGCTTGCCGCCAATGTGCCCGTATGCTGGTCGGCACCGCGATGCGGGGCGGTCAAGGCCAGCGGCAGTGCTCCACCGTCGTCGCGGACGAGGTAGGTCCCGCGCCCCTTGCAGTCATCCGCAGCTTCGGTCAGCACCGCGCCCTGCCACTCGCGCGAGGCGCCAGAGGCTACCAGCCCCACCGCCGCAGCCTCGTCCTGGAGCAGCGCCGAGGACCGGCCAGCCAGTGCATGAGCGAACATCCGCTGCGCCTCGGCGAAGCGCACTCTGTCCGGCCGCTCGATCCCGACCGCCTGGCGCAGCGGCGGATACAGCAGCGCGGCAAGACCGGCGGCCAGCGCCATCAGCGCCAGACCCCGGACAAGCATGACCGTGCGCTCACTCACCTTGCTCCCTTTCGGCTGCGGGTCTCAATCCTTCATAGACCACATGCAGGACATAATCGCTGCCTGCGATCCCCACCGGGCCTACGGGCCGCCATTGGTTGAGGGCAATGTTGTTCATCTCGTCGCTGGTCAGCATGTCGGACGGAAACACATTTGCTCCGGCCAACGCTTGCTGCTCGTCCTTGCTCAGCCTGCGAAAGTTGGCAATCGCCTGCTGGCCGAGGACGGGGCGCCTTTCATAGACCCGCACATCGATGCCGTTCACCCCGCGATCCGAGGGCAGCGCGGCAAGTTCGATTCTGGCGACGCGCGCTTCGCTGGCGATCTCGATCGAATCCTGCGCGGCGATCAGCTCGCTGCGGTTACGAAAGAAGCGCCAGCGCGTCCCCGATGCGAAGACTTCATCCGGCGATTTGGCGTGAAAATGGATGTCGTGCTGCGCCAGTTGGGCGTCGTCGCCGTCAATCAGCCGGACGCGAAAGCCATAGACAAAGCCTTCGGTCCGCACCCGGTCCGCCTCGCCGACCGTGGGATGGACGATGAGCTTGAACAGTTGGACCGGCTGTGAAAAGGCAAATGTTGTCACCCGATCGCTCTCCAGCCGATAGACGATCGCCCGGCTCTCGAAGCGGGCCTCCTGCGCGGTCGAAACCCTGGCTTGCGAAAGATAGTCCGCCAACTGCGGGCCATAGTGCCCGCCCGCGATTGCCGCCGGGATAGCGAGCAACAGAAACAGCAGTAACCGGGTCACCAAGGTCAGGCTCATGGCTTTGCCGCCCCCGCTTGTCCGATCATGAGCCAGCCCACCGTAAAGTGTGCCTGACCCGCCTGAGCGAGATAGCGCGAAGTCGTGCTGGGCCGTGCCTCGTACCCGGCAAAGCGTCGGTCCGTTGTCGCCATCTGCGGGCGCAGACCGGCGGCGCGGATGGCCGAGGCGAGCCCAGCAGACTCGACATTGTCCTGGCCGATCCGCTCGCCGGCGAGCACGATATCGGCATTGCGCGGGACCGAACGGATCCCATCCGGCCGGGCACGCAGCTGGAGTACGGTCGGCTGGCCGTCTCCAGCGGAGCGGGCGCGGACCCATTCCTGCCAGACCACGTCGAAACTGCTGCGCGGCGAGCGCGCGAAATCCTCGATATGCGGAGCGATCAGCAAGGCACCGCCCTGCCACCGGGCATGGATACCGGCGGCGATGCGGGCGGGCGCGATGCGGGCATCCATGCGATAGCCGATCACGGCCCGCCCCGGCGATGTCCCGGTGACAAACAGATAGTGACCCTCAGATCGGCGGGGAGCAAAGAGATTCCGGTGTGGCCTGCCGCCTAGCATGCATGTCTCGATTTCGAAGCCGGCAAGGCGCGCGGCGGCCCGCGCTGCATCGGGTTCACCATCCTCGCCCAATCCGGCGATCAGCGGCGCGGCCACCTCAAAGCGCAGATAGGACAGATCGATCAGCTCCTGCCTGGCCGGCGCCGGTTCACCCACCCTGGGCAGGCGGCAAGCCCGGCCGGTTGCGTCCGCCGACACAGGGGCCG
This sequence comes from Erythrobacter sp., assembly GCA_013822125.1. Classification (GTDB taxonomy): domain Bacteria; phylum Pseudomonadota; class Alphaproteobacteria; order Sphingomonadales; family Sphingomonadaceae; genus Erythrobacter. The sequence continues at coordinate 1,747 of PNJY01000123.1, read as the reverse complement.
CGAGACGTGCGAGCGCCGCGACGCCCTCGCGGTCGAGCAGCAAGGTCGCGCGATTGGTGGCTTCCGCGTCGGTTCCGCTCTCAAGGCCGACCTCAAGCCCCGGAATGGCCTCACGCAACCGCGAAATATCGGCGGCCGCTCCCGAGCGGTTGGCGAGGTCAATCCGCGCAGGCTCTCCGCCGACTACGGGTCCGATGAGCAGCTGCGTGGAGCGACTGGCCCGGGCGAAGATCTGCACCACGTCGTCCTCGGGCATCGCGGCGAGCGGTTGCGGGGCCGCAATCACCAGCCAGCGGGCGCGCTCGATGCGCCGCAGCTCGAGCGCTGCCACCGCCAGTCCGGGGGCGGCGGTCGGATCGGGCAGGACAATCGCCAGATCGCGCGGGGCATGGGGATCGAACAGCAGTACTTCACGCCCGGCACCATCGTTGCGGACGATGGCGAAGAGCCCGCCTTCGAGCCGCTGCACGCGCCAGCCGCCCGCCCCGAGGTCGAACCCCGGGCCGGCGGCGGGCAGACCGGCTTCGAACAGTTCGATCGTGTCGCCCAGCATGCGCGCCGCTTCCGCCGAAAGCGGCCGGGTTTCGGCGCCAAGCTTGCGGACATGCGCATCGCCGACCGCGGCGACCACCAGCCTTTCGACCTTGCTCGAATTGTCCGGCCGCGGGCTTAGCGGCGTCCCCGAAAGGTACGCCATGCCCTGCGTAACCGCCGCCGACAGCGAAAAGCCGACAATGTTCCCCATTACCGCACCCATCAGGCTGACCTGCAAAGTCGAGCGTGCCAGCCGAGGGAAAATGTCCTTGTCGTGCGCCTTGATCGCGATCAGAGTCGAAAGCAGGTATCCGAAGCCGTAGAAGTCGGTGGTCTTGACCTCCAGCCCCTGCCACACCACGAACCAGCCCAGCGCCATCTTCCAGGCAAAGCTGATGTTGAAGAACAGCAGCAGCTTGCGTGCGCCCTCGATCGTGACATTGGCCATGACCGGCAGCTTTAGGATCAGCCGCGCCACGCTGTAGATCACGATAGCTTCGGCAAACGAGGTCACGATCTTGGTCGGCTGATACCACTGCAGCGCGATCAGCGCCGGGATCAGGATGCCAGAGAAGTCCCAGCCATAGCGGACGTTCATATGGCTGGCGAACATCGCGGTGAGCGTGAGGATGATGTAGGCCTTGGGACTGGCGAGGATCGAGCTGGCAAGCCCCTCGTAAAGATACGAGACTCCGCTCATCCGGAAATTGGTCATTTCCATCAGCCCGTAACGCACGATGACGAAAGTCAGCCCGATCGTGACGAATGCTGCGCCCAGCCCGCGCCCCAGGCCCGGTTTCCAGAACTGGTTGGCGAGCAGTGAAATGATCACCAGCCCGAAGCTCTGGAGATTGTCCTGCCAGTCGAAACGCCGGTCGAAGTTCTGCTCCAGCCAACCTGCGACCTCAGGCAGGACGAGCCCGTCCATGACCAGTCGCACCAGGATGCTGGCGAGGATCAGCCCCATGAAGCGGTCGCGCCCGAACAGCGAAGGATAGCGCCCGCGGCTGAGTTTCTCCGAAAACAGCCAGACCAGCAGATAAGTCAGGATCGCCTCGACCAGGATTACCGCTGCCGCCAGCGGCTTCACGATCAGCAGCGGCACCAGATAGCCAGGCACCACCAGCCCCGACAGCACCCAGCCGAAGCGCAGGTTGAAGAAGCAAAGCACGAACACCCCGACCCACACAGTGGTGATGACGGAACTGGCGAG
>PNJY01000122.1 GCA_013822125.1 Erythrobacter sp. | reverse complement strand
AGGTTCCAGTTTGAGTCACCAAGCATGCGAAAACAAGACTTGAAAAAAACTTTTCCCACGTCAGAATCAGGATTTCGGGCCTGCGTGATTTCGTGGGCGTTTTTTTATTCCGCACTCGCATCCGCGAGCGCGATCTCCTCGCTCCCTGCTCGCTTTGCTCGCGTCGCTGCGGGGCAGCCACTTGGCCTTGCGGTCCGTCCGATGGCGGACCGAAAACAGCGCGATTAAATTGGCTGATACCGCAAGGGCGGGGCGGATGACCCGACCGAACACGTCAAACTACCGGCAATCCTCGATTACCCGCGTCACCTCGGCCCAGGCGGGCAGATATAGCGGCTCCGACCCTTCGACCTCCACCGCAAATCGGCCGCGCGATATCGCCATGGCATCGAACAGAGGATCGCTTGCCGCCAGACTTGCGCCGATTGCGCCGCCATCGCCGTTCAGGGCGGTCGCGGTCAGTACTCGCTCCCGGGTCTGCGTGTGCACTTGCATCAGGCCCTGCGGTAGCGGCTGAGCCGATGGAGCGGTGTGCCGCGTCAAGGCAATCGACCGGCCCTGAAGCGTGCATGCGAGTGTGAACAGCGCCTGCCCATCGGGTGCGCGAAAGGTTGCGGTTGAGCCAGTCGGCAGCAGCGCCAGTCGCCAATCGCCCGGGGTTTGTGGGGCATCGGCCCAGTTTTCCGCGGCCAGGGCCGGGGCGGGTATCGAAGTCGCCGCAATCGATGCGCAGATGAAGGCAGTCACCGGTTTCATCGGCGCACAATGCGCGCTATCGCCTTTCGCGTCCATGACCAGGAAGCAACGCATCGACCAGATTCTCGTGGAACGCGGGCTTGCGGAAAGCCGGACCCGTGCGCAGGCGCTGGTGATGGCCGGGCTGGTCTATTCGGGAGAGTCGAAGATCGCCAAGCCCGGCCAGCAGATTGCCGGGGATGCGCCGGTCGAAGTGCGCGGGCGCGATCATCCCTGGGTCAGCCGGGGAGGGATCAAGCTGGCGCATGCGCTCGACCATTTCGGGCTTGACCCCATCGGCGCGGTTGCGATGGATATCGGCAGCTCGACCGGCGGGTTCACCGATGTGCTGCTAAACCGCGGCGCGGCGCACGTCTATGCGGTGGACAGCGGCACCAACCAATTGGCCTGGAAGCTGCGGCAGGACCCGCGTGTGACCGTGCTTGAGCAGACCAGCGCCCGCGTGCTCACCCCCGCCATGATCGACCGGGCGTGCGATTGGGTGGTGTGCGATGCCAGCTTCATCGGACTCGCCAAGGTGCTCGAACGACCGCTTGAACTGGCAGCGCCCCGATGTCGGCTGGTGGCGCTAATCAAGCCGCAGTTCGAAGTTGGCCGCGAGGAAGTGGGCAAAGGCGGGGTGGTGCGCGACCCGGTGTTGCACCTGCGCGTCTGCGATGAAGTGCGCGGCTGGCTCGAAAGTTCGGGCTGGCGGGTTGACGGCATTGTCGAAAGCCCGATCAAGGGCCCGGAAGGCAATATCGAGTTCCTCGTCAGCGCTGCTCGCGGGTAGAGTCTAATGCGTCAGGCATTCCCGACGACATAACAGGCCGCCGCCATCAGCGCACCGGCCCAGCGGTTCGAGCGGAACCTGTCAAGCGGATTGCCCGGATCGTCGGGCGCGAGCGTCATGACCTGCCACGCAAGGTGCAGCGCCACCGGGAGCAGGGTGAGCAGCGCCAGAGCGTCAGGTCGGTAGATCCACATGCCCAGCGACCAGCACGCCAGCGCCCCGGTATAAAAGAGTCCCACGCCGCCGCGCACATGCCTGCCCATGCGCAGCGCCGACGAGCGGATCCCGACCAGCGCATCGTCCTCGCGGTCCTGCAGCGCATAGATCGTGTCATAACCCACCACCCACAGGATTGTGCCCGCATAAACAGCCGCCAGCACGTCCAAATTGTCCAGCCTGAGCGCCGTCCATGCAACCGGCAGGGCCCAGCTGAACACCAGCCCCAGCCAAAGCTGAGGCCACCAGGTGATCCGCTTCATGAAAGGATAGGCGGCGACAGGTAGCAGGCTGGCGAGCGCGACCAGTTGTGCCTCGGGCCGCAACTGCAGTAGCACCGCCAGCCCGACCAGGCATAAAGCCAGCAGCCATGCCCAGGCGGCGCGTTTGCTTATTCGTCCGCTCGCCACCGGGCGCGCCGCTGTGCGTGCCACCTGCCGATCAAGATCGGCATCGACAATGTCGTTATAGACGCAGCCTGCCCCGCGCATGGCAATCGCACCCAAAAGCAGCCATCCCACCAGTTGCCATTGCCAGCCAGCGCCTGCCAGCCACGCGCCCCAGACGCCGGGCCAGAACAGCAGCCACCAGCCGATTGGCCGGTCAAACCGCGCCAATTGAGCCAGATCGCGCAGGGGCTGCGGCAACGCGGCGACGATGCCGCGATGCTGGCTGTCGGGGACGATGGCTTCGGTCATGCTTGCTCCCTAGCGCCGGGTGCGACTAGTGAAAAGGCATGGCACCCGGACATCACCCGCGCCAGCCCGCCTGGCCCCCGAAAAGCGCTCCGCGCCTGTTTGTCGAGCAGGCGATTGAGCAGGGCGCGCGCGTTCCGATCGAAGGCAGTCAGGCGCATTACCTGGCCCGCGTGATGCGCGTCACCCCAGGCGATGTGGTGGTGCTATGCGACGATGCGACCGGCGAATGGGTCGCGCGCGTTGTCGATGCGGGCAAGCGTGAGGTCACGCTCGAGGTAGTCGAGCAAATGCGCCCTCGCGAGGAGGTTCCCGATTTCTGGTTGTGCCCGGCCTTGCTCAAGAAGGATCGGTTCGATCTGGTGCTGGAGAAGGCGACCGAGTTGGGCGCGGCGCAGATCAGGCCGGTGGTCATGCGGCGCTGTGTCGCCGACAAGCTAAATCTGGAGCGCGCGCGGGCAATAGCGACCGAGGCAGCCGAGCAATGCGAGCGTACGGCTTTGCCCCGACTGGCCGAACCCGTGCGTCTTGAATCGATGCTGCGCGACTGGCCGCCCGATCGGACGATTTTCTATGCCGACGAGGACGGCGGCGAGTCCGCATCAGCAGCATTCGTCCGGCACGAAGGGCCCGCAGCATTGCTGATCGGCCCAGAAGGCGGGATCGATCCCGCCGAACGCAAGTTGCTCGTCAGCCACTCCCAGGCACGCCCGATCTCGCTCGGCCCGCGCATCCTGCGCGGCGAAACGGCGGCCATTGCCGGGCTGGCAGTGTGGATGGCTGCGCGCGGCGATTGGGTCGATTGAATTTGCCGAAAATTGCGCTTCCCTCACTGCATCGGGTTGCGTAAGGCAACCGAAATGAGCACCCGTGAGGACAGTGGATCCGACGATCCCATCATCGAACATCGCGATCAGTTGGCCGCTCCCATGGCTGCTGGCGAAAAGCCCAAGGATCGCTGGCGCATCGGCACCGAGCATGAAAAGCTCGTGTTCTGCCGCAAGACTCTTCGCACTCCCTCTTATGAAGAGCCTTGCGGTATCCGCGATATACTCATGAATTTGCAACGTTTCGGTTGGGAGCCGGTGGAGGAAGGCGGCCATGTGATCGCCCTGCGCGGCGCCGATGGCGCGGTCAGCCTCGAACCGGCGGGGCAACTCGAACTGTCGGGCGCGCCGCTTGAAAGCCTGCATCAGACCTGTGCCGAAACCGGCCGCCATCTGGAACAGGTGAAGGAAGTCGGCGAGCGCTGCGGGGTGGGCTTCCTCGGCCTCGGGATGTGGCCCGACAAGCGGCGCGACGAGCTGCCAATCATGCCCAAGGGCCGATATGAAATCATGCTGCGGCACATGCCGCGCGTGGGCAATCTCGGCCTCGACATGATGCTGCGAACCTGCACCATCCAGGTCAATCTCGACTATTCGAGCGAGGCCGACATGGTGAAGAAGTTCCGCGTCGGGTTGGCATTGCAACCGCTTGCTACCGCGCTGTTCGCCAATTCGCCGTTCACCGAAGGCAAGCCCAACGGCTACCTCTCCTACCGCAGCCATATCTGGAGCGATACCGATCCGCACCGCACTGGCATGCTGCCATTCGTGTTCGAGGATGGCTTCGGTTACGATCGCTACGTCGAATACATGCTCGACGTGCCGATGTATTTCGTCTTTCGCGACGGGAAATATATCGATGCTGCAGGCCTGAGCTTCCGCGATTTCCTGAAGGGCGAACTGTCGGTCCTGCCGGGCGAGCTGCCACGCCAGAGCGACTGGATCGACCACCTTTCCACCGCATTTCCCGAAGTGCGGCTCAAGAGCTTCCTCGAAATGCGCGGTGCGGATGGCGGCCCGTGGAACCGGATATGTGCGCTGCCTGCGTTCTGGGTCGGCCTGCTCTACGATCAGGGCGCGCTCGATGCGGCGTGGGATCTGGTCAAGGACTGGTCGATGCACGAACGCGAGGCGCTGCGCAGTGCGGTGCCGCAGGCGGCGCTCGACGCACCTTTGCCGGGCGGCGGAACCTTGCGTGATATTGCCGGCGAAGTGCTCGCCGTTGCCCGCTCGGGCCTTGCAGCGCGTGGCCGGCTAAACAGCAGCGGTGATAACGAAACCGGCTTCCTCGAACCACTCGACGAGATCGTCGCATCGGGCAAAGTTCCCGCCCAGCGGCTGCTCGACCAGTATCACGGCGAATGGGGCGGCGACATCACCCGCGTTTACGAACACAGCTTCTGAACGGGGCGCTCAGCGCCAGGCGCTGATCCGCCCGCTGTCATCGAGAATGTAGAGCATGTTGTCCGCCACGATCGGCGGCAGGCTGACGGGCTGGCCCAGGTCGGTAAACAGGCTGGTCGAGCCTTCGCCCACGCTCACCTTGTAAACCTGGCCTTCCGAGCTGGCGACCCACAGCTGGCCGCCCGCGAGCACCGGCCCGGTCCAGTAAATCGGGTCTTCCTTTTTCTTTTCCTTGCGGAACTGCTGCATCTGCGTGAGCCATCTGACCTTGCCGGTCGAACGGGCGATCGCCAGCAGCCGCGCATCGTCGGTGAGCGTGAAGATCCACTCGCCCGCGATTGCCGGGGTGGATATCCCTGCGAGATTGAGCTCCCATATCCGTTGCCCGGTCAAGAGGTCGTAAGCAGCCATGCGACCGCCTTGCCCCAGTGCATAGACCCGGCCAGAATCGATGATCGGGTCGGCGTCGATGTCGGTCAGCGCCCCGACCTCGGTCGAGATCGAAGTGCGCGCGAGCGCATCGGCCCATAGCGTCCGTCCGTTCTCGTAGCGGTAGGCGCTCAATTCACCTGAGGAATACCCGGCGATCACCGTTCCCTGCCCGGCGGCAGGGGCTGCCACGCCGAACACTCCTGCCTGCGTGGCCGAAGCGACTTCCTGCCAGACCAGTTCGCCGGTTCCGGCATCGAGCGCGATGATCTGGTTGTCCTGCGTCATCACGAACACCTGGCCGAAGGCGATCGTGGGCGAACCGCGCAACGGCCCGGCGGGTTGGACCTTCCACTTCATGTCACCAGTAGCTGCATCGAGCGCGACAACTTCGCCGACACCGTTGGTGGCATAGACCTTCCCGTCCGCCACACTGGCACCGCCGCCGAAGTTTGAATCGACAAGCTTGCCTTCGATGTTCATCCGGTGGTTCCACAATCGCGCACCGCTCTTGGCATCGAAGCAATTGATAACCCCGTCGGTACCGACCGCCACCAGCCTGCCATCGCTCACCACGGGCGCTGCCGCCAATCGCCGCTTGTTGGACGAACCCGCAATCGTGGCCGTCCAGACGCGCGAAGGGTTCTCCGCCAGGGCGAGGTGTCCGTATGACTTCGACGCGGTGCCACCTGCCTGCGCCCATTCGGAATTGGCCTGCGCGCCGGGCAAGACGACCGAGATATTTGCCAGTTCAGGATCGACCTTGGCACCCGTCTCAATCCGCGAAAGCACCGGAACACGCTCACCCACAGTGGGGGTAGTCTTCTTGCCACCGCCGCTGCAACCGGCCAGCAGCACCGAGACAGCGGCCAGCGTCAGGAAAAAGCGAGGAGAATTCCGTATCATCATCAATCTGGATCCTGTTGGAATATCATTGGGCCGGCGCGGCCCCGTCAGTGCTTGCCGTCGGCACACCCTGCGATTCGAGAAGCGCCTCAACGTCTTCGATCGCATCGACCCCCAGCAACCCGGCCATCTGGCGAGCGCGCGCGCGGATCGTTTCGGGCACGTCTTCGGACCTGGCGATTTCACCGAACAGCACTCCTGCCTGGTCGCGCTGCCCAAGCTCGAGATGTGCAATCGCGACCAGTTCACCTGCGCTGCCGAACCACGGATTGCCGGGTACGGCCAGCGGCTTCAGGCGCGCAATGACATCGGCGGGCTTGCGCGTGTCGAACGTTGCCGTGAATTCGCGAATTGTGGCGAGATCGCGCAGGGCCGGCGGAGCATCCTGGTCAGCCGAAATCCGGGCGAACAGTTGGGCTGCTTCAGCGCGCTTGCCTTGTTCCATCGCCAGACCCGCCTGAAGCATCAGCGCAGAGGTCGCGGCCGCGCCGTCACCCTCAGCGGCAAGGCTTGCCGCAAGCGCCTGCGCGTCGGTGACGTCGCCAGCCTGCAACTTGTCGAGCGCAGCAACCAGCTTTTCCGATTGCGCTTCCATCGCGGCTTCCTCGCGCGACTGCCATAACAGATAGCCGCCGAACGCCAGCACTCCGGCGATCACCACACCCAGCAGCGGGCGACCGTAAGTTCGGGCAAATCGCGCCAGATCGTCCTGTCGCACGGCATCGTCGATCTCGCGCAGCAGGACTTCTTCCTGCGCGATCTGACGCTTCGCCTCCTTGTCGGCCTCCGGCTTTTCGTTACCTGGTCTTGACGCCACCTTCAGGCTCTTTCCTCTTGATTGCTGGAC
>PNJY01000121.1 GCA_013822125.1 Erythrobacter sp. | reverse complement strand
GCGGCGCGGTCATCTACCAGATCTATCCGCGCAGCTTCCGCGATACCAATGGCGACGGGATCGGCGACCTTAGCGGAATCGTCGAAGGGCTCGATTACATTGCGTCGCTGGGTGTCGACGGCATCTGGATTTCGCCCTTCTTCACCTCGCCGATGGATGATTTCGGCTATGACGTGGCCGATTATTGCGGGATCGATCCGATCTTCGGCGATTTTGCCGATTTCGATCGTATCATCGAAAAGGCGCACGGCCTGGGCCTCAAGGTCATCATCGACCAGGTCTATTCACACACATCGGATCAGCATGCGTGGTTCCAGGAAAGCCGGGCCGATTGTAGCAATCCCAAGGCCGATTGGTACGTCTGGGCCGATGCCAAGGCTGACGGATCACCGCCATCGAACTGGCAATCGGTTTTTGGCGGTTCGGCCTGGCAATGGGACGGTCCGCGCAAGCAGTATTACCTGCACAATTTCCTGACCAGCCAGCCCGATCTCAACCTCCATAACCCCGACGTGCAGGACGCGCTGCTCAAGGTGGCGCGGTTCTGGCTCGATCACGGCGTCGACGGGTTCCGGCTCGATGCAATCAATTTCGCGATGCACGATCCCCAGTTGCGCGACAATCCGCCATCGGGCCGCGCGCCCGAACTGGTCACGCGCCCGTTCGACATGCAGCGCCATGCATTCAGCCAGTCGCACCCCGATATTCCGCGCTTCCTCGAACGCATTCGGCAGGTGATCGACGAATATCCGGCCCGGTTTACCGTTGCCGAAGTTGGCGGCCCTGAGCCGCTGGCCGAGATGAAGGCGTTTACCGCGGAAGGCAGGCGACTCGATTCTGCGTACAATTTCGATTTTCTCTATGCTCCGAAACTGACTGCTGCGCTGGTCAAGGAATCGCTTGGGCACTGGACTGGCGAAGCGGGTGAGGGTTGGCCATCGTGGGCCTTTTCAAACCACGATGCCCCGCGCGCGATTACGCGGTGGAGCAACGGTGCCAACAGTGCGCAAGTCAGCCGGCTGATGATGTTGCTGCTCACCGCGCTGAGGGGCAACGCCTTCATCTATCAGGGCGAGGAATTGGGCCTGCCGCAGGGCGAAGTCGCGTTCGAGGACCTGCAGGACCCTGAAGCGATCGCCAACTGGCCGCACACGTTGGGGCGTGATGGTGCGCGCACCCCGCTGCCCTGGACCAGCACCGCCCATAACGCCGGCTTCACCTCGGCTGAGAAGGCCTGGCTCCGGCTCGACGCAGCGCATTCGCCGCTGGCTATCGATGTGCAGACAGGCGATCCGGCGTCGATGCTCAATTACACCCGCCAACTGCTGGCGCAGCGCCGTTCGATACCAGCGCTCGCCGATGGGGATATCCGCCTGCTTGGCGCGCCAGACGAGATAGTCGCCTTTACCCGCACCGACCAATCGGGCAGCGTTCTGTGCGCGTTCAACCTGTCCGATCACATTGTGGGCTGGTCACCGGGTGAGGAACCGGGCAAGGGCGTGATCGTCGCAAGCGAACGGGAAGTGGGATCGATGCAGCAAGTTCCGTCAGTCATGCCGCCGATGACGGGTTACTGGGCGATTCCCGCAGCCAGGGGCGATTGATGGCGGATTCGGAACGCAACGGCAGCAGCAGGGGCGCACGGCTGGAAGATATCGCGCTGGCCGCCGGCGTTTCCATTTCCACCGTTTCGCGCGCGCTGAACGACAGTCCTGCGGTCAAGCGCCGCACCAAGCAGGCCATCTGGAAGATCGCGCGCGAGCACGATTACGACTTTCGCCAGAACATGCCCAAGGGCCCGATCGGTGCCGAGGCGACGATCGCGGTCGTAGTGCCCGCCCCGCAAGGGCGAGACAGCCGCGTGGCCGATCCGTTCTTTCTCGAATTGCTCGCCGGGATTGCCGAGGCCGCGCGCGAACGCAATGCCGATCTGCTGGTCAGCCACCTCAGCCCCGGCTCTGCCGAAGACCTCGAATATGCCATGGCCACCAGCCGCGCGACAGGGGTGATCTTCATCGGGCAGAGCTCGCTGCACCATGCCTTCAACGCGCTGGCCAAGCGCGACAACCGCTTCGTCGTGTGGGGGGCGGGATTTGCCGATGCCGAATACTGTTCGGTCGGGTCGGACAATTTCCTAGGCGGCAAACGCGCCGCTGCGCATCTGGCGCGGCTGGGGCGCAAGCGCATCGTGTTCCTGGGCGATACCGAGGCGCCGGAAGCCGAGCAGAGGTTTCGCGGCTATCGCGAGGCGCTCGACAATGCCGGGCTGAAGTTCGACGATGGCCTGGCAATCCCCGCTCATTTCGACGTTCATTCGGGCGAGGCCGCGACCCGTTCCGCAATCGACCGGGGCATCGCATTCGACGGCATCTTTGCGGCCAGCGACCTGATCGCGATCGGCGCGATGCGCGCGCTTGCCCGCGCCGGGATGAGCGTGCCGGGCGATGTCTCGGTCGTCGGGTACGACAATATCCCCGCCTCGCGGCTGGTCACGCCGCGGCTGACCACGATCGACCAGGACGCCAATCTCGCCGGGCGAATGCTGGTCTCCAAGCTGATCGATACGCAAGGCGGCGCGGCGACATCCGACCGGCTTGAGACGAGCCTGCTGATCCGCGAGAGCTGCGGCGGATAGAAGGGGTCAACGCATTGGCGCAGGAATTTGCCCCAATCGAACAGATCCTCATCGTCGGCGGGGGCAGCGCAGGGTGGATGACCGCCGCCGCCTTGGCCGAAAGCCTAGGCGCCGCCTGCCGGATCACGCTGGTCGAATCCGAGGAGATCGGCATCATCGGCGTGGGCGAAGCGACCATCCCGCCGATCAAGTACTTCAACCAGCGCCTGGGCATCGACGAGGCCACTTTCGTTCGCGAAACCAGCGGATCGTACAAGCTGGGCATCCAGTTCGTCGATTGGGCGCGGATCGGGCACAGCTATTTCCACCCCTTCGGCCAGCACGGGGCCGAGTTCGACCCTGTGCCCTTCTATCATTACTGGATGCGCGAGAGCCTGGCGGGCAACGTGAAGGGGCCGATCGACGATTTCTCGATGGCATGGGCCATGGCCAGCGCGGGCAAGTTTTCGCATCCCGTGGCAGACCGTCGTCTAATCCAGTCGACCTTCGATTATGCCTATCACTTCGATGCCTCGCTCTATGCTGCGTTCCTGCGCAACTATGCCGAAGCGCGCGGAGTCACGCGGGTCGAGGGGCGCGTGGTCGATGTCGCGCTCGACCCCGAAAGCGGGGCGATTCTCGGTGTCACGCTGGCCGACGGGCAAACGCTCGAGGCGGAGTTGTTCGTCGATTGCAGCGGCTTTCGCGGCCTGCTGATCGAAGGCGCGCTCAAGGCCGGTTACGAGAACTGGCAGCACTGGCTGCCCTGCGACCGGGCAATCGCCGCGCCCTGCGCGCGCAGCGCGGTGACCACACCCTACACCCGCTCGACCGCACTTGCGGCGGGGTGGCAATGGCGCATCCCGCTCCAGCACCGCACCGGCAACGGTTATGTCCATTGTTCGAGCTTCATCGGCGAGGACGAGGCGACAGACGCGCTGGTCGGTGCGCTTGACGGCGAACTGCTGGGCGATCCCAGGACGGTGCGTTTTGTCACCGGGCACAGGCGCGAATTCTGGGTCAAGAACTGCGTCGCCATCGGGCTTTCGGCAGGGTTTATGGAGCCGCTCGAATCGACCGCGCTGCACCTGATCCAGTACGGCATCCTGAGGCTGCTGGCGCTGTTTCCCGACCGCGAGATGTCATCGCTGCTGGCGCGCGAATACAACGCGCAGACCACGGCGGAATACGAACGGGTGCGCGATTTCCTGGTCCTGCATTACAAGGCCAACCAGCGCGGCGACGCCGAGCTGTGGCGCTATTGCGCGGCGATGGATATCCCGGATAGCCTGCAATACAAGATCGACCACTTCCGCAACTACGGCGTGTTGGTGGCTGACGAGCGCGAGTTGTTCAACAATCCCAGCTGGATCGCGGTCTATCTCGGCCAGGGCATCGTCCCGCGCCGCGCGCCTGCGATCACCGCAATGCGGCCCGGGGTTCCGGTGGCCGACCGGCTGCGGGCAATCTCGCTGGCGATGGACGAGGCGGTTGCGGCCATGCCCGATCATGACGCCTTCATCGCGCAGCACTGCGCCAGCCCGCATCGGTAAGGCGACTTCTCCCTCTCCCCGATTGGGGAGAGGATACGAAGGCTTGGCAGCTTGTCTGACTAGCCGCAGTTGGAGAGGGGCCTCTGCCATCGCGGCGTCGTAAACCCCTCTCCAAGCTCCGCTAGCTCCTGACGGAGCAAGCTGCACTATCCTCTCCCCTTAAGGGGAGTGGATGCCTCCTCAACAGCAAAAGGCTCGCCGGTTTCCCGGCGAGCCTTCGTTTTTGCCTGATTTCGCTGCGCGAGATCAGAATTCCTTCTTGAGCGTCACGTTGTAGGTTCTGCCGTAGAGCTCGTGGCGGCTGGCGGCGTTGCCGATCACATCGCCCGAGCTGTTGAACAGATCGTTCTGCGTCACGAAGGGTTCGTTGGTGATGTTGAACACTTCGAACTGGATGCCGAAACCGTTCAGGAAATCGTCGCGCTCCTGGAACGTATAGCCGATCTGGCCATCGATGATGGTTTCGCTGCGGGCATCCGCACCGCTCAGGCTGCCGTCGAAGTTCTGGACTTCGGAGAGGAAGCCGTCACGATAGCGCGCGCTCAGCTTGGCCTGCCAGCCATTCTTCTCGTAGAACAGGTCGGAAGACCAGACATATTCCGAATAGCCCGGAATCTTGATCGGTGCGCCGGTCTGGTCATCGACGCTGGCATCGGCATAGGTAATGCTGAAGCTGCCGCCGAACCCGTCGAACGTATCGGTGAAGTCGGCGAAATCGAGACGCAACGTGCCCTCGATCCCGGTGATCTTTCCGCTCGAGAAGTTGACCGGACCGTTGACCGTACCCACCGCCAGTTCGGGATTGCTTGCCAGAATCCCGTCATAGCCGGCATTGGTGATCTGGTCGGTGAGATCGGCGAGCGAATTGAACTGGATTACCCAGTCTGCCAGATCCTTGTGAAACAGCGCCACGGCCAGCGCCGAAGTCGGCGAGAAATACTTCTCGAACGAGATGTCATACGAGGTCGACTTGAAGGGCCGCAGATTGGGGTTGCCGCCGCCAACGTTGAAACACACCAGCGAAGGCGGGTCGAAATCGACAAATGTATCGGGAACCTGGTCCAAATTGGCATCGGCGCAGCTCTGCGTATTGAAGCCGATGTTCTGATTCGCGGCGAGCTGGTCCAGCCTGGGCCGGGTGATCGTCTTGGCGAAGGCCAACTTGACGAAGGTGTCGTCCGCCACCTCGAAGGCGAGATTGGCGCTGGGCAGCCAGCGATCGTAGCTGTCCTTGACATTGTTCACGCCGAAGTTGGTCAGAGTGCCGGTCGATTTCTGCGTGGTGTCGACATATTGCAGTCCCACGTTGCCGCGTAGCGCCACGCCGCCGAGATCGGCATCGAGATTGATCATGCCGTAAAGCGTGTGGATCTGCTCGGCCACGGTCCATTCGGTATCGAACGTCGCCTTCTCGACCAGATAGGTTCCATCGGTCAGGAAGCTGGAAGGATCATAGGCAATGATGTTCATGCCCAGCGATCCGGTCTTGGTCACACCCACGATCGAACCCGCCGGAATGGCTAGCGAACTATCGGTGAACGCGGCTGACGGACGCAAGAAGGATTCGTTCGAATCGAAGTCCTTCTGGCGGTCGGTGTAGATATAGCCCAGCGTCACGCTGGAGATGAGGCCGTTGTCAAGATCGTAATCGAGCGCGCCGCGCAGTTGGTGCAGCTCGTCGTCGATCTTGGGCTCCTTGATGAAGCCGACCTGTCCCCAGCCGCCCGGATCGGTCAGCAGGACAAGGTTGGGATCGGTATAATCGAGAAGGCTCGAAATCGAGTACTGACCATTTTCGGGAATGGTGAAGGTCAGCGTGTCCGACGGACCGCTACCGTTGCGGCCAGTTCCCGCATAGGATTCGTAGTCGATGTCGTTGCGGTTGAGCGTCGAGTAACCGTAATCGAGCGTCAGGTTGAGCCGGTCGCTCACGTCCCAGGAAAGATTGCTGCCGATCGCGAAGATTTCCGCGCTGTTGCCTTCTGTGTCTGTGCGCAAAATCGGGAACACATTGGAAAAGGTTGCTGTGTCTGCGAAGGGCCCCGCGCCGGTAGCGCCCTCAAAGACCGCGCCACCATTGGTGCTCCACGATGCGATCGGGGTTTCGGTGCCGCGGAAGATGCCCGTATCCTTGGTGTCGGTATAAAAGGCATCGAAGGTCAGCTGGAAGCTGTCGCTGGGTTCGAACTGCAGGGCACCGGTGACCGAGGTGCGTTCGAAGTCGCGCGAAACCACACCCTGGCGCGGATTGTCCGCCGGATAGATCACGCCGTTGGCATCGGTCGCGACCTGGAACCGGTTGGTCTTGAGCTCGCGCGAGATGAAATGCGTCGGGTTCGACTGTTGGGTAATGCCCAGTGCCCAGCCCACCGTGCCGGCTTCGTTCTGGTCGATATAGGAGCCGAACAGGCGATATCCCTGATCGCTGAAATCGGGGTTGAGCTTGCCGCTGCCGCTCTGGACGCCGCGCACGGAGAGGTTGATCTTGCGCTCGCTATAGGACAGCGGACGGATCGTGCGTAGGTCGACAACGCCGGCAATCCCGGTTGCCACCAGCGAAGCATTGGGGGTCTTGTAAACCACGCCCTGCGAAATCAGTTCCGACGGGAACTGGTCGAATTCGATGCCGCGATTGTTGCCGGCCGAGACCACTTCACGGCCATTGAGCAGCGCCAGGGAGAAGTCTGGGCCGAGGCCACGGATCGAGATCTGCTGCGAGCGGCCACGCACGCGCTGGGCGGTGACGCCGGGAAGGCGCGCAAG
>PNJY01000120.1 GCA_013822125.1 Erythrobacter sp. | reverse complement strand
GCCGCGATCAAGGCAGGCGCGCTCGATTACCTTGCGCTCCCGCTCGATCCCGAACGCCTTGCCGCCTGCCTCGATCGGGTCGCGGGCGAGGCGGAGCATCACAGCGCCGCGCGCAGGCGAATGATCGAGGCGCGGGGCCGGCTTTCGGTGCTTTCCACGCGCGAGCGCGAGGTTCTCGACTGGCTGGCGCAGGGCAGCAGCAACAAGGCGATCGCGCGCCAACTGGCGATCAGCCCGCGCACGGTCGAGATCCACCGCGCCAACATGATGAGCAAGCTGGGCGCGCGCCACGCGGCGGAGGCGGTGCGGCTCAGGCTGGAGGCGCAGGCGGATATCCAGGCCGCCTGACCAGCTTGTTCTCCTTGTCGCTCAGCGGCAGAAAGCCGCGCCGCTGCCCTCCGCCGCCAGTTCGAGGTGGAAATGGTCGCGGTGCGCGGCGTTGTAATCCGGGCCCAGCACGGTGGCAAAGCGCTTGCACGCGCTCTGATGGATCACGCGCAGGAACTCGCGCTCGGCCTCGCTCCCGCCCGCCCAATGCTGCGCCACCGCGATCCGCCGCCCGTCGGCCAGCACGAACGCGGCAACGTCGATCGCCGCCCCGCGCGCATGGGCCGAACGGCGGCCTGTCCCCGCGACATCGCGGCACGAATAGCTGCCCATCGTCTCGATCCGCATGAGCGGGCTGCCCAGCATTTGCCGCGCCGCGCGATCGACCCCGTATCGCGCCCAGCCGGCAAAGGCGGCGGCGGTGGGGCATTCGACCGGGCCGAGATTGGCCAGCCCCAGCTCAGCCCGGTCGCCGCGCACGGCGGATAGCTGCACCGCGCCTACCGTGCTGCATCCCGCGCCGTAATAGCGATCGGGCAGGGGGGAGAAGCGCGATCCGCTCTCGCCCAGCCCCGCCAGGCATATCTGCGCCTCGCGGCTGACGGCGGCAGGGCGCGGGGCGGATTGCGGCGCGCCGTGCTGCGAGCCTTCGGGCACCGCACCGCATGCGGCCAGCAGTCCCGCAATGCCTGCCAGCACGAGCGTTCTTGTTCGCCCTATCGCTGCGCCACTTGAGGGCGTTCTACTGATCATCCGGGCAATTCATCCTCCACCTGTTCCCACAGCTCGATCTTCACCCCGTCAGGGTCGAGCAGCCAGGCGAACTTGCCATACCCCTCGTCGGCGGTGCCCAGCACCTCGACGCCGCGCTCGCGCAGATCGCTCACCATGGCGTCGCAATCATCGACGCGCAGATTGATCATGAAGCCGCCCGCGCCCGGCTTGATATACTCGTCATCGCTGAAGTGGCTGATGAGCGAATAGGGGTTGGCCCTGGGTTCGTCGGCCCAGGCAAGCTGCGGGCCATAGGGGCCATCGATGCCCAGCACATCGCGATACCATGCGCGTGTCGCCGCCGGGTCTTTCGCCACATAGAACACGCCGCCGAGTCCTGTCACTCTGGGCCCGGTTACTCTCGCCATTTGCCTGCTCCTTTTCCCGCTCGCCCATGCGCCTTCATAGCCAACCGCAGGGGGAACCTGGAACACATGGAACACAGTCCTGAAAAAGAAAAGCTGCCGCCTTGGGCAGGATGGTGGAGGGGCCCCTCCGTCACCCATGGCGGTAGCGCAGACCGGAACACCCTCAAGCAGCGTGGCGACAGGACGGGGGAAAACGCTTCCATGCGCCGGAAGCTAACCGATCGCGGGGATGTAGGAAATTCGGGCCCACCCCCCAGCCCCTCCCGCAGGCGGGAGGGGAGCGAGACTTGCCAAGCCGAAGGCGAGGCTAGTCGCAGCGGGGTGGGCAGAGGGAAGTGGCGTAGGAGATTCAGGTCTGTGGGCTAACGATCCTTTGATCGGTCGCCGGAATCCGCCAGCGGATTTCCAACCGCTGCACGCACTGCCACGGCGGCCTTTCCTTCCCCGACATAGAGAGTGCTGTCTGGCATTTTCGCCGTCCTCTTTGGGTTTCGCGGCAGTATTACCAATTGCTTGATTTTTTTCAGGGCATCCGGGTTGCGGCGCAGGTAGGTTACATCTGATTCGGCGATCAGAAAGGAATTCCCGTCCTGCCTTGATCGAAGCAATTCGCGCATGGCCATTGCTTCGACCTTCTTGCGGCTCGTGTTCAGCAATTTGGCAGCATACGCGGCGACGAACCAGAACTCTCCATCCATTTGCCGAGTGTTCTTGCTCACAACAGCTTGCCCTGCTGGCTCGTATCCTCACGCTTAGCCTGTTTGGCAACGCTGGCGTCGACCCATGGAATATCGGGCTGTTTGCCCTGAAACAATTCGGCCAGCGTGATGATTTGCAGGCGCGGGTGGCGGCGGCCGGTGAGTTCGTTTTCCCACACGCCCACCGCCGCCGCATCGCGCTCCATTGCGCGGGTTGGGGGCTGCGCGGTAAGGAACACGCCAAACGGCGCGCGTTCGCGTTCGATCACCTGGGCGAGGCGGCCAATGTCCTTCACCCCCACGCCGCCGCCTTTCACCTCAACGATGGCGCGTTCTGTGCGTTTGCCGTCGGGTTTGAAATAGATGATCCCGTCAATCCCGCCATCGGCCCCCTTGCGCCCGCCCTTCCACGGCTGGGCTTCGACCACCGACAGCGCCCATAATTCAAACTGGTGCTTGTCCCGCGCCGCAAGATCGAGCGCGGATTGCAAGTCTTGCGGACGGCCCACCACTTCGAAGCCGAGGCCGGGGAAGGCTTCCTTCATGCGTTTTTCGATCAGGCCCACGGCGAGGTGGGTGACATCAATCCCGATCCACTGCCGCCCGAGTTTCTGCGCGGCGTGAACGGCGGTGCCGCAGCCGCAGAACGGATCGAGCACCACATCGCCCTCGTTCGAGGAAGCGGCTATAATGCGTTCGAGCAGCGCGAGCGGTTTTTGGGTGGGGTAGCCGAGGCGTTCTTGGGCTGCGGCTTGGAGCGGTGGGATGTCCGTCCAAACGTTGCCAACCAAAGCGCCCTTGGATTCATCGAGATAAAGCTTTTTCGCCAGTCGTTTGGTCTTGTCGGCTGGGTAATGGATTAAGCCTTGCTCATGCAGTTTCTGCATCGTCTCCGGGCTATATCGCCAGCCCTGCTTGGGGGGCTCATATCCCATCCACTCATACCAACCGTTCGGCTTCCCGGTCTTTTTGTTGATTGCCGACATTCCACCACCGGCAGGCGCATCCATCGGACCAAGACGATAACGGCGACCAGATTCGTCCTTAAATCGATAACGTTTCTCGATGTCGGCCTCGGACTGTGGCCGGTGGGTCGGGTTCCAAGTAAACTGAGGCGACTTCGCGTAACAGATCAGGTTGTCGGTGAGCCACGGCCACCGTTTCGCATCATTATGTGTGGCGGTCCGCTGCCAAGAGATATCGGCCAAAAATTGCTTTGGCCCAAACACCCCATCCAGCAACAGCTTGAGGTAATGGCTCGCGGTCGGGTCGCAGTGCAGATACAGGCTCCCGGTCGGTTTCAGCACCCGGTGCAATTCGATCAGCCGCACCGCCATCATGGCGAGATAGGCCATCATGTCATTATCGCCCAGAAACGCGCGCATCGCCCGCAGCAATTCAAACGCATCCGAATTGCCGCTGCGCATCACATCGTCAAAGGCGGCCTCGGCACTGTCGTTCCAGTGCCAGCTATCCTCAAACGCCTCAATCTGCGCGTCGCTATCCGCGCCCTCGGGGGATTTGAACAGGATGTTGTAATTGGCGTTCGAATTGAACGGCGGGTCGAGATAGACCAGATCAACGCTGCCATCCGCGATATGTTCGCGCAGGACGTGGAGATTGTCCCCGAAATAGAGCCGGTTGGTCATGGGCGCGTTTGTGCAACACGCCGTGCGAGGGCGCAAGTAACCGGCGAATACTTTGCCCAATCGTCATGCTGGACTTGTTACAGCATCCATCCAGCCTCCTGGCGCCGCGCCCCAGGCCGAGAAATGGACCCTGAAACAAGTTCAGGGTGACGGAAGAAGCAGCGGCGGCCCTTTGGGGGACCGCCGCGCGCCCTGGCCCCGAAGCGCCAGGGGGGATCTGTACCCCCTAACCCTCAACTTTCCGCCGCGCCTTCTTGCGATCGTTCGGGTCGAGGATCGCCTTGCGCAGGCGGATGCTCTGCGGCGTCACCTCCACCATCTCGTCATCGTCGATATAGGCGATCGCCTGTTCCAGGCTCATCCGCCGCGGCGGGGTGAGGCGGATCGCATCGTCCTTGCCCGACGAGCGGATATTGGTCAGCTGCTTGGCCTTCAGCGGGTTGACCTCGAGATCGCCGGGCTTGGCATTCTCGCCGATGATCATGCCTTCATAGACCTTGGCCTGCGCGCCGATGAACAGCTCGCCGCGCTCCTCCAGCGAATTGAGCGCATAGGCCACCGTATCGCCCGCACCGTTGGAGATCAGCACGCCGTTGCCGCGCCCTTCGATCACGCCCTTGTAAGGCCCGTATTTCTCGAACAGGCGGTTCATGATCCCGGTGCCGCGTGTGTCGGAAAGGAATTCGCCGTGATAGCCGATCAGCCCGCGCGACGGGGCCGAGAAGGTGATGCGCGTCTTGCCCATGCCGCTGGGGCGCATTTCGGCAAGGTCGGCCTTGCGCCGCTGCATCTTGTCCACCACGGTGCCCGAATGTTCGTCATCGACGTCGATGACCACGGTTTCATAAGGCTCGGTACGGTTGCCGCCTTCGTCGCGGAACAGCACGCGCGGGCGCGAAATGCCCAGCTCGAAGCCTTCGCGCCGCATCGTTTCGATCAGCACGCCCAGCTGCAATTCGCCGCGCCCGGCGACCTCGAAGCTGTCCTTGTCCGCGCTTTCGGTGACGCGGATGGCGACGTTGGTTTCCGCCTCGCGCAGCAGCCGGTCACGGATCATGCGGCTGGTCACCTTGGTGCCCTCGCGCCCGGCGAGCGGGCTGTCGTTGACCGAAAAGCGCATGGCAAGCGTGGGCGGGTCGATCGGTTGCGCGTGGATGGGTTCGCGCACTTCGGGTGCGGCGATGGTGTTGGACACGGTCGCCTTCTCGAGCCCGGCGATGGCGATGATGTCGCCCGCCTCGGCACTGTCGACCGGAACGCGTTCGAGCCCGCGGAAGCTCATCAGCTTGGTCGCGCGGCCGCTCTCGACCTCGTTGCCGTCCACGTCGATCGCATGGATCGGGTCGCCGACCTTGATCCTGCCCGATTGCACGCGGCCGGTCAGTACGCGGCCGAGGAAATTGTCGCGGTCGAGCAGTGTCGCGAGGAAGCTGAACGGGCCGGCGGGATCGAGCCCGGGCGAGCGGACATGGCGGGTGATGAGGTCGAACAGCGGATCGAGCGTGCCGCTGCGGGCGTCCTGGTCCTCGCTGGCGTAACCGTCGCGCCCGCTGGCGTAGAGCACCGGGAATTCGAGCTGGTCGTCGGCTGCGTCGAGCGTCACGAACAGGTCGAACACCTCGTCGAGCACTTCCTGCGGGCGGCCGTCGGGGCGGTCGATCTTGTTGACGACGACGATGGGGCGCAGGCCCAGCGCCAGCGCCTTGCCGGTGACGAACTTGGTCTGCGGCATCGCGCCTTCGGCGCTGTCGACCAGCAGGATCACCCCGTCGACCATGCTCAGGATACGCTCGACCTCGGCACCGAAATCGGCGTGGCCGGGGGTATCGACGATGTTGATGCGGTGGCCGTGCCATTCGACGCTGGTGCATTTGGCGAGAATGGTGATCCCGCGTTCCTTCTCCAGATCGCCCGAATCCATCGCGCGCTCTTCGATCCGCTGGTTCTCGCGGAACGTGCCCGACTGGCGGAACAACTGGTCGACCAGCGTGGTCTTGCCATGATCGACATGGGCGATGATCGCAATGTTGCGAAGCGAAGTGGACATGAAGAACCTTTTGATACCGGAAAGCGGCAGCTGCGCTGCGCTGCACAATTGGCGCGCCCCTAGACCATGCTGGCGCGTGCGACAAGCGCTTCATGGCTCCGGCGCGGCCCGAGGCGACTGTGCCTTCCATGCGACACAATTTCCGCCGTTAACATCGGTGTCAGTTTGTTGTTGTGACTTGCCTCGCCGCTGATTATCGTTGCCCCGTCCTGATCTTCCGGGCTGCGCATGTGGGGGTGTGCCGGGGGGTGGATAGGTCTTGAGAGGAGAATCCATGCGTCTGAATTCATTTGGCCAAACCGGCCTGCCGCGCCACGCATTCCTTGCCGGGGTCGCGGCGCTCGCCCTTAGCGTGCCCAGTCTTGCCCATGCGCAGGCCGGCGATCAGAGTGGTGGCGAAGAAGCCGATGATGCGCCGTCCGGCAACGTCATCGTGGTTACCGCAACCAAGCGCGAACAGACGCTGCAGGAAACCCCGATTTCGGTCTCGGTGACCAGCGGCGAAACGATCGAGCAGGCGCAGATCCGCGACCTCATCGATTTGCAGACGGTTTCTCCCTCGTTGCGCGTCAGCCAGCTCCAGAGTTCGTCGAACACCACCTTCATCATCCGCGGCTTCGGCAACGGCGCCAACAATTTCGGCATCGAACCTTCGGTGGGCGTGTTCATCGACGGTGTGTTCCGCTCGCGCTCGGCCGGCTCGCTCGGCGATCTCGGCAATGTGCAGCGGATCGAAGTGCTGCGCGGTCCGCAGTCGACGCTGTTCGGCAAGAACGCTTCGGCGGGCGTGATCTCGGTGGTCACGCGCGAGCCGCAGTATGAATTCGGCGGCAGTCTCGAAGCGAGCTACGGCAACTATGATGCTGTCGTGCTCAAGGGATCGCTGACCGGTCCGATCGGTGAAAATGTCGCCTTCTCGATCGACGGTGGCCTCAACAAGCGCGACGGGTATTCGCGGATCGTCAATCTGGATACCGACCTGTCCGATCGTGACCGCTACAACGTGCGCGGTCAGCTGCTGTTCGAACCGACGCCCGATCTCAAGTTCCGCCTGATCGGCGACTACGAGAACATTGACGAGGTTTGCTGCACCGTCGGCAACGTGGTTGCGGGGCCTACCGCTGCAGCGATTTTCGCCGTTGGCGGCGCGCTCGATCCGGAAAACCTGTTCAGCTATGACAACTTCCTGAACAAGGAACCGGTCAACAAGATCGAAAACTACGGCGTATCGCTCCAGGCGGACTGGAACGTCGGCGCGCTT
>PNJY01000119.1 GCA_013822125.1 Erythrobacter sp. | reverse complement strand
GGCGCTCGACGCCCTTGTGCGCGGTGACGAGGAGCTGGCCGACCGGATCATCGCGCGTGACAAGAAGATCGACGAGCTGGAAATGGAAGTGGACAAGCTCGCGGTGCGGATCATCGCGCTGCGCGCACCCATGGCCGACGATCTGCGCGAGGTGATCGCCGCGCTCAAGATCGCCGGAGTTGTCGAACGGATCGGCGATTACGCCAAGAATATCGCCCGGCGCATCGGCAAGATCGAGGAACGCAGGCATTTCGAGCCGCTGACGCTGTTGCCCACGATGGGGGAGCTGGCGAGCGAGATGGTGCACGACGTGCTCACCGCCTATGCCGCGCGCGATCCACAGCTGGCGCTCGAGGTGATTGCTGCAGACGCCAAGGTCGATGCCTTCTACAACAGCATTTTCCGCAATGTCGTGAGCTATATGGTGGAAAATCCCGCCACCATCTCGAGTGCAGCCCAGTTGCTGTTCGTGGCGCGCAATATCGAACGGATCGGCGATCATGCCACCAACGTGGCCGAAATGGTTCACTTTGCTGCCACCGGCGATTATCCGCCCGATGCCGATGGTTGACGCTTTCCTGTCGTGAAGCTGTAACATTGCAGGTGTCAGGAGCAGGGCAGACACAAGGGGATTGAAACCGATGTCCGCCGCAAAGCTGCTTCTGGTGGAAGACGATCCGGCGCTTTCCGAGTTGCTGGAATATCGCTTCAGTAACGAAGGCTATGACGTGCGATGCACATCGGACGGGGACGAGGCGCTGCTGATGTCGCGCGAAGAGGTGCCCGATCTGGTCATTCTCGACTGGATGATCGATGGAACGAGCGGGATCGAAGTATGCCGCCGGTTGCGCCGCGAGAAAGAAACCGCTCACGTCCCGATCATCATGCTGACAGCGCGCGATGCCGAGGATGATCGGGTACGGGGGCTGGAAACCGGCGCCGACGATTACCTGACCAAGCCTTTCAGCCCACGCGAATTGCTGGCCCGTGTGGCGGCGGTTATGCGGCGCATCCGCCCTGCCCTCGCCGGTGAGACGATCGAGGTCGGCGATCTGTCGCTCGATCCGGTGGCGCACCGGGTCAAGCGCAAGGGGCAGCCGCTGCGGCTCGGCCCCACCGAATATCGCCTGCTCAAGTTCTTCATGGAAAGCCCAGGCCGAGTGTTCAGCCGCGGCCAGCTGCTCGACGGGGTATGGGGCAACAGCAGCGATATCGAATTGCGCACCGTGGACGTGCACATCCGCCGTCTGCGCAAGGCGATCGAGATTGACGGTTCGCGCGATCCAATCCGCACGGTGCGTTCGGCGGGATACTCGCTTGAAGGCTCTGCGACCGGATAGAAAAGGGCCGCCCGATCACGAGCGGCCCTGATCCTAAACACTGCAAATTCGGTGGATCAATTCTTCGGAGGATGAATCGGCACCATCGTCTCTTCCCCGGCGACATCGTCGACCACTTCGACAATTCCACGCCCGAGATGGCTCCTCCCGCGAGAATAGCCGAAATAGACGACCAGGCCGAGCACGCCCCACCCCGGCAGGAACAGCATTGCCGCCAGCGGGAGATTGAAGAACAGGAGTATGCAACCGACGATCGTCGCTGGCGCGATCACCCATATCAGCGGCACCTTGAAGTGACGTGGACGCTGCGGGTCCTTCACCCGCAGGACCATCACCGCCACCGCCACCATGAGGAAAGCATATAGCGTTCCGGCGTTGGAAATGTCGGCGAGCTGACCGACCGGGAAAAAGGCCGCAGCGATCGCCACCGCAAGGCCTGTGATGATCGTCACGATATGCGGGGTCTTGAACCGTGGATGCACTTGGCTGAGCCTGTCCGGCAGCAGACCATCGCGGCTCATCACGAAGAAGATACGCGTCTGGCCGAAGATCAGCACAAGGATGACCGACGGCAGAGCAAGGAAAGCAGCGAGACCGATCGCATTGCCGAAGCCGGTAAAGCCAAGCACCTTGAGCACATGCGCCAGCGGCTCGTTCGAACAGACCAGTGCCTCGGCATATTCAGGCATGGCGCACTGACGCGCCAGCTCGGGCGAACCGGCTTCGAGCGGAATACCGAAGGCATCGAGAATCGGCTGGCCGCCGATGGTCCCGACCGCACCCGCGGCGACGAGAATGTAGAACACGGTGCAGAACAGCAGCGAACCGACCAGGCCGATCGGAACGTTCCGCTGTGGATCCTTGGTTTCCTCCGCCGCGGTCGAAACTGCGTCGAACCCGACATAAGCGAAGAACATCGTCGCAGCCGCGCCGACCGCGCCGACACCGGTACCCCAGCCACCGAAAACACCGGCAGGGAGGAACGGATTGAACCGGCTCATATCGAAATCCGAGCTGGTCAGCGTAATCGCGACAAATGCGGTGAGCGCAGTGACCTTGATCGCAACCAGCACAGCGTTAACCTTGGCGCTTTCGCTGGTTCCGATCACCAGCAGCGAAGTCACCAGCAATGCGATGAGAAGCGCCGGAAGGTTGATCAAACCACCTTCCACCCCACCAAGGGCAAGCGGCCCGGCGCTCAGCCAGGTAGGCAGATCTATTCCCAGCCCGCCCAGCACGGTGCCACTGAAATAGCCCGACCAGCCGACCGAGACGGCGCTGGCGGCAATCGCATATTCCATGATCAGCGCCCAGCCCACGGTCCAGGCGAAAAACTCGCCGATCGTCGCATAGCTGTAGGTATAGGCGCTGCCCGCCACCGGGATCATCGCGGCGATTTCTGCATAGCACAGCGCGGCGACAATGCAGACTACGCCGGCAATGGCAAAGGCCACCATCAGTCCCGGCCCGGCCTTCTGTGCGCCTACCGCGGTCAGCACGAAAATACCCGTGCCGATAACGCAGCCAATCCCCATCAGCGTAAGCTGGAACCAGCCGAGCGAACGATGCAGCGATTTCTTTTCCGCTGTCGCGATAATCGCGTCCAGCGGTTTAACTCGATCAAGAAACATAGGTTTTCCCTGCAAGACTTGAAGCTGCCTTCTCCACAGCCAGAATAGGCGGGGAAGCTAGCGGGCTTTGCCTCCAATACAAGCCTCAATCTGCGGGCTTTCCCCCGTCGATGCGCGCGGCTAAGAGCGGCTTATGTCCACGACATTCAAACTTGACACTTCGACCAGCCGGGCAAACCCGACGCCGCAGCCCATGCGGCGGCTCACCGTGCCCAATATCCGCGAGCGCAAGAGCGATGGCGTAACTCATGAGCCGCTGGTGATGCTGACGGCATATACTGCCAGGCAAGCGCAATTGCTCGACGCGCATTGCGACATCCTGCTGGTAGGGGATTCGCTGGCGCAGGTCATCTACGGGCTGCCCACCACCGTCCCCGTCACGCTGGAGATGATGGCCAACCATGCCGCCGCCGTGGTGCGCGGCTCGTACCATTCGGTGGTGGTCGTCGATATGCCGTTCGGCACTTACGAGGCCTCGCCGCAGCAAGCGTTCGAAAGCGCCGCCTATCTGCTCAAGACAAGCGGGGCGGCGGCAGTGAAGCTGGAGGGTGGAACGGCCATGGCCGAAACCGTGGCCTTCCTGAGTGAACGCGGTGTGCCGGTGATGGGCCATGTCGGGCTGACCCCGCAGGCGGTGAACATCCTGGGCGGTTATGCCGCGCGAGGCCGCAGCGATGCTGAGGCCGGAAAGATCGTCAGCGATGCCAAGGCGCTTGATGAAGCCGGTGCCTTCGCGATCGTGATCGAGGGGGTGGTTGAACCAATCGCCATCGAGGCGACCAGGGCGGTAAGCTGCCCGACCATCGGCATCGGTGCATCGGCTCGATGCGACGGGCAAGTGCTGGTTACCGAGGACATGTTGGGAATGTTCGAGCGGGTGCCGCGTTTCGTAAAGCGTTATGAGGACATAGCGGCGATCATCGGCAAGGCCGCCGCCGCCTATGCCAGTGACGTGCGCAGCCGCAAGTTTCCCGGCACCGACCAGACCTACCAGCCCAAAGACTGATCACAATCATGCAGACCTTCACGCGATTCTACGGTTTTTCGTTCGTCTTCACGCTGGTCTGCTTCGGCCTGGCGACATGGTATGGCTGGTACGCAACCGGATCGCTGTTTGCCACGGCGGAAATCCTGTGGATCGTGTTGATCCTGTCGGTGCTGGAGGTTTCGCTCAGCTTCGACAATGCGGTGGTCAATGCTTCCGTCCTCAAGGAAATGGACGAAGTGTGGCAGCGCCGGTTCCTGACCTGGGGCATCGCCTTTGCCGTGTTCGGCATGCGCATCGTGTTCCCGCTTGCCATTGTGGCGATTGCCGCAGGCCTGGGACCGGTGGAAACGGTCACGCTGTCGCTCAACCAGCCGCAGGAATATGAGCGGATCGTCAATTCCGCGCATGTCGGGATCGCCGGGTTCGGCGGGGCGTTTCTGGCCATGGTCGGGCTCAAGTTCTTCTTCGATCGCGACAAGGACGTGCACTGGATACGCGCGCTGGAACACTGGCTGACCAGGTTTGCCGCGCTTCCCGCAGCGGAAATCGCGCTTCTTCTCTTGACGATGTGGGGCATTTCGTCGCTGCTCGAACCGGATGAGGCGCTGACTTTCCTGGTTGCCGGCATACTGGGCCTCGTCACCTTCATCGCGGTCGAGGGGATCAGCACGATCCTCGAGATGAAGGAGGAAGCGGCGCGGCTGCAAGGCGCCGTCATCCGCAGCGGGTTTGGCGGCTTCCTCTATCTGAACGTTCTCGATGCCAGCTTCAGTTTCGACGGTGTGATCGGTGCCTTTGCGCTGTCGAACAACATGATCGTGATCGCGCTAGGCCTTTCGGTCGGTGCGATGTTTGTGCGTTCGATGACCATCCATCTGGTGCGTAAGGGGACGCTGGCGCAGTATCGCTATCTTGAGCACGGTGCCTTCTGGGCGATCATCGTGCTGGGCGGAATCATGCTGGTTTCGGCCAAGGTGCATATTCCCGAAACGATCACCGGGCTGATCGGGGCGATCCTGATCGGGCTGTCATTCTGGTGGTCGGTGCGGCACAACCGGATCGAAGCTAGGCAGGCGATCGCGACAGATATTTAGCGACAGGCGTCGCTATCACCAACTGCAACAAATGATAGAGCAGCAGCGGCGCGATCACGAACCCCGCGATTTCGGGCGCGAACAGGATCGCGGCGAGCGGCGCACCGACTGCCACGCTCTTTTGCGCCCCGGCAAAAAGAAATGCGATCCGGTCCTCGCGCGGAAAGGACAGAGCCCCACTGAGTATCCATGCGCCCAGCTTGGCCAGCAGCAGGAATGCCAGGACCATCGCGCCAAGCACCAGCCAGTCCTCCGGCGCAAACATCCGCGCCAGCCCCTGTTCGACCGCGCCGGAAAAGGCGACATAGACTGCAATCCCGATCACGATCCGGTCGAGCCAGACGATCCTGTCCTTCCTCTCGATGACCCAGCTGCGGGCCCAGCCCTGAACCGCCTGGCCGATCAGGAAGGGCAGCACCAGGATCGAAGCGATGCGCACGATCGCATCGTTCCCCAACTCGGCCAGCGCACCACCGCCGAGCAGCGCGAACAGCGGCGCGGTAGCGAAAACTCCGGTGATGTTGATCAAGGCCGCACCCACTACCGCCAGCGCGATATTCCCGCCGCCGAGCGTGGTGTAGGACGTGGCTGACTGGATCGTCGAAGGCAGGGTGCCCAGATAGAGGAAACCCAGCGCAACCAGCGGGGGCAAGTGCATTGCGGCCAGCCGCGAGAATCCAAGTCCCAGTATTGCCATGCCCCCGAAAACCCAAAGCACAAGCGGCAGAAAATAACGCCACGAGGAAAGCGCTCGCAGGAGATCTCCGCGCGCAACCCGAATTCCGTTGACCAGAAACAGCGCGAATATCGCGCCGCTGGCAATGCCCTGTGCAACCGGCCTCGCTTCACCGCCAACGGGCAGTATAAACCCCGCCAGTGTGGCCAGCAGCAGAACCGCGATCATCGGATCGTTGAGGAGCGAAAGGCGTTTACTCAAGGCGCGTGTCAGCCCTGCAACTCATACTGCTTGAGCAGATCGTAGAGCGTCGGCCTGCTGATCCCCAGCATCTTGGCGGTGTTCGAGATATTACCCTCGCTGCGCGCCAGCGCGCGGCGGATTACCCGCCGATCGGCCTCTTCGCGCGCGGTTTTGAGGTTGAGTGCGTCGGCGTGCTCGCCCTCGCCCTCGCCCAAATCAAGGTCGTCCGCACCCACCATCTTGCCTTCAGCCATGATCACCGCGCGCTTCACACGGTTTTCCAGTTCACGCACGTTGCCTGGCCAGCTCCAGGCATCGATCGCACACAGCGCATCAGGGGCAAAGCCCTTCACCTGCGGGTTCATCTCGGTGGAAAAGCGCTTGAGGAATGCCTTGGCCAACAGCGTCGCATCGCCGGGGCGTTCAGCCAGCGAGGGTATGCGCACGACGATTTCGGCGAGGCGATAGAACAGGTCCTCGCGGAATTTTCCCTCCCCGATCATCGCTTCAAGGTCCTGATGCGTCGCGCACACGATCCGGGTGTTGACCGCGATCGCACTTCGCCCACCCACGCGCTCGATCGTGCGTTCTTGCAGGAAGCGCAGCAGCTTGACCTGAAGCGGCAGCGGAATATCGCCCACCTCGTCCAAGAAAAGCGTGCCGTCATGCGCGCTCTCGATCTTGCCCTCGGTGGTCTTGACCGCGCCCGTGAATGCGCCCTTTTCATGCCCGAACAGTTCGCTTTCAAGCAGGTTCTCGGGGATTGCCGCGCAGTTGATTGCAACGAATGGCCCCCTGCGCCGGTCGCTGGCGTCATGAAGTCCGCGCGCGAGCAATTCCTTGCCGGTGCCGCTTGCCCCCAGCAACATGACCGAGACATTGGTGTTGGCCACCCGTTCGATCGTGCGCGCAACCTTGAGCATTTCCGGAGCCGAAGTGATCAGACTGCCAAGTACCGTCTTGTCTTCGTTCACTTTCTCGGCCAGGCGCCGGTTTTCCTGCTCGATCTCAAACAGATTGAATGCCCGCCGCACGATCAGGCCCAATTCCTCGATGTCGACCGGCTTCTGGTAGAAGTCATAAGCCCCCCGTTCGATGGCCTGCAGCGCGCTCTCGCGCGCACCGTGACCGGTGGCAACGATCACCTTGGTATCGGGTTTCAGCGCCATTATCGCATCTAGCACGGCAAAGCCTTCGCTGGTGCCGTCGGGATCGGGGGGCAGGCCGAGGTCCAGCGTAACCACAACCGGTTCGTGCGCGCGCAGCGCGGCGATGGCGCTAT
>PNJY01000118.1 GCA_013822125.1 Erythrobacter sp. | reverse complement strand
GTGAGCTTGATTGGCTTCAAGCGCCAGCGCGTACATCCGTCCGCTTGGCTTCCGCGCCATTCGGCGCGATGGGCGGTCGCCCTTGCGGCGCTTCGCGCCGTTCGTGCAATAATGGGCTGGCGAATGCACTGTTTCGCTGGCACAAAGTTGCAATGATCAAACCACTCATATCGCTGGCTTCTGCGCTGGCACTCTCCGCACCCTTGGCCGCGCAGGACGCCGCGCTCTCAAGCAGCTCGGCGGTAGGGCAGACAGAGACTCCCGCCCCCTCCCCCAATGAGATCGTCGCCGCAGCCGCGCCCGATGATTGGGTGCAAATCGCGCCGGAAGACCTGCTGGTGATGACATTGGCGGCAGACAGGGACGGAAATGCGCGGCAGGTGGTGATCCAGCTGATGCCGCCGCCGTTCAGCCAGGGCTGGGTCGAGAATATCCGATTGCTGGCGCGTGAGCGCTGGTACGACAATATCAGCGTCAACCGGGTGCAGGACAATTACGTCGTTCAGTGGGGCGATCCCAATTACGACAACCCAGAGGCAACGGGTGAGGCGAAGCCCTTGCCGCAGGGACTGAAGGTGATGGGGGAGGAAGGGTATTACGTCGATACGAGCGGCAAGCTTGCGGATGGTCTCGCTGGCGCTGTGCAGGACATCTTTGAAAGCGTAACTGAGCAGCGCGGGCAGTGGCGCGATGGCGAAGATACATTGCCACGCACGGGCTATTACGCCGACTTGGAAAGCTTCTATCTTGGATGGCCAATTGGGGCTTCTGAAAGCGAGCCTGCAGTCTGGCCCGTCCACTGCTACGGCATGGTCGGCGTGGGGCGAAACTATTCGCCGGACACCGGCAGCGGCGCCGAGCTCTACACGGTGATCGGGCATGCACCGCGCCATCTCGACCGCAACATCGCCTTGGTGGGCCGGGTGATCGAGGGGATCGAGCACCTCTCGTCCCTCCCACGCGGCAAGGGCGATCTCGGCTTCTACGCCGATTTCGAGGCTGACAAGCGCACGCCGATCGTGAGCGTGCGGGTGGCGGGCGACCTTGCGCCGTCCGAGCAACCCCGATTTGAATATCTCTCCACCGAAGGCGAGAGCTTCGCGCGCTATGCCGAGGCCCGCGCCAACCGCCGCGACGCCTTCTTCATCCATCCTGCGGGCGGCGCGGATATCTGCAATATCCCCGTGCCGGTGCGGCGGGTCGTCTCTGAATGAACCCGTCTCGTCATTGCGAGAAGCCCGCAAGGGCGACGCGGCAATCCATGGCCGGTCCCTGGATTGCTTCGTCGCTTCGCTCCTCGCAATGACGATGGAAAGGCTGGTCTTCACTGCCCCGCTTGTCCGCTGGCAGGGCGATCGCGGAACATATCACCTGCTCGTCATCACGGATGACGCAGCGGAGGCGATCGCGATGCACGAGCGGCTGCGCAGGCTCGAATATGGCGCGCGGCGCGGTTTCGGATCGGTCAAGGTGGTGGCGCGTATAGGCGAGACGGAATGGAAGAGTTCGGTGTTTCCGCAAAAATCGCCCTCAAGTAGCAACGCGGTGGGGCGACAAGAACGCGAATGGATCCTGCTCGTCAGCCGCAAGGTCATGCACGCCGAGGACCTTGCCGCAGGCGATGAGGTGCGACTGGAGCTCGAGCTGATTTAGACCCTCTGCATCAGCTCGATCCGGTTGCCGAAGGGATCGCTGGTGAAGCACCGCTGATAGCCTTCGATCGGCTCGTCATCGCGCGTTTCGCAGCCTGCCGCCTCAAGCCGCGCGCGAAGGCTGGCGAGATCATCCACCAGCAGCGCCGGATGCGCCTTGGCTGCCGGGCGGAAATCAGGATCAACCCCGATGTGCAGGCTCAGCGCCCCGCTTTCAAACCAGCATCCGCTTGGCGACAGGTTTGTCGGCTTGGGCACTTCACGCATCCCGAGCACGGCAACGAAGAAGGCGCGCGCCTTGTCCTCACCTCCGGCGGGGATGGCGAGCTGCACATGATCGATCCCGATTACAGCCATCAAATCCGTTCCGGCTATATTCTTTCCGCCTGGGCTACCGCGTCGCTGGCGCGCAGCGCGCTGAGGATGCGGGTGAGGTGCGCCAGATCCTGCACCTCCAGATCGATGTCATAGCTCGAAAACGGCGGATCGTCCTGCGTATGGCTCAGGGTCTTCACATTGGCGAGGTTGCGGGCAAACAGGCCCGCGATCTCGGCCAGCGTGCCGGGCCGGTCATACAGCGTCACCCGCAGCCGGCCGACCGCGCCCTGCGAGCGGTTGCCCCAGTTGAGGTCGAGCCAGTCGGCATCCTCGCCCTGCGCCAGATGGAAGCAGTCGATCGCGTGGACTTCCACCCCCTCGCCCTGCTTCCTCAAACCCACGATCCGGTCGCCCGGCACCGGATGGCAGCATTCCGCCAGCTTGAAACCCACCCCGGGTGTCAGTCCGCGGATCGAGATGGTCTTTTCGCGCCGCGCCCAATCGGCGCTCTCCTCGATCTCTGCGGTGGAGCCGGGGACCAGCGCCTCCATCACCTCGCGGTCGGAAATGCGCGCCGATCCGATGGCGAACATCAGATCGTCCTCCTCCTCCATTTCGAGCCGCTTCAACGCCTCGCGGATCGCCTTCTTGCCGATCTTCGCCGGGACGCGGGCGGCGATCCCGTCAAACAGCATGCGGCCGATACCGGCCACCTCCTCGCGCTCCTTCATGCGCAGCGCCCGGCGGATCGCGGCGCGCGCCTTGCCGGTGACGACGAAGCCCAGCCATGACAGCTGCGGCTCGGCATTCTTGCTCTTGATGATCTCCACCACATCGCCGTTCTGCAGCGGGGTGCGCAGCGGCATGTGGCGGCCGTTGATCTTGGCCCCGACCGTCAGCGCGCCCAGATCGGTATGCACGGCAAAGGCGAAATCGACCGCGGTTGCGCCCTTGGGCAGCTGGAACAGCGCGCCCTTGGGGGTGAAGGCGAAGATCCGGTCCTGGTAAATCGCCAACCGCGTGTGTTCGAGCATTTCCTCGGCATCGTGGCTGGCATCGACGATCTCGATCAGGTCGCGCAGCCAGCCGACCTGCCCGTCGGGCCGGTCGTCCTGCTTGTAGGCCCAGTGCGCCGCCAGCCCGAATTCGTTACGCTGGTGCATTTCGCGGGTGCGGATCTGCACCTCCACCCGCATCGAATTCTCGTACATCAGCGAAGTGTGGAGCGAGCGATATCCGTTGACCTTGGGGGTGGAGATATAGTCCTTGAACTTGCCCGGCAGGAACTGCCAGGTGGTGTGCAGCACCCCCAGCGCGTGGTAGCAATCGGCCTCGTTCTCGCAGATCACGCGGAAGGCCATGATGTCGGTCACCTGCTCGAAGTTGACGTGGCGTTCGGCCATCTTCTTCCAGATCGAATAGGGGTGCTTCTCGCGCCCCGAAACCTCGACCATGAGCCCGCTTTCGGCCAGCGCCTGCTTGATCTTGAGCGCGATCGCATCGACCTGCCCGCCGTCCTTGCTCCGCAGTTCCTCGAGCCGCCGCCCGAGCGTGGCGAAGGCTTCCGGTTCGAGCTGTTCGAAGGCGAGCAGCTGCATCTCGCGCATGTATTCATACATGCCCACACGCTCGGCCAGCGGGGCATAGATATCCATCGTCTCGCGCGCGATCCGCTGGCGCTTGGCCGGGCTCTTGATGAAGTGGAGCGTGCGCATGTTGTGCAGCCGGTCCGCCAGCTTGACCAGCAGCACCCGGATGTCCTCGCTCATCGCCAGCAGGAACTTGCGCAGGTTTTCCGCAGCGCGTTCGTTCTCGGCCATCTGCTCGATCTTGCTCAGTTTGGTCACGCCATCGACCAGCCGGGCGATTTCGGGCCCGAAATTGGCCTCGATATCCTCGATCGTGGCCAGCGTGTCCTCCACGGTATCGTGGAGCAGCGCGGTGATGATGGTTTCCTGATCGAGCTTGAGATCGGTCATCAGCCCGGCCACCTCGACCGGATGGCTGAAATACGGGTCGCCGCTGGCGCGCTGCTGCGAACCGTGCTTCTGCACCGTATAGACGTAGGCGCGGTTGAGCAGCGCCTGATCGGCGTCAGGATCGTATCCCAGGACCCTTTCGACAAGTTCGTACTGGCGCAGCATTGTACGGTGATTGTGTGGGGATTGCGGCGCAAAGCGCAAGCGGGAAATCGAATTCGCGCCCGGACGGGCGTGCTGAACTCAAGAACGCGCTCAAGTAGCGCGAACCACGGTAGCGCAAACAGAGTTATCGGCGCGCAGCGCCGCAAGGGCGAATGCCCGCCCGCAGCGAAGGTCGGCTTGCCGACCGAAAGTGAGGATATCGCGCGCCCGGATGGGCGTGCGGAAGACAGACATGCGACACTTGCGACACTGTCCAGAGAATGGAAAACAGGGGGTGACGCATGGGGAACGGGTTGGCGCGAGTGTTTGCATCCCACCACCCGTTCAGGGAGGGAGAGGGGTGGGGGACTAAGCACACTGTCCTTGGAATTCCTGTTGCAGGCGGACTTGGTGGACCAGCAGTGCTAAAGGAGCAATAACGTATACTATCCACGAAATTACTGAACAACTAAATCTCTTACAAAATCAATTCGCGAAACTTTTCTGTAAATTCCGTTTTCGCTTTATTATTAAAATTTGAGTGAACTCGATGTCGCCCGTTTTTACAATAAATAATATAGTCATTCATTAGAATTCGTCTTTTTATTTGGTTTATATCATTAAAACGAATTATTACCTTCCCGACTTGTATTGAATCGTCGTAAAATACAAAAATACTACCGCGAATGATGCATTTAACCCAAGGAATAATTAATGTATAGCAGATGTATCCAAAAATTATCCATCCAATTAGATATGAAATCCAGGTGGGTCGTTGATATCTACCGGATCCGACAGCCTGAAAATCAATTCCTCCTGTAGAATAGAGCTCATATAATGAGAAATATGGTAAACTAGATATAAGAAACAAAATTATTATTATTCTAAACGAGCTAAGGGCATTTATACGAAATGATTGCTTCATAGAGAGCCTCTCACTAATCCAGCGCACTCGGTAATTTTATCCAGTCCGCCAATTCCTGGCAATTTCGGGGACAGTAATCTTAATTGATGATGATCGAGGATCGCCTGTCACCGGCACATAACCCGCCAACCCTGTATTGTCATCTCCGACCCCCTCCAATTACCGTAACAGGTTCAGGATTTCCGGCTTGCCGGGATGGCTGGACACCCACCCCCATCCCCTCCCTCAAGGGAGGGGAGTTTGCTCCCCTCAAAGGGTGCGGGCTCAGGCTGTCCCCTCCCGGTCGGTTTTCCTACTTCGTGCCGCCGAGTTAGGCCTTGATCACGCTCACACCAAACCGACCACGGAACGCGCCATGCCTCGCCCCCATTTTTCGCTCCGCACAAATCGCCCTCATGGACTGCGTGCAGGCGTCCGCAAGCGAAAGTCACACATTGGCGCAGGTGCCAGGCATCAACCCATTCAAACAACGCGCAAATATCGCCATGTCGGATTTTTCCATCAGCCGCTTATGTGTTCCATCATGGTGTTCCATCGGCGCGTTCCATCGGCGCGTTCCATCGTGCCTGGGCCCAACGGGTCTTTCGCGGAAAGGCCGGTAGTGAAGGATAGCCTAGATTCAGCTCCAAACCGCCTCGGGCGGAAGGCTCATCAAAATCGCATCGACATTGCCGCCGGTCTTGAGCCCGAACAGCGTGCCCCGGTCATAGACGAGGTTGAATTCGGCATAGCGACCACGCCATTCGAGCTGGGTGCGCTTGTCCGCATCGCTCCACTCGGTCCCCATGCGGCGGCGCACCAGCCGCGGGAACACGTCGAGAAACGTCTCGCCCACGTCGCGGGTGAAGGCGAAATTGCGCTCGAACGCGGCCCCCCCGTCACTGTCAGGGTCGGCGCATTCCATGTGATCGTAGAAAATCCCGCCCACCCCGCGCGCCACGCCGCGATGCGGGATGAAGAAATATTCGTCCGCCCATTTGCTGAAGCGTTCGTAATATGTGGGGTTGTGCGCCATGCAAGTGGCGCGAAAGGCAGCGTGGAACTCTGCGGTATCCTCGTCATAGGGGGTCGGCGGGTTGAGATCGGCCCCGCCGCCGAACCAGGCCGCCTGCGTGGTGAGGAACCGCGTGTTCATGTGCACGGCGGGCACATGCGGATTGGCCATGTGCGCGACCAGGCTGATCCCGGTTGCGGTAAAACCGGGCTGATCCGCGCTCGCCCCGTTGATGGTGGCGGCAAATTCGGGCGCGAAGCTGCCCTTCACGCTCGAGACATTGACCCCGACCTTCTCGAACACCTTGCCCTTCATCAGCGCACGGGTGCCGCCGCCAGGATCGGGGCTGCCGGGTTCCTCGCGCGTCCAGCTCTGATAATCGAAGCTTGCGTCCGATCCCGCCTCGCGCTCGATTTCCTCGAATGCGGCGCAGATGCGGGTGCGCAAGGTTTCGAACCATTGCTGTGCGCGTGCGTTATGAGGCTGCCAATCGGTCATCCGTCCCACTTGCCAAAGTGGCCGCGGCGCGGCAAGAGGCATGCATGGTTCCCCTTTCGTTCGCAAACCAGGAAATGCTGCTGGTGAACGGTCGCGCGCTCTATTGGCCGCGCGAGCGGGCGCTGCTGGTGGCCGACCTGCATCTGGAGAAGGGCAGCTTCTTTGCCGCGCGCGGCCAGATGATCCCGCCTTATGACAGCCGTGAAACGCTCGCCCGGCTGGCGGGCGCGTTGCGCGAGACCGGGGCACGGCTCGTCTATGCGCTGGGTGACAGCTTTCACGATGCGGACGGAGAAGCCCGGCTGGAGCCGCATGCGGCGGGCATGCTCGACGCACTGACCCGCGCCGCCGAATGGGTGTGGATCACCGGCAATCACGACGAAGGGCTGAGCGGCAATCTGCGCGGCACCATCGCCCACGAGCTTGAGGTCGCGGGAGTAACGCTGAGGCACGAGGCGAGCGCGGGCGAGGAGCGGCCCGAGATTTCCGGCCACTTCCACCCCAAGCTGCGGCTGCGGGTGCGCGAACGCAGCATCGTTCGCCCCTGCGTGGTGGTGGCAGAAGGTTCGTCAGAGCAATCGGGCCGGATGATCCTGCCCGCATTCGGCGCCTATACCGGCGGCATGGATGCGGCCGATCCGGCGATCCGCGCGGCGCTGCAACCCGCGCGGGCGATCACCGCAGTGTTGCCCGCAAAAGACAGGCTGGTGCAATTCCCGCTGTGGCGCGCTGCGGCCTGATTCCACCCCCTAGCTTATCCGGATGTTTGCCC
>PNJY01000117.1 GCA_013822125.1 Erythrobacter sp. | reverse complement strand
AAATCAACCCGCTGGTCGAAACCGAAGACGGCAACCTGCTGGTGCTCGACACCAAGATGAGCTTCGATTCGAACGCGCTCTACCGCCACAAGGATGTCGAGGCGCTGCGCGACGTGACCGAGGAAGACCCGGCCGAAGTCGAGGCGAGCGAGCATGACCTCGCCTACATCAAGCTCGACGGCAATATCGGCTGCATGGTCAACGGCGCGGGGCTCGCCATGGCGACGATGGACATCATCAAGCTGAACGGCGCGTTCCCGGCCAATTTTCTCGACGTTGGCGGCGGCGCCAGCAAGGAGAAGGTGACCGAGGCGTTCAAGATCATCCTCAAGGACCCGGCGGTTAAGGGCATCCTCGTCAACATCTTCGGCGGGATCATGAAGTGCGACATTATCGCCAATGGTATCGTCGCCGCGGCGAAGGATGTGAACCTTTCGGTGCCGCTGGTGGTGCGGCTCGAAGGCACAAACGTCAGCGAAGGCAAGGCGATCCTCAACAATTCGGGCCTCGCCATCGTCAGCGCAGACGATCTGGGCGACGCCGCAAAGAAGATCGTCGCCGAAGTGAAGAAGGCGGCGTGAAGAAGGTGGCTGATGCTGCGGCGCACACTTGACGTTTACGGAAACGTCATCTAGGCGAAAATGGCAGCGACAGCGAGTTTGCGAAGAGGAAAGGTATTCCCATGAAAATCCTCGTGCCCGTGAAAAGGGTGATCGACTACAACGTCAAGCCGCGGGTCAAGGCGGACGGTTCGGGCGTGGACCTGGCCAACGTCAAGATGAGCATGAACCCGTTTGACGAGATCGCGGTCGAGGAAGCCATCCGCATCAAGGAAGCGGGCAAGGCGGAAGAAATCATCGCGGTTTCGATCGGCCCGGCCAAGGCCACCGAGACGCTGCGCACCGCGCTGGCGATGGGTGCCGACCGCGCGATTCTGGTCGAGACCGACGATGAGGTCGAGCCGCTGGCCGTCGCCAAGATCCTCAAGGCGATCGCCGACGAGGAACAGCCGGGACTCGTGCTGATGGGCAAGCAGTCGATTTCAGACGATTCGAACCAGACCGGGCAGATGCTCGCCGCGCTGATGGGGCGCCCGCAAGGCACTTTCGCCAATACCATCGCGATCGAAGGCGATCATGCGGTGGTCAAGCGCGAGATCGACGGCGGGCTCGAGACGGTCAAGCTCTGCCTCCCCGCGATCGTGACCACCGACCTCAGGCTCAACGAGCCGCGTTATGCCTCGCTCCCCAACATCATGAAGGCCAAGCAGAAGCCGCTCGCGACCAAGGCCCCGGGTGACTACGGCGTCGACACCGCGCCGCGCCTCAAGACGCTCAAGGTCAGCGAACCGCCGGTCCGCAGCGCTGGCATCAAGGTCGCGGATGTCGACGAGCTGGTCGGCAAGCTCAAGGCGCTGGGTATCGCTTGAGCGACCCGGACAGGAAAGGATTCCAACCATGAAAACTCTCGTTTGGGTCGAACACGACAACGCCGCGGTCAAGGACGCGACGCTTGCCGCCGTTACCGCCGCATCCAGGCTGGGCGAAGTGCACCTTCTGGTTGCGGGCAAGGGCTGCGCAGGCGTGGCCCAGGCTGCGGCGAAGATCGCGGGTGTGGGCAAGGTCCATCTGGCCGACGATACCGCTTACGAGCATGCGCTGGCCGAGAACGTCGCGCCGCTGGTGGCGTCCTTGATGGACAGCCATGACGCATTCGTCGCGCCTGCCACCACAACGGGCAAGAACATTGCCCCGCGCGTCGCCGCGCTGCTCGACGTGATGCAGATTTCCGAGATTACCTCGGTCGAAGGGCCCAAGACTTTCACCCGCCCGATCTATGCCGGCAATGCCATCGCCACGGTCGAATCGAGCGATGCCAAGCTGGTCGTCACCGTGCGCGGCACCGCGTTCGAAAAGGCGGCGACCAGCGGCGGTTCGGGCAATGTCGAAGCCGTTTCGGGAACCGGCGACGCCGGGCTTTCCAGCTTCGTCGGTTCGGAAATCGCCAAGAGCGAGCGCCCCGAACTGACCAGCGCCAAGGTGATCGTTTCGGGCGGACGCGCGCTCAAGGATGCGGCGACCTTCGATGAAGTGATCACCCCGCTGGCCGACAAGCTGGGCGCGGGCATTGGTGCCAGCCGCGCGGCGGTCGATGCGGGCTATGTCCCCAACGATTACCAGGTCGGCCAGACGGGCAAGATCGTGGCGCCCGAAGTCTATATCGCGATCGGCATTTCGGGCGCGATCCAGCACCTTGCGGGGATGAAGGATTCGAAGACCATCATCGCCATCAACAAGGACGAGGACGCGCCGATCTTCCAGGTTGCCGACATCGGCCTCGTCGCCGATCTGTTCAAGGCCGTGCCGGAGCTGACCAGCAAGCTTTAAGCCCTGTCTCTGTTGGGTAGAAACGTCGGACGTGACGGACCTACCGTTACGCTCTCGACATACAATCCGGCCACACAATCCTCGGCGATTCCATCGTGAATCTGCACGTGCCAATGGCAATTATTGCCATTTCCTGCTATCCGTGCCACCTTCCACATATGGACAGCATGAATATCTCTCTGCCGCACCGGCTCAAGGCCTGGATTGAAGCGCAAGTCAGCGATGGCCGCTATTCGAGCGCAAGCGAATACGTTCGTGAACTGATTCGCGCCGATGAAAAGGCCAAGGCGCAAGGAAAGCTGGAGGAATTGCTTCTCGAAGGGCTGGGAGGCGAAGCTACCGATTGGACCGAGGCAGATTCTGAAGCACTGGCAAGATTGGCAACCACAGGGCAGTGATCTTGCTTCCACTCAAGGTAGATTCGGTCGCCAGGCGCGATCTGCGGGAGCTGACACTCTGGCTGCGCAACGAAGCTGATGTCGAGACCGCCAGGCGATTTGCCACGTCCGTTATGACCTGTTTCGATAAGATCGCCGAGTCGCCAAGCATCGGGTCCTTGGTCCCTACGGCCAATCCCCTGCTATTCGGCGTTCGCAAATGGAAAGTTCCGGGCTTCCACAGCCACTTGATCTTTTATCGCCCCTCGCCGCAGGATGTAAGGATTATCCGCGTGCTGCACGCCGCGCAAGATTGGTGGGCGCTGCTCGAAGTCAATTGATGCCCCGCTCAATTATGCTGGCACCATGGGCGATGTCCGCCTGATCGCCGATCTGTTCAAGGCCGTGCCCGAGCTTACGGGCAAGCTTTGAAATTACAGGAAATCTGAAGTTCACATCGTCGTTCCGGCGGGTTAGACACCTTGGCGGAGGGTCGATGGGGATATGAGACTTTTTTTCTTTGCACCGCTGGCGGCGCTTGTATGCCTTGCTGCCAGCCCCGCTCGGGCCGCGGATGATGCGCCGGTCATACTGGAGCCGAGCAGCCAGTGGGTGGTCGATTTCGCTGAGGACAAATGCCGCCTCCTGCGCACGTTCGGCGAGGAGGGGAACCGGCATGTGCTGATTTTCGAACAGGGCTGGCCGAGCAGTTCATTCGAATTTACCGCGGCGGGCCCTGAATTTGAGCAGTTTGACACTTCAATGGTAACGACCCACTTTGGCGGATTTCTTCCTGTTGAAACCATGCAACAATTCCTTGGGACGAACAAAGGGTTCGGCGCTGCAATCATCTACCCAAGCCTGTGGTTTGCGCCAAACGATCAGAAGGACGAGGAACCCGGCTCGACTCGTCATTCACTGCCCCAGATCGATCCTGTTCAGGCGTCAAAAATCGATTCAGTCTCAATCCAACAAGGCAAAAAAGAAGTCATCTTCAGGACTGGCGAACTATCTGAAGCTACTAATGTGCTCAATCAATGTGCTCAAGATCTGCTCAATAGCTGGGGGCTGGACCTAGATCGCCATCGCAGCGCCGTGCGGCTTCCTATTGCGCTCAATGAAAGGCGAGTGATGGATGCGGTGTTCCCCGAAATCGCCGAGCGAGTGGCGCGCAACGTCGAGCAAGGCGCCATACGTTTGCGGTTGATTGTGGACGAGACTGGCAAGGTCATCGAGTGCCGACAAGTTTACGCCACAATGCCCCAATCGTTCGAAGTCGTGGCCTGCAAAGGCATGAAGCGCGCCCGATACAAGCCCGCGCTCGACAACGAAGGGCATCCTATGCGCTCATATTACATCTTCAGTCTGAGTTTTCGTTAGGGATTAGTTATCGCGTCATTTTTGCGCACATCGGGGCTGGACAGAGCTAATAAGGCGCGCCCTAAAGCACCCCATCCAGCGCGTGCAGGCTCACGCCAACCAGCCCGCCCACCAGCGTTCCGTTGACGCGGATGAATTGCAGGTCGCGGCCCACCGCGCTTTCGATCCGCGCGGTGATCGTCACCGCGTCCCAGCGCTTGACCGTTTCAGACACCAGCTGGACGATCTGCCCGCCATAGCGCGTCGAAATCCCCACCGCTGTGCGCCGGGCAAAGCGGTTGACCTGATCCTGCAAGCCCTGGTCGGCTTGCAGTGCATGGCCCATTTCGGCCAGCGCCAGCCGCATTTCCTCGCCCAGCGCGCTTTCGGGATCGCGCGCGCGGCGGATCAGCGACAGGCGGATGCGTTCCCACACCCCCAGCCACCATTCAGCGACCGCCGGGTTTTCCAGAAGGTCGCGCTTCATCGCCTCGACCCGTTCGCGCGTCGTGTCATCATGTTGCAGATCGTGCGCGAGTTTTTGCAGCCCCTCCTCGATCTTCGAGCGCAGCGGATGGGCGGGATCGACCAGAACTTCGGCCAGCAGACGGTAGAGCCCGTCGAGCACCGACCCCGAAATGCGCTCATCCAGCCCGGTCCAGCGCAGCACCGCATTGGCGCGCGATTCGATGATCTGGCGCACCATTTCCTCATTGTCCTCGAGCGTCAGCCCGGCCCAGCGGATGAAACCGTCCATCAGCGGCATATGGCGCTGATCGGCAATCGCGCTGTCGAGCATCCGCCCAAGCAGCGGCGAAATGTCGAGCTTGCCGATCTGGCGCGCGAGCCCTGCGCGCACCTGATCGCCGAGCCGGTCGGGATCAAGCGATTCGAGCACTTCAGCGAGCAGTTCGGCCGCACCACCGGTAATACGCGAGGGGTCATTGCCTTCCTCCGGCACCGCCTGCGGCGGCGACACGAGGAAATCGCCGATCGCGCTCGCGATGTTCATCCCCCGCATCCGCCGCGCCACCACCGACGGGGTGAGGAAATTCTCGCGCAGGAACTGCGCCATGGTGCGCGC
This sequence comes from Erythrobacter sp., assembly GCA_013822125.1. GTDB lineage: Bacteria > Pseudomonadota > Alphaproteobacteria > Sphingomonadales > Sphingomonadaceae > Erythrobacter. Next base: position 2,291 of record PNJY01000117.1, on the reverse strand, counting down.
GATCCGGTCCTTGTTCCTGGGGATGATGGCTGTGTGCGGAATGGGAATGCCCAGCGGATGGCGGAACAGCGCGGTCACCGCGAACCAATCGGCCAGTCCGCCCACCATCGCTGCCTCGGCAAAGGCGTTTACATAGCCCCAGGCAGGATGGAGATCGACGTACAGCCGCGACCACAGGAACACCCCGGCCATCACAACCAGCATTCCCGTGGCGCTCCAGCGCATGCGGCGCGCGCGATCGGGCGGTGGAGGTGGCGCGCCCGGACGGATAGCGGGAGGCGACGCTGCGCCTTCCGCTATCCCGGTCTGCGCGTCATTCGGCAGGCTGTGCCCCGGGGGGGTATCGGCTGGCAGGGATGTTGATTGGTCTGGCTGCACCTCTTGCTCCGCGATCACCCCTGTCGCTCATATCATCTCCGGGGCGATAGGAAAGCAGGCGATCGCGCAGCCACGGGCCAACGCGCCTTTCAAGGCTGTCTGCCAGGCTGAAGCCGGCCGGCACGATCAGCAGCGTCAGCACCGTCGAGAGGATCAGCCCGCCGATCACCACGGTGCCCATCGGCGCGCGCCAGGCACCATCGCCAGTCAGCGAAATGGCGGTGGGGATCATGCCCGCGGTCATGGCGACAGTGGTCATCACGATCGGCTGAGCACGCTTGTGCCCGGCTTCCATGATCGCGTCGCGCTTGCGCGTGCCCTTGTCCATTTCCTCGATCGCGAAATCGATCAGCAGGATCGAATTCTTCGAGACGATGCCCAGTAGCAACAATATGCCGATATAGACCGGCATGCTCTGCGGCTGGCCCGCCATCCACACCAGGAAAATGCCGCCCAGCGGAGCCAGCGCCAGCGAGGTCATGTTGACCAGCGGGCTCATCAGCCGCTTGTAGAGCAGGACAAGCACCGCGAACACCAGCAGCACCCCGGCGACGATGGCGATAATCAGGTTCTGGATCAGTTCCTGCTGCCATTCTTCCTCGCCCACAACATCGCGGATCACGCCCTGCGGCAGATCCTTGAGCACGGGCAGTGCGTCGATTTCCTTCTGCGCCTCTCCCTTGATCACCCCGCGCGCCAGGTCGGCCCCGACCAGCACGCGGCGGTTCTGGTTGTAACGCTGGATCGCGGTGGGGCCGGAACCGAAGCTGATTTCGGCCACGCGCGACAGCGGCACCGTGCCCCCGGTGCGGGTGGGCACCGGCAGGTTCTCGATCGTGGTCAGATCGCCGCGCGATTCGCGCGTCAGCTTGACCCGGATCGGGATCTGCCGGTCGGCGAGCGAGAACTTGGCGGCGTTTTGCTCGATCTCGCCCAGCGTCGCGATACGGATCGTCTGGCTCAGTGCGGAAGTGGTCACGCCCAGCTCGGCGGCAATGCCGGGGCGCGGCTTGATGATGATTTCCGGCCGGTTGATATCGGCGCTGATCCGCGGCGCGACCAGCGTCTTGAGCCCTTTCATCTGCTCGACCAGCGTGGCTGCGGTCTGTTCAAGCAGGACAGGGTCGGACCCGGCCAGCATGACCGTCATGTCGCGGCCGCTGCCAAACCCGCCCGATTGCGACTGGAAGCGCACCCGCGCATCGGGAATCTGCGCCAGCGCCGGGGCAAGGTCGCGCTCGAACTCGATCTGGGTGCGATCACGCTCGTCCTTGAGCGTGACGAAGAGCGTCGCATTGCCTTCGCGGACCCGCTCGAGCGCGCGCTCGACCTCCGGCTGCCGGTAAAACAGGTCGGCGACCTGCCTTGAAACCACCTCGGTCGATTCCAGCGTGGTGCCGGGGACCATCTCGATCTCGACCCGGCTGCTGCCTTCGTCAATCGTCGGCTGGAACTGCGCGGGCACGTTCATGAACAGCAGCACGGTGAGCATCAGCGCGAAATAGCCGATCATCAGCATCCACGCGCGATGATCGTAAAAGCGCGCCTCAAGCCAGCGCCACGATTCGTGGATCCGGCCGCCTATCGCCCGCCAGGGCAAGCCGAGCACCTTGAGCACACCCCAGCCTGCAAACCACCCGATCGCCATCGCCGCAGCCAACTGCACAAGCCCCACCGTCCGGCCGACAAGCCCGGCAATGGTCGAGGATTGCGGGTCGCTGGAAATCAGCGCGCCCAGCTTGTCGGGCAGGCCAAGCGAGGCGAATGCACCATGGCTGGCGAAGATGGCTGCGCCGGGAACAATCAGCAGCACCAGCACGACGAGGAAAAGCGCCAGAACATAGAGCAGTCGATGGCGCGGCGGGTCCAACCCCTCGCGGCGAGCATAGAGCTTGCCCCGGTCGAGCGACCAC